>JAILJR010000036.1 GCA_024694565.1 Butyrivibrio sp. | reverse complement strand
CAACTCGTAGAATGAAAGAAGATACAGCATCCTGACCAGCACCAGCCACCAGCCGGTGTTAAGTCCCTTGCAGGCAAGATTGTTTCCAAGTATCCCAAGTGCAAGATTTACAGCGAAGAAGAACCACTCAGGCATATCCCTATAGATTAGATGCACAAGCTTCCTGAAGGTAACATTGTAGATCTCTATCATGAAAAGAGGAACAAGGAACCAGCTTCCCAGGTTGTAGATGAACTCATGCCCGTTAATGATAGGCTGTACCAGTACATTTGTCAGGGTGAACTCACCGCCGATCTCAAATCCCGCCAGCCTTGAAACCTGAACAAGCAGGCCATAGACCACAGTTCCAATATACAGCGGAACTATCAGTGACAGGAACTTCTTCAGATAGTACTTCGGAAGATTTTCTTCAGCCCTGCTCTTATAAAAATACCCCGAACAGAACACAAACATCGGCAGTGTAAAGACCTCATACGGAAACCAGTCTTTAAAAAGATTGATGGATCCCCCGTAGCAATGATATGCCACAACTATTATTATCCCCACCGCATACAGTATCTTAAATCTGTAGTCAACCTTTTTTTCCTGTCCCATTTTAACTAAAGCACCTCCATTATGCCCTCGAAATCGAGCTTGTCTGATTTTTTCTTCAAAAGATTATACTTCTCTTTCTCCTCTTCGGCAATCTCGTAATCTGAAAGCTCCTCAAATACCTTCCAGAGAGAGTCTCCGTCCATTGAAGCAGCTGCCCTCTTTATCTCCGCATATGCCGCCTGCATTATGAAGTCGTCAGCAACAGGCTTTTTTCTTGCACCTTCCGTTCCTTCAGCAAAAGACTTCTTATCATGATCACCGGCTGAAGAATTTATTGGTTTCCCGTCATCACCGATCAAACCATCATCACAGGTATCAGCTTCTCCGGGATATGCGTCCTCTCTCCTTCCTTCAAGTGCCTCTCCAAGGATGTCACGATAACTCTCAAGGCGCATGATGAGTGCATCATGATTTTGCCTTATATAATCATGGCGTCCCTCTTTCCCGGCAAATTCCAGCTCTTTTGCCATATCAGAAAGCTCCAGCGCTCCTATCAGCTTCGAAGAGCTCTTGAGGGCATGGACCTTGATGGTATAATTCTGCCAGTCTTCCTTACTGTAGTACTCCTTTATATCATCGGAATAGGTCTGTATGGAATTGTAAAAAATCTTAAGCACAGCCTCAAAGGAATCCTCCGAGCCACTGTTCCTTATAGCAACTTCAGCGTCAATTCCCTCAAGCCTGTCGTACCACTTGAGTTCTTTCCCTGCTCTTTCGCCTGCAGCATCATCCCTATCGCCGGCATCCCCGCTGCCAGGCGCCTTCGTATCATTTTCACCATAGTATGTCCCGGAGTCTGTGTTGTAGCTGTCCTCTTCATCAATATCCCCATACTCATCTCCCATGTCCTTTGGCAGCATCAGGCTCAGATTAATGCCCGGCTCCTCCTGCATGAGGAAGAAGAGCCCAAAGGTTCCGGGCCCGCAGTTTAGCGAGATTGCGGCTGATGCCTTCTGGAAAATAATATTTTTGAACGGGAACCTCTCCTTTATCCTGTCCTCAATCCAGAGAAGGTCAGCCTCCTTTATGTCAACATAGGTGACAAAGATGACGCCGAGGTCAGGCTGCATTGAAGCCGGAAGAAGGTGCCTTATGTAGCTCTCATATGCCTTTCTTCTGTCCCCGAGAAATAGCCTGTCAAGGTGGAAGGAGTCCTGTCTCAGAACAAAAGCAGGCCTGAATCCCAGCGTGGAAGCTATCCTGTAGGTAACACCGCTTATCAGGTGCTTTCGCATCATGAACTCCGGATTTCCAACGATGAAGCCGCACCGCAGGTTCCTGCTGATCCTGTCAAGCTCTGACACTACCCTCTCAACGCTGTAGTTCAGCTGTGCCATCCTAATTGCAATGAGCACCATTATGCCCATTGCACTGGTCGCAAGCGTCGAATTGACGACTGTTACATTTTCAAATACCTTTGCGGCCTCGCAGGCTCTCTCATATTCCTTGCTCATACATGTCGTAAAGGCTATGTGTATGATTTGATGAGCGTAGTCAAGATGTGCTGCAAAAAATTTCTCAAACTCATCCACAGTCGGCGGTTCGGACTCATAATCCGTTCCACCCTCATTTATATACCGTAGCAGCCCCTCCGTCCCCGCCTCAAGTCTGTCGTAAAACACTCTTCCACCCACATGAATATTGAAAGGAATGGTTGAGATATAGAGATTCCTGATAACACTCTGCGGCAGGTCGCACATGGTGCTGGTAGTAATGAGGATCGGGAGCTTTCTTCTGTAGCTCCTTGCGGTATTCATCTTCTCTTTTTCAATATCAGGATTGCCATAACCGATTATCTTATTCGGTGGCAGGTGCAAAAGAAGTACGTTTTCCAGCTGCTGCCCGGAGACAGGCTTCACAAGATAGCCGTCAAACCCTGTCACGTTGTATAGCTCGCGGTTTTCTGCAGCCGCGTTTGCAGTCAGCACAATTACAGGAGCCATGTTGTTCAGGCCCCCCACCTGTGTCCTTATCTTTATGAGGCACTCAATACCGTCCATCTCGGGCATGAGGTGATCAAGAAAGATGACGTCATAGCGGTTTGACAGCGTCTTTGAAAGGGCCTCCATTCCACTCCTTACCGTGTCGATGGTAACCTGCGTATTCTCGAGAAGCTTTCTTTCAACCTCAAGGTTCATCTCATTGTCATCTATGATGAGGACTCTGGCATCGGGCGCCTTAAAGGTGCTTACATACCTGGATGAATTCTTGAGGCTTCCGTTGTTTGTTATGCTTATGTCACCTACAGCTTCGGGACTTGTGACCTTCTGCCAGAGCGTTACCGTGAAGGTGGAGCCCTTTGTGTAGATACTGTTGACGGTGATCTTTCCTCCCATAAGCTCAACCAGCTGCTTTACTATGGAAAGCCCCAGACCGGTACCCTCGATGTTGCGGTTCTTCTCCTCATCCTGGCGCTGGAAGATGTCAAAAAGATTCGGAAGTGCATCCTGCTTGATCCCGATACCCGTATCAGAGACAGATATCATCAGAAGTACCTGGTCCTCGGTTGAGCCTTCCCTCTCCATGTGAAAGGTCACGGTTCCCTCTTTCGTATACTTGATGGCATTGTTCAGAAGGTTTATCAGTATCTGCTTTATCCTGACCTCATCGCCAAAGAGCTCCGCGGGTATTGATGGGTCGATGTCCACCTTGAGCTTCAGTCCCTTCTCCTCAGCAGGGAGCCAGACCATGTTTACGATCTCGGAGATTATATTCCCGAGATTGTAGTTTACAGGCACAATGTCCATCTTGCCGGCTTCAATCTTGCTGATATCAAGGATGTCATTGACAAGAGCAAGCAGCATCCTGCCTGCACCCTGAATATTCGAGGCATCCCTGACTATCTCATCAGAGGCATCCTCCTGCCTCAGAATTATCTCGTTGAGACCCAGTATGGAATTGATCGGGGTCCTGATCTCATGGCTCATGCTTGAGAAGAACCTGTTCTGGGACCGCATAAGCTCCTCAACCTTTTTGGTCTCCTCCCTCACCCTCCTGTTCTCCTCACGGAAGAGCCTCGTCTGGAACCATGCCATGATAAAGCACATCATTCCAACCTCAATGACCGCAAATATGGAATCTATGTGATCAGTTAAGACATCATGATATATGACAGTCTCCGGGTGAAAATAGCTCATGCAGTAATTAAATATTATTACCAGAGTCAGGATAAACAGCATCACAGCTCTCCACCTTCCGGAGAGCAGAAGACCGATGTAAAGATAGCTGAAGATCATCCACGGCACTGATCCGCCGCTTATTCCGCCGCCAAAGAAAAAGATGACAGGTATTATTACAAAAACAAGCCCAAGAACAATAAGTCTTGTCCCCGCAGCAACCTTATGATTTCTGACACAGAAAATTGCAGTTGAGGGCACAACGAAACATGTTGCGATCAGAACTCCGATCTCAACAATGTTTTCACCGACGAGTATGTCCCCGATGAGAGCCATTATTCCCACAACAATAGCAACGACCGTCATTGTGATAAAAATGCGCTCGCTCATGTCCTTTGATGGGTCAGTTGCTCTTGCATAAACCTTCTGGAAAAAATTCATTGTCAGCCTCCCTAAGAAACTGCCTGTTACAGCCCCCTGTTCCTGACAGAATCGGGAAGTACCCGCTTCATTACTCTCTCAAAATCGCCAAGATCTATAGGCTTACTGATAAAGCCGTCAAATCCCTCTCTCATAAACATCTCCCTTGCACCTGATACCGCATTTGCAGTAAGTGCAACGATCTTCACTTCGCCTTCCCTGTCTTTTACAAGGTCCCTTATCTTCTTCATGGCCTCTACGCCGTCCATCTCAGGCATCATGTGGTCCATGAAGATGATGTCGTAATTTGACCTTGCCACCATCTCCAGTGAAGCCATGCCGCTGTCGGCCGTGTTTGTGAGCATTCCATAGTCCCTGAAAAGGCCTGTGGCAACCACAAGGTTCATAGGCTCATCGTCCACAACCAGCGCCCTTACGCCCTTAAGATCAGGCTTCACATTGTCCTCTGAATAGACAATATCCATCGGTTCCATGACACCGTTTAATATCTTAGCCACAGGGAATACATACATTGGCTTTGGAACTATGATTACCCTGCTGTCCCTGCTGATCTCAAGGCCGCCGTCTGAGCAAACGGTGACGCTAACACCCTGGGTAGACAGATAGTCGTAATATTCCGGTTCCTTTTTGTATTCAGGCTCGCCCATAAAAATATTGGTAATCGGCAGCCTTTCCACCAGCTTTTTCACCTCATCGACACTGCCCGCCGAAAAGAGATTTACCTTGAGCTCATTGATCGTAGAGAACGCCAGCCTTTCATAGAACTGACGAACCTCCGGAACCTTGAACTGCTCCGGAATAACATGGAAGATGATGTATTTCTCGGTAGGATTTTCCACACTGATGCAGGGCCTGTCATCTATCACATCCTGCGGGATGCTGACCCTCACCGTCGTTCCCCTTCTGCCCTCGCTCTCTATGGTCACAAAACCGCTCATGCTGTGGACAAAGCCCATGACTATCTTGAGCCCCAGTCCGATGCCTCCGGTGCTTCTGTTTCTCTTTTTATTTGCCTGGAAAAGACCTGTAGCCGCATTCTCAATCTGATGCCTGGTCATACCGATACCTGTGTCACTTACTTCAAGCAGAAGATTCACTCCGTAATCTCTCCTGATAGCTGTGACACGCACATAAATCCCGCCCTTCCTGGTGAACTTCAGGGCGTTGTCAACAAGGTGCCTGAAGATCTTGTGAAGCTTTTTTATATCACCGCGAAGCGTAGCAGGAATGTTCGGATCAAGGTCCACAATAAGCTCAATCTCTTCGCTTCCCTCCCTGGCTTTGTAGCTGGTAATGACATCGTTGATAAGGGAGGTCATCATATAGAACTCTTCCTCGAGTCTTGCGTCACCGCGCAGTATCTCCGTATAGTCCTGAATGTCCTCTATCTGGTGGGACAATCTGATCCCGGCATCCCGGATAGAAGCCACCTCCCTGCTGTTCTTCTTTTTCATGAAAAGACTTGACATGCCTATCACAACATTGACGGGAGTCCGAAGCTCATGGGAGATATTTACGAGGAAGTTGTCCATATCGGCGTTTGAAGCCTCTTTTTCTGCCTCCTTCTCCTCGATCACTTCCAGCAGCTTTTCCCTTATACTTATCGATCTGATACAGACAAAGTACATGCACAGCATGGTTGCTGTATGCAGAATGATCCTGGAGATATTCATTGAACTGAACTCAATATGCCTCCTGAATAAGGCAAGGACAAGCTGTACAAATATGATCACAAAATACTCGATGAGAATAAGCCTCAAAAAAACAATCCGTCCGCACAGCGAAAAACCGACCATAAGCAGGGAAGATATGACGACAACGTCAAAGAAACTGCTCTCATGCATGCCATGAAAAAAAGCAGCCATCATAGAAAATACAAGATAGAAATTTTCGCGGAACTTCTCCGCACCATACTGAGCAAAATGTATCCACCAGGATGCAATGACTCCACCAATAAGCAGCGGCGGAACCCAGAACTCCCATTTCTCGGAAATGCTCTCAAGTATAAGACCAATGGACGCTATCGTCACGATCACGAGGATAATGCTGTGCACACCGGTCTTTGAATCTGTGTTTTCTCTCATCTATAAACGCACGTTTTCCTTTTTGTTTGCTTTGTCAGGAACTGTAGCAGAATTAACTGAACAATTTACGCAGGATGAATTTTCAAATACAAGGAAGAAAACGTAGGCAATGCGGGCATTGCTAAGGCTTTCTGACGCGGCATTTGGAAATTCAGACAAGTAAATTGTTCAGGTTATTTCGCTACAGTTCCTTACTCACCAAGGTACGACTCATCGCAATGTTAGTCACAATAATTATAAACTTTGGAATGTCGCTATGTGAGAGAAAAGGATAATCATTTTATGAAATTTTCGTAAACTTAAAAACGTTTGCCGGGCATCTGCAGTCCGGTGCAGTCCCTTAGATAGTTCTTCTGTTTCTTCACTATTTTCGGAGTCTGTTTATCAGTGTTTTGTAATCCAGTTTGCCTGAAATATACTCCTGATCATAGCCGTCAAGAAGCTTAATCTTAGCTTCTGTCTCAGCGTCTGTCATATTTTTATCCGTATAGTTGTAGTACTTTGCACTGTAGGGATGGAAATCCTCAGTGGCGGCAATTTCATCATCACTTGGAGATCCGTCTTTGTTCAGATCATTAAACATCAGATACGTGACTGCATAGTCAGCCTCCAGCTCTTTACCTTCATGCATAAGCATATAGTATACATTCATTATTGCTCCTGCGTGGTCACTGTTCTGATTGAAAAAAACACCTTTGCCCGGGGCATAGGAATAACCGGCATTTCCGGCGGCACCATAGGGCCGGTTATACATGAGGCAGTGAGATTTGCCGTTTTCGCAGGAATACAGTGACATATGATAGCCATTGCAGTCTATGACCAGTGCCGGGGCAGAATTGTCATCAACATTTATAAGATCAAATTTATATTCGTCGTTTGTCAGCTGATAAAGCCTTGCAATCCTTGCGTACAGATCCTGATAGCCCATCTGAACATCATCGCTGCTGTCACCAAGAATCGCCTCCCTGATACCGGGCAAAGTGAAGTCACTGCCGATCTCTGTCATTTTCTTTTCATCCAGATCAGCAAAGGACTCAAACAGGTATTCTGTGGATACAGCCTTATATAATAAAGCATGTTTTCCGAGCTTTGAATCACCGATCACCTCGATGTCAACCATTCCGTCATAGTCAAAATCAAAGAAGCTCACTGCAAGCACCTCATTGAGATTGCTGCTTCCCTCCTCTGTCTGAACCGAAGTAAAAAGATCTGTCAGACGATTGCCGTCCTTTACAAGAACAATTGATATATCATCCGGAGCCACTGAATATGTTATAAAGCGCACCGTGCTGTCAAACTGAGGAAAACTCACATCGAAGGTCTGGCTTTCATCGCAGTAATCATCCCACTGGATAGCGTTTGATTCAACAATCGCTTCTCCGCAGACCATCCTCAGTGTAAGTACTCTGTCTGCCCGTCTCCCATAATTCTTCCCTGATTTTGATTCAGAAGCATCGCCTTGATTTACCCTGAATCTCAGCTCATAGTCATCGCCCTTCCTCGTTCCTTCCACGCAGGTATAACTGACAGGCTCTGACGAGGGCTGCTCAGTATAATATGAATCATGGTCAGCTATGTATTCCCACGAAAGAGCATCATCGGGAACGGAATCAAGTCCCGTATGCTTTGTAATATACTCGCCAAGATCAGCCCTGCGCACAGCCAGAAGCTCCCCATATACCTTGTCCTGCCTGACTGCTTTGAGATAGTCATTTACCTCCTCTTCTCCAATGTCCCTTGCACTGATCCCTGCGCCAAACTGCATCACTGCATCCCAGTTGATCTTCTCCGGCGAGCTGAAGGATTCTGACAAAAAGCCATTGTACTCCGGAATGTTGAAAAGAACCGTGAACTCCTCCAGCTCATCCTCTGAAAGCTCTGAAGATGGCTGCTGCATATCTTCCGATGCCGAAGTGCCTGCTGCCTGTGGCGCAGCTTTTTCCTGTGAAGGCTCTTCGTCTGATTTTACATCGTCAGCTACAGTCCCGGGGCTGCCACAGGACGGAATTATAAACAAAAGTGTAATTGCAGCCAATGCTGATACAAGCTTCATTCTCCCATGTTTCATATCTGCACCCCTTTTGAAACATATCCAAGCCTCTGGCATCTTTGAGCCAACTTCTCCCGCGATGTCGTATTTATGTTATATAGTACTTATTTATATGAGTCGACCGACAAAATCTCACCAGGCCAGCTCCGGCTGTGCATATTGCACAATAGGCTGAGTGGCCCTATGAGCTCGTCGGTACTTAGCGAGGTATTTTCGAGCTTAGTACCGCTACGAAGCGAAAGGAGCGAGAGCGTGCCCGAAGTGATTGTACAATATGCACAGCCGGAGATGGACTGACGAGCTTTTGTCGGCCAACTCAATTAATGATGTTGAGGCCAAAAGTCACCTTGCGTCTCCATGGCTTTGAAATGAACCCTGGATCCTGCTCATGCCTCCGGCTCCGGTATTCCGTCCACGAACCTGTATTCATACAGGCATAACCCCTGAGGAGGAGCTGTGGGACCTGCTGCCTTCCGGTCCTTCCTTAAAAGCATTTCCCCGACATCTGAGGGACACCCTTTCCCTCTTCCTATCTGAAGAAGCGTCCCTGCGATTATCCTGACCATATTGTACAAAAAGCCGTTGCCCGTGACAAAAATGCTTACCTCATCGCCATTTCTTCGTACAGAGATATCCGTGATAGTCCTGACATGCGATAGGGCCTGCGACTGCACGTTGCAAAAGCTGGTAAAATCATGCTCACCCACAAGATAGCCCGCCGCCTCCTGCATCAGCTCCGTATCCAGAGGCATGCTGAAATGATAGGTATACAATCTTTTTACAGGAACTTCCATCTTTGTGTTAAGAACACGATATTCATAGGTCTTTAGCGTATTGCAGTGCCTTGGATGAAAGGAGAGTGCAACGTCTTTCGACACCACAATCCTGATGTCGTCCGGCAAAATGCGGTTTAATGCAAAAGAAAATCTCTCTCCGGGAATAGACGAAAAGGTATCAAACACAGCAATGTTTCCCAATGCATGAACTCCGGCATCAGTTCTGCTGGCGCCAATTACCGCAACCGTCTCTCCGGTCAGTCCATGGATTGCCCGGTTCAGCATCTCTTCTATAGTATTGTGGGTGCTTCCCTGAAGCGCCCAGCCGTTATAGGCTGTCCCGTCATAGGAGACAACAAGCATTACCCTCTTTTTCTTTACCATATTGACATTCCCTGTTCATCTAAACAGAATTCTTCCCATAACTACTATGAGCACAAGATAAAGAACTATCACAAGATAAGCAATGAAATCACGTTTTTTATATATAAGCGGTTTCATCTTGGTTCTGCCCTCTCCGCCACGGTAACACCTTGCCTCCATCGCCATCGCAAGGTCGTTTGCCCGCCTGAAGGCCGAAATAAACAGCGGCACCAGAAGTGGCACAAGATTTTTGGCCCGGTTGATTATTGATCCGCTCTCAAAATCTGCGCCCCTTGCCATTTGCGCCTTCATAATCTTGTCGGTTTCTTCCATAAGAATTGGTATGAACCTGAGCGCAATCGACATCATCATTGAAATCTCATGCACCGGAACTCTTACCTTTTTAAGCGGCCCAAGAAGGCTCTCCAGTCCATCCGTAAGGTTATTCGGAGTTGTCGTCAAAGTCATTAGCGAGGATCCTGTAATGAGGAACACAAGCCTTATTCCCATCATGGCCGCAAGCTTTATTCCTTCTTTAGTAATCTGAAATTTCCAAAATGTAAATATCGGCTCACCGGCAGTCAGAAACAGGTTGAATACCATCGTGATGATCAGCAGGAAAAAGATTGTCTTCATCCCCCTGAAAATAAACCTGGGCGGTACCTGTGAAAGTCTTATGCAAACAGCCAGAAACAGTCCGGCTATCAAGTATCCTATAAAGTTTTTGACAATAAAAAGGGAAATAATAAAGGCAAATGTAGCCACAATCTTAACTCTTGGGTCAAGCCTGTGGATAACAGAATCTGCCCTGTAGTACTGTCCCAATGTAATATCTCTTAGCATTTACCAAACGCCTTCAAAATCTCTTTTTTAGCCTCCTCCAACGTGGTCACTGATGTATCAACATCAAAACCTGCAGCAGCAAGATCCTGCATGCAATATGTAACCTGCGGAGCAGCAAGTTCCATCTCTTCGAGCTCTCTGTAATGAGCAAATACCTCTTTTGGCGGCGCATCAAAAGCTACACGCCCCTTATTCATAACTATTATTCTGTCAACATAATCCGCTACATCTTCCATGCTATGGCTCACCAGAATTACAGTTATGCGCATCTTCGCATGAAGATCGCTTATCAGCCTGAGAATATCTTCTCTGCCCTTTGGATCAAGACCTGCAGTTGGTTCATCCAGAATAAGTACCTCAGGCTTCATCGCAAGGACTCCGGCTATAGCAACCCGCCTCTTTTGACCACCTGACAGATCAAAGGGAGACTGATAAAAGTACTCATCCTCAAATCCAACCTGTTTTAGAGCTGTATATGCCCGCAGCTCCACCTCTTTCTTAGGAAGTCCCATATTTTTAGGGCCAAAACATACGTCCTTAAAACAATCTGTCTCAAAAAGCTGGTGTTCAGGATATTGAAAAACCAATCCCACCTGAGACCTCAGTACCTTTTTGTTATACCCGGGTTCATTGATATCCTGATTGTTATAAAATATTTCTCCGCTGGTAGGCTTGATAAGACCATTAAGGTGCTGTATCAACGTAGATTTTCCAGATCCGGTATGTCCAATGAGCCCGATAAACTGCCCTTCAGGTATCTGCAGATTGATATCAATCAGAGCCGGATGTGCCATAGCGGTATCTTCTTCATAAATATAGTTGACATGATTAACTATTATCGACATGCCTTAAGCGCCTCCACCAGTTCCTTCCTTGATAATATTGGATCGGGGATCGGAAGGCCGCTTTTTCTAAGTTCATAGGCAAGCATCGTAACCTGTGGTACCCCCAGACGTAACTCCTTAAGCTTCTCAACCTGGGAAAAGACCTGTCTTGGCGTCCCTTCCATTACTATCCTGCCCTTGTCCATGACAAAGACTCTGTCAGCGTCCACAACCTCTTCCATATAATGCGTAATGAGAATAACCGTTATCCCCTCTACCTGATTCAGGGCTCTCGCGGCCCTAATTACTTCTCTTCTTCCATTTGGATCAAGCATAGCAGTCGGTTCGTCCATGATAATGCACTTTGGATGCATAGCTATTACACCAGCGATAGATACCCTTTGCTTCTGTCCTCCAGACAGATGGTTGGGTGAAGACTTTCTGAACTTATCCATACGGACAGCCTTGAGGCTCTCATCAACTCTCTCCCATATTTCTTCAGTTGGAACCCCCATGTTTTCGGGGCCAAATCCAACATCCTCCTCAACAACCTGTCCAATAATCTGATTGTCAGGATTCTGAAATACCATCCCCGCTTCCTGACGGATTTCCCAAAGATTCTCCTCCTTATCGGTGAGCATGCCGTCTATATAAACCTCACCTTCAGTAGGAAAAAGAAGAGCATTAAAGTGCTTCGCAAGGGTAGACTTACCTGATCCGTTGTGACCAAGAATAGCGATAAACTGCCCCTGCTTCACCCTGAGGTCTACCTCATCGACAGCTCTGGTGATACCTTCTACATTCCCTTCCTCGTCGCGTCGTATATATTCAAAAACAAGCTTGTCGGTGCTTATCATTTCTTTCATGCAAAAATCTCCAGCGAAAAACAGCTTGATTTTATAACAATAATACAATTCAGTTGCCCGCAGGCCGAAGCTGACCAACGCAGATGTAAGTTTGCTCCGGCCGGCCGGCAACTGAATTGTAACCACCTGCCTATTTTACTAGAAATATGCATCAATTACAAGCAAAGAAAGATGTGGTATAGTAACACTATAAGACGAAATGTTATGATTCAGTTACCCTCCGGCCGAGGCAGAATTGCCCGCCACGATGTATAGCTGCATCGACTCCTTCTTCCGCCTTACATCTGAAAGAATTCTCGGCGGATTTGATGCAGTTATTTATTATTTGGTGTACTGGTAACTGAATTCTAACGATGAAATATTAAGGGATAAGGTATGGACAGAAAAGTATTCAGAGACATTTTGCTGCTGTTGGGGGTTATTGTTATTGCTGCCGTAGGCGCGAGAATTCTGGCAAGCGGAGAGACTCTGTCAGATTATGCCAGGAAGAATCCTGAGGCTATGGAGAGTACCTCTGCAGGCTCCAAAGATACAACGAGCATATTCCAGAATGTAGAAGCTGATAGTGCCGGCTCCGGCAACCAGGTGACAGCATCTGAGGAAGACAACGCAACCCATACAGACAATTTTACAGATGACAAATCTAATGATACAGACATAGCCTATACTGAATCAGCGGAAAGCTCTGCTTCTGATTCAATATCATTCGAAGCAGAAAAAAACGGCAACGATTCAGGAAATGATAATTTGGCTGATACTCTTTCCATAGAAGCAGGTTCTGAGATGAGCACCGGGAATTCTAGTTCCGAACGGGTAACATATACAGACGGCTTTTATTATGAGCCAATATCAAATGAAGTATATAATCGCATAGCCGGAATATCCTACCCCATTGACTGTCCTGTTCCGATCGATGAATTAAGATATGTTTCAATCTGCTATGTTGATTTTAAAGGTGAAACACAAACTGGTGAACTTATATGCAATAAAGCTCTGGCTCAGGACCTTGTTGAGATTTTTTCAGAGCTTTATAAAAACGATTACCAACTGGAAAGTGTCAAGCTCGTTGATGAATTTGGCGGTGATGATGATGCTTCCATGAAGGCCAACAATACTTCATGCTTCAACTATCGCACAATTCCCGGCTCAACAAGAATTTCAAATCACGCAAAAGGAAGAGCCATAGACATCAATCCGTTCTACAATCCATATATTACCTACAAAAAGGATGGAAGTATGAATATCTCTCCGGTTGGAAGCGAGCCTTATGCTGACAGATCAGCCTCATTCCCCTATAAAATTGACGAGAATGATCTGGCCTATAAATTATTTACATCTCATGGTTTTTCCTGGGGAGGGCATTGGAATTCTTCTAAGGATTATCAGCATTTTGAGAAGAAAGGGGAATGAAGATTGCATGGATTTCGGGACGGATTCGCCTGATTTGTGACTGGGACGTTGGTTGATAAATTTTTTTGTGCGTTCAAGACGGTCACCACGCCAGACTCGGAACCGCTCCGCAGTTCCGAGTTGATGCGGCAGTCGCCGCATCAACAAAAATAAAAAGGAACAGTTTATGGATGCAAGCATCCATAAACTGTTCCTTTTTATTTTTGCTGGCGTGGCTCGTTGCTTCACACAAGCTCTAAAACAACCATCATTGCGGCGTCGCCTTTTCTCTGACCAATCTTGACGATTCTTGTGTAACCGCCCTTACGGTCTGCATACTTTGGTCCGTACTCATCGAAAAGCTTTGCTACAAGATCAACCTTCTTTGTGTTCTTCTTTCTTCCTGCCTGCTCTGTAGGAACTTCTGTTACAGGATAAAGAGTCTTGAGAAGCTGTCTTCTTGCATGCATACGAGAAGGCATATCCTTTTTGATTTCCTTCTTTACAGTTGTATACTTTGTAACCTTCTTGCCATCTACAACTTCTTTAACTCTTCTGCCGTCTTTGTCCTTCTCTGGAACCTTAGCCTCTACAGTTACTGTCTCGAAGTTGTCCTTCTCCTTAGCTGCAAGAGTGATCATAGGCTCTACGATCTTCTTGATTTCTTTTGCTCTTGTCTCTGTGGTAATGATCTTACCATTGAAGAGAAGTGCAGTTACCTGGTTACGAAGAAGTGCTCTCCTGGGTTTTGTTGCTTTTCCAAGCTTTCTATACATTGCCATTTTATTTTACATCCTTTCTCATCTGCAGGTTTCCCCTGCAGCAAACATCAGGAAATGCACATCGGTCTTACTTTCCAGATGCATTTCGGTCACAGACCATAGCCTGCGATCATTAACGTTTCCATGAGAATCCGCTTCAGCACTCATCGGATTTATCCTCAGCGGATCTGTTTCTTATTATTTGTACAAGTACATGGCACCTTGAATTCAGTCTGCCATATCACTCTTATTCGCCGTCTTGTCTTAAGGAAAGTCCAAGCTCATCAAGCTTTGCAAGTACTTCCTCCAGCGACTTACGTCCAAGATTACGAACCTTCATCATATCATCTGATGTCTTATTCGCAAGCTCCTGAACAGTATTGATTCCTGCCCTCTTAAGGCAGTTGAATGAACGAACCGAAAGCTCAAGTTCATCAATAGACATTTCGAGAACCTTGCCCTTCTCATCATCTTCCTTCTCAACCATAACCTCAGCGGTCTTGGCATTTTCAGAAAGATCGATAAACAGACTCAGGTGCTCGGAAAGAACCTTGGCTGCAAGACTTACTGCCTCATCAGGACCAAGAGTTCCATCTGTGTGAACATCAAGTGTAAGCTTATCATAGTCAGTAACCTGTCCTACACGAGTGTTTTCCACAGTAACATTTACTCTCTCAACAGGAGTATAAATTGAATCAATCGCAATAACTCCAATAGGAAGGTCTCCGGACTTATTCTTGTCAGAACTTACATATCCTCTTCCCTTTGTGATGGTAAGCTCCATATAAAGCTTTGCATCCTTTCCGGAAAGAGTAGCGATAACCTGATCAGGATTCATGATCTCGATGTCCTGGTCTACCTGAATATCAGATGCCTTAACAACACCCTCACCACTGTACTCAATATAAGCAGTTTTGGGCTCATTTGTATCAGAAGAATTTCTGACTGAAAGGTTTTTGATATTCATTATGATTTCAGTTACGTCTTCCTTTACTCCGGGAATTGAACTGAACTCATGCAGCACGCCTTCGATTTTGACCTGACTTACAGCTGCTCCAGGTAATGAAGAGAGCATAATCCTGCGAAGGGAATTGCCCAGTGTAATACCGTATCCTCTCTCAAGAGGCTCAACTACGAATTTACCGTACTTCTTATCATCTGAGATTTCAGCAACTTCAATATTTGGTCTTTCAAAATCAAACACTGATATACCCTCCTTAAGTGGTTAGTCAACAAGTATCTATAGATTCCTTTTTCCTCATGAAAACGGGAATCATATTGGACCAGCTCCTTGCAAAGCAAGGAGCGTATCCTGCGAAACGCAGGATTCTTGTGGACACTTTCACTCTTGCCCACAAGAAGTCATCCTTTATTACTTAGAATAAAGCTCGACTATAAGCATCTCGTCAACGGGAACGTCGATAACTTCTCTTGTAGGAAGCTCCTTGATAGTACCCTTTAAACCTTCCTTGTTAACATCGATCCACTCAGGAACAAGTCTTCCTGCTGTAATCTCTGAGATATCCTTGAATCTTTGGATATTCTTAGCAGATTCCTTTACTTCAATAACATCACCGGCCTTGATGAGGTATGAAGGAATGTTTATAACCTTTCCGTTTACAGTGATGAACTTATGAAGAACAACCTGTCTGGCCTCTCTTCTTGTTCTTGCAAATCCCATTCTGAATACTACATTATCAAGTCTTGTCTCAAGAATTGTCATAAGGTTTGAACCTGTCTGACCCTTCATTCTGTCTGCGCGATCATAGTAATTTCTGAAAGGCTTCTCAAGTACACCATAAATGAACTTTGCCTTCTGCTTCTCGCGGAGCTGAAGACCATACTCACTCATCTTCTTTCCGGCTCTTGATGATGTCCTCTTTGACTTCTTGTCATATCCAAGGAATGTCGGATCAAGATCAAGAGATCTGCATCTCTTTAAAACGGGAACTCTGTTTACTGCCATTTTTGGCTCCTTTCTTCTACTCAGACGCAATCCTGCATCTGATGTTGTTTACAATGCATTTGCACCTTCGTCCAACGAGTTAATTTGTAATATAAAAATATATTTGCACACGTAACTCGCACTGGAAACATATTAAACGCGACGGCGCTTGGGCGGACGGCATCCGTTGTGCGGTACAGGTGTCACATCAGTGATAGATGTAACAGTAAGACCACTTGCAGCGAGAGCTCTGATAGCAGCCTCTCTTCCTGATCCTGGCCCCTTAACGAATACATCGACAGTCTTAAGCCCATGAATAAGGGCAGCCTTTGTTGCTGTCTCTGCAGCTACCTGTGCAGCATAAGGAGTAGATTTCCTTGAACCCTTAAATCCCAGACCACCGGCACTTGCCCAGCTAAGAGCGTTTCCAGCAGCATCTGTCAATGTAACAATTGTGTTATTGAAAGATGACTGAATGTGTGCCTGTCCGTGTTCAACGTTTTTCTTGACACGTTTCTTAGCAGCTGATTTCTTTGCTGCTGATGATTTCTGATTTGCCATTTTAAACTAACCTACTTTCTTCCTAATAAATCTGTTATATGTTACTTCTTTTTGAACCCGCCATGCACAAGCTCAAATATCAAAAGCTACTAAAAATTACTTCTTCTTATTAGCTATTGTTCTCTTTGGTCCTTTTCTTGTTCTTGCATTTGTCTTAGTTCTCTGACCACGGCAAGGAAGTCCTCTCCTGTGACGAACACCTCTGTAACATCCGATCTCAGTGAGTCTCTTGATGTTCATAGCGATGTCTCTTCTAAGGTCACCCTCTACCTCATAGTAATTACCGATAACCTCGGCAATTCTCTTTACTTCATCATCTGTAAGATCACGAACACGTGTGTCCGGATTTACTTTTGCCTTTTCAAGAATCTTGTTTGAGCTTGTTCTACCTATTCCGTAGATATATGTCAAACCGATCTCTACTCGCTTATCTCTAGGTAAATCTACACCTGCAATACGA
>JAILJR010000231.1 GCA_024694565.1 Butyrivibrio sp. | reverse complement strand
TTAGTTTTGAGAATAATCTGAGCATTGGTAGCCAATTATTTATAAATATATGTTTAATATTGAAGTTATGTATTAGTTTGGTCATCATATTTGAATGATCATTATAAATAAAACCATAGAAATGAAATATAAGTATTAGTTTTGACCCTGAGAAAACATGGAATTATAAATAAAAGAACTAAAATAGAAATAGAGTATTAGTCCGAGCGAAGGCCGGGACTAGTGCCATGGCCGGGAAGCATTGGATTTATAAATAAAAGAGCAAAATAGAAACAGAGTTGGGGGTGGTTTATTGAAAGGGTTTTATAATAGGGCTTTCATTATGACAGTTGCCCTTTGCACCATGCTTGGAACATTTGCGGCAGGGTGTGGAAATAAAGCTGAAGAATCGGTTAAGGATGAAGTTGTGAAAGACATAGTGGTGAATGAGGAAGCACCTGTGAAAGAGAAAGATATAATAGATGGAGGCACCTATGACAACACCAATCCAGATGCGCAAAAGAATATTACTTCGACAGAGATCACGTCATTCAAGTGTTGGGTTTCCACAATCGATTTTGATGACGATATGATGGTAGGTAACTGCATATTTGACCTCAATGCGACATTGGGGAAGGGTGTTGTGACAGGCAGCTTTAAGGCCAGCGATGGCTTGGATATAGATAGGGAGATCTCTCTTGAGGGAGATGATGCCAATGAATTTATGAAGGAGCTCTATGGGCTTGTAGAGAAGTATGACATTGCTGCTTATAATGGGATCAGTAGGGGAACGGCAGGGATAACGCCTGAATATGGCATTGAACTGGTTATTGATTTTGCATCCGGGGAGCGGATTTACATAAGTGACAACACAGATTGCGTGCTTCCTGTTGAGTGGATTTATGATTGTGAGAGGCTCTTTGAGAAGGCTTCGTCAAAAGAGCCTTCACTTTTGGACTTTGTATCAGAAAACGAATTTAGAATGGATGAGTCGGGCGGCAGCATGGCAGCGGTCAGTCGACCGGTCTATACGCTGGGATATTACACCTCTGACGGGTCACTGGTTTCCCCTGACGGATATGATGAACTTGCACTTGCGATAAATGCCATAAATGAAAGCAGCGCGGCGAAGGTGGATGAGGCCTGGAAGAATTTCGAGGGCAAGGAGGGGAACTGGAAGCTTGACCCCTGTGATATGACCAAAGGAACTGTGACCAGGAATGACAGCGAGGTTGTCTCTTTTTACGAGGTGCGAGAGCAGGTTGATGATCCTGGTCAGAAGGAGAAGCACACATTTATTACGGCCCACAACCTGGATGCTAAGACGGGAAAAGAACTTGAATTCTATGATGTTTTTAAAAATCATGGGACACTTAAGGCTCTTTTGACTGAGAGGTTTAAAGAGTCTTATCCGGACAGTGAATTTTTTGATGATCTTGAAAGATATATAGGTGATGAACTATATTTTGGAGGCAATAGTATATTTTTTGCGCTGGGGTATGGAGGAGTTCACTTTCTGGCAGATGAATACAGCATAAGTGACACGCTCGGTGGGAATCACATAACAATTTCCTACGATGACCTCGACGGAATGCTCAGGGAGTTCTATAAGCCGATTCCGGAAAAATATCTTTTGCCTGTAGAAGATAAACAGACGTATCATACACAAAACGGAATTGGATTTAAGATGAGCACAGAAGTTGGGAGCGGTGGATCGCATATCACCTGGAATTTGGAACTTGATGGAAGGAGCTCTGATTCTTATAAAGAAACCTTCTATGGGAGTGAGCCTGTGTGCCATCTTGCCCACATCGGAGAGAGGGACTTTATTTATCTGAGGATACCTGTGGGTGATGTCAGCATCAAGAGCAATGTCTATGAGGTGGGCGCCGACGGGATAAAGCTTATTACACAAAATCCGTTAACCATGGCAATAGACGACGAAACCCCCCTTAATCCAGAGTGGATGTGCATGAATATTGACGGGGGAATATATAATGGTTATATTGGCATGGTTCCCAAAGGTTATTACAGCATAAATGAAGAAGGACTTCCTGAGTTTTCAAGTGGCGTGTATGACCTTGATGGAAACTGGCTTCGCATAAAAAATGGTGGACGCTACTATCCTGACAGCGCAGACAACGCCGCGGTCTCAGGCGGAATGTGGACACTGATAGAGGGGGAGAGAGTGCGGCCCTACCAGACGGACCTTGAGAGTTGGATCCATTTTACAACGGAAGACGGCCGGGTGATCAGATTTGAGATCGACAAGTTTGGTGACGGTATGCTCCTGAATGGAGAGAAACTTGAGCACTGGTTTGTAGCGGATGAGACGGCCGGGTGATCAGGCTCTACCTCATCGGAAGGCAGAAATATTGACGCAGGACTTGCAGCTAGGATACGAGACGTTTGGGTGATCAGGCTCTACCTCATCGCAAGGCAGGAACATCAATAAAGAACCTGCAGCTCGGATATATCTTCGCAGATATCTTATGTTTTGGGCATGAGATATGAAACGAAAGTATTAATGATTATATGACAAACAGCTTCTGCAAAGGAGAATGGAAATGAATTTATTACTGGAACTGTTCCTGACATTTGCCAAGATCGGGATGTTCACCTTTGGTGGTGGATATGCAATGATCTCGCTTATTCAGGACAGCTGCGTGGAAAAGAAAAAGTGGATCACACAGGATGAGATGATGAATATAACGGTTATTGCAGAGTCCACGCCCGGACCGGTGGCAATAAACTTTGCGACCTATGTGGGTTACAGGCAAAAAGGGCTTATCGGCGCGCTGGTTTCCACCTTTGGAATGGTGCTCCCATCCTTTGTGATAATCTACCTCATCTCCATGTTTTTGAGCAACTTCCTGGAAATAACATGGGTTGCAAGAGCCTTTCTGGGCATCAAGATCGCGGTGGGAATACTCATTGTGGATGCTGCAGTCAAAATGATGTCCCACATGAAAAAGAATCTTTGGACCAGGGCAATAATTGTCATCTCCTTTGCGGCCATGATATTTACTGGCATATCCTCAGTTACACTGATGCTGGTATTTGCTCTTTTGAACCTCGCAGTGTATGTGATCTTTGTGGAAAAGAAGGAGGTCAAAAAATGATCTATCTTGACCTTCTTCTGGGATTTTTAAAAGTAGGATTCTTTGCCTTTGGCGGCGGATACGCAGCCGTTCCGCTGATCCGTGATGTTGTCCTGTCACATGGATGGCTCGATGATGAAGCACTCACTTATATGATTGCTGTCGCTGAGAGTACACCAGGCCCCATAATGGTCAATCTTGCGACCTACGTGGGAAGCCTGAGGGCAGGTTTTCCGGGGGCGGCTGTTGCTACAGTGGCAGTAGTTTTTCCATCTTTCATAATTGTAGTACTGATAGTAAATATTCTTAAATCAATCATGAATCACAGATATGTGCAGGCTCTTTTGGACGGACTAAAGCCCAGTATTGTTGGGATAATCCTTGCGACGGGAGTGCAGATGCTCATCCAGAACTGCCTGCTTAGGGATAGTTCTTTTTCCCCGGATGTGCCTTCGATCGGTATTGCCTTAGTTCTTGCGGTCATATATTTTGGCTCCAGACGTTTTATAAAAAAGGGAATTTCGCCCATAATGCTTATTGGAATAGCAGCGGTAATGGGAGTTGTG
>JAILJR010000175.1 GCA_024694565.1 Butyrivibrio sp. | reverse complement strand
TTTTAATTGCACCCATCAAAAAACCTCCACCTATATTGTAATCAGATGGAGGTAATTTTACAATTGCATGTAGACCTTCGGGAAGTAACATTTATTTGCGGCGGCCTATTCCGGCCTGGCTGACCTCTGAATTGTAACTTGGGAAGTAACATTCACTTTACTTCCTTGCCGCGATCATAAACATTCTGTCGGGGATATAGAATTCATCTTTTTCGGAAAAGATCCGGTCGCAGAAATTCACATCTACAGTTACATCCAAAAATCCTATCTGCCTCAGTACCTCTTTGTCCCACTCAGGACGCTTGAGAGCACTAATTGTCAGCATGTGATAAATCTCATGGCACTCATCCTTTAGCTTCTCGCTGATATTCTTGTGAGCAAGGTTGTCCATGGCATTCAGGCTGTGAGCGCCTTTGGCATACTCAGCATCAAAATTGAGAAATAACCCGCCTTTTTTAAGAACACGGTGCCACTCCCTGTATGCCTCAATTGGATGAGGCAGCGTCCAGGTAAGGTTTCTTGTCACAACAACGTCAAAAGTCTCATCATCAAATGATAAGCTCTCGGCATCCATCGGCATTACATGAACATTCCTTTTATAAGGACCGTTCATGTCAATAAGTCTTTCTGCCTCCCTGACCATCTCTTCTGTCAGATCGACGCCCATGACATCAAAGCCCTCTTTTCCCAAAAGAACTGTAAAAAAGCCTGCGCCGCATCCAACATCAAGAATCTTCAGCTGTCTGTCCGAGCCGTCCTTCAAGTCTTCGAGCACTTCCGGAAAAGCACCTCCTATCTGCCCAAGAATCTCATCCTTCCATTTCTGCGCCTTCCTGCTGTGGAGCTCATGCTGCCTCTGGTCAAAAAAGCTCTCCGCCCTCTCTGTCCAGTATCTCGTAACCCTGGTTTTAATCTCCTCTGATTCCTCTTCAAAAGGAATGTACTTTATTTCACTCATTTACTTCACTACCCTGACCATGAACATCGGAGTCGATGCATAGTTCACCTTTTCTTTTTCTGAATACAGGACGCTCCCGATGTCTTCTCTGGCTGTCACACTCCTTACACCTCTGTTTGAAAAGAACTCCTCATCCCACATAGGCCTCCTGATTCCCGTCAGGGGCATATTGTCGGCGATGTGTTCCATCACATCAAAGTTCTCACCTATATTATAGTCACCAAAACCGCTGCCCTTAACATTCTTGCGGTCCTCGTCGTAGGCTGCTCTCTTTTTCTCATCGCGAAGATATGCGTACCAGTTGGCATCAAATACCAGCATAAGTCCGCGCTCCTTAAGGACCCTTAGCCATTCGGAATAAGCCAGCTCTGGCTCAGGCAGATTCCAGGTGAGGTTCCTTGCTATCACCACATCAAAGGTGCCGTTTGCAAAAGATAAATCCATGGCATTTTCAATCCTGAAATCTATCTTCTCTGCCGTTTTCCCTGCGTTCTTTACAGCCTCAGCCAGCATTGTCTCTGCAAAATCCCCGGCCGTAACCCTATACCCCAGTCTGGCCAGTATAATAGAAAGAAATCCCGGCCCGGCTCCGATGTCCAGAACCCTCAGGCTCTTTCTCTCATACTCTTCAATTCCAAAATGTCCTCTGATCTCGCTGTCCATGAGTTCCGCCCAGGTATCCTTTTGAATTCCCGACAGCTCTTCCCTGTTTACCTCAGAGTATCCGCCCGCCCTGTAAATCCAGTAGCGATGGTTTTTCTTATTCAATAAATCCTTCGAAATCAATCACATTTCTCCTCTATAAACGCCAGTTTATATCTGACTTAGACCGTTCGGATGCGGATACCGTAAGCGCCCAAAGTACGTGCGCTAACGGTAACCAGCTCCCTTATACCCGGCGCAAATTCCTGCCAAAATTAAAAAGTCGCTTCTTGTGAAATTGCCCGCAGGAAGCCTGGCACATCTGCCAGGCTTGATTGCCCCGGCAACATATCTCACTCAATATCAAGCTCTGCCGTAACCTCATAATAGTCGCAGGCATGTGCATTCCATCCGGTTACGTTTGACTTGGATATCATGTTCATCTGCAGGAATGAACAGAATACATAAGCATCGTCATCCAGAATTTTCTGCTGCAGGTCGATTGCATACTGCGCGCGTTTTGAGGTGTCAAACTCTTTTGACAGCTCCTCTATCATATCAGTTACTTCCTTATTATTATATGCGCCGAAATTATAGCTCATCTCAGGTACACAGCTTGTCGTAAAGAAATACTGCGGATCTCCTGAAGGTGCAGTCACAAGTGCAGATGCATAAATGTCCCAGCTGGCCATATCCGCAAGGAATTCACGGCGGTTTGCTGTGCAGTTAATGTCAACATCGATACCTATATCTTTGAGCGTTGCCTGAGCAGATTCAGCAAGAAGCGGGAGCTCCTGGCGGCTCGGATATGTGAGCCAGCGGACAACAAGCCTGGTCCCGTCCTTATCCCTGATGCCATCCCCATCCGAATCAGTCCAACCCGCTTCCTCAAGTACCGCTTTTGCACCATCGACATCATACTCTTTTGCCTTGATCTTATCTCCGCCGAAAGTGCTGAAGCCATCCGGGAATGCACCATGACCGACTACTCCGTGTCCGCCAAGAAGCGTATCCACGAATCCCTGCTTGTTTATTCCCATTGCTATAGCCTTTCTTACCGCCGGGTCCTGGATCACAGGGCTTGTCATGTTCATCGAGCAAAAGAATGCACGGGATGTCTGCATGCTGGAAAACTGATAATTGTCATTTTCAAAATTCGGATAAGCCTCATAAGCCATTCCATAGGCTGCATCAATATCTCCAGCGAGCAGAGCAGCTGAAAGCGTGTCACCATCAGAGATTGTGCGGATAGTCAGCTCTGAGAGCTTAGGTGTTCCATCCCAGTAAAATTCATTCGGCTCAAGCTTTAAATGATCATCCGTCACCATATCGACTGCCTTGTATGGTCCGGTCCCAACTGCAACACCCGTTTCAAAATCAGATGCATCCACATCTATAATGCAGGCGTACGGATCCCCGAGATAATTCATAAGTGCCGGATTGGGCTCTGATGTTGTAATAGTGAGAACCTGGCCATCTGCCTCAAGCTTGTCTATCTTTGTATCCCCGGGGGCTCTGTCATGATTTTCAATGAGGTGCTCAAAGCACTGCTTCACAGCCTCTGCATCCATGTCGCGGCCACTTGAAAATTTTATGCCATCCTTCAGGGTAATCGTCCAGGTAAGATCTCCGTCATTTTCCCAGGACGAAGCAAGCCACGGCTCAAGCTCCATGCTATCAGTGTAGTGGACCAGAGTTTCACCGACTCCATAACGAATGCACGGCCAGCCATTGTATGTGCGGTGAGGGTCTATCGTCTCCTCCCAGTTCTCCGCATTAAATGTTGTATCACCGATCACCATAGACTTAGGTCCTGAAGGCTCACTCTTTTCCCCTGAGCCGCCTGTGCTTTCCAAAGAAGCATCTCCGGTCGATGAAGCGCCTCCGGATGCGGCTGTATCGGCTGACGCAGTCCCACTTTCAGCTGTCCCTGCATTTCCACCTGCAGTACTTCCCGCATCGCCTCCACAGGCTGTCAACACTCCGGTCATGGCAAGTACTGAAATGGCAACTAGTATCTTTCTTTTCATTTAACTCCCTCCTTAGATAAAGAACCCAAAGACCGCTTGTGGTGATTTCTTTGGACAATTTATAGTTTTCATGTGTTATCCGTTCAAAGAATGCTCTCAATCAATCTCTTTGTGTACTCATTCCCCGGGTTTCTGACGATGTCATCCGGTATTCCTTCCTCTGCAACCCTGCCGTGGCACATAACCAGCACCCTGTCGCAGAACTGCTGCACCAGGGCAATGTCGTGGCAGATAAAAAGAATTGACAGATCATTTCCCTTCTTTTTCCTAAGCTCCATCAAAAGCTCCATGATGTCCTTCTGTATTGTCACATCCAGTGACGAAGTCGCCTCATCGCAGACAAGAACCTTAGGCTTTATCGCCAGCGCCCTTGCAATTGCAGCCCTCTGACACTGACCTCCACTGACTTCAAAAGGATATTTCCCGGCAAAACTCTTATCAAGGCCGCACTCATCGAGAAGCCTTTCCACTTCCCGTCCTGCTTCAGAACGCCTCATGCCACTATTTACGAGGCTTTCGCCAATACCATCCCCCAGAGAGCATCTTGGGTCAAAAGACTCAGCCGGAGTCTGGAACACCAGCTGAATTGTTTTATATATATCCCGAAGCTCTTTTCCCCGCAGTGTTGTGATGTCCCGCCCTTCCAGAACGATTCTTCCTTCCGTCGGGTCAATGAGCCTCGTCACCAGTCCCGCGATGGTGCTCTTCCCGCTTCCGCTCTCACCTATTATCCCCAGGCACTCACCTGGAAACAGTTCAAAGCTGACATGGTCCACCGCCACCAGCTCCTGCTGCCCCTTCCTTGAAAATACCCTGGTCAGATTCTCCGCATATAAAATACTTTCCAATCCATGCCTCCCGGGCCGCTTCAGTCTCCTGCCGTTTTTCATGATTAACTTGAAAGAGGCATTGGAGCTGCCTACTTCCAGGATTCTTATGTCTCTCTGCTTTTCATGATTCGCTTGATAGAGGCGTTGGAACTGCCTACTTCCAGGATTCTTATGTCTCTCTGCTTTTCATGATTTGCTTGATAGAGGCGTTGAAGTCCTCTCAGTCAGAAGATTTTCACCTCCTGAGCACAGGCACCGCAGCAAGCAGTTTTTTAGTGTATGCCTCTTTCGGATTATTCAAGACCCGGAGCGTATCTCCACACTCTACTATCATTCCGTCCTTCATAACAAGAACTCTGTCAGCCATCGCCCTGATCACTCCTATGTTGTGAGTCACGATGATGATAGTCGTTCCGAAGTTCTTCCTCACCATGAGCATCTCATCAACAACCTGTCTTTGAACTGAAACATCAAGTGCCGATGTGGGTTCATCTGCGAAAAGAACTTTCGGACCGGGAAGCATTGCTGCTGCAATCCCGACTCTCTGCTGCATCCCACCGGATAACTCAAAGGGGTAGCTTTCAAGTATCCTGTCTCCGTCATCAAAGCCAAGCTTTTCAAGCAGTTCCAAAGCCCTCACTCTGAATTCCGAAGCTGATATACTTCGTCCGAATCCCTGATCCGATACTCTCCCATGTTCTCTCATCGCCTCGTACAGCTGTTTCCCCACAGTGCGTATCGGACAAAAAGAGCTTCCTGCATTCTGAAAGATCATGCCCATCTCTGTGCCGCACAGTCTTCGCAGCTCCCTGTTTGTAAGCTCTGTAAGATTGATCCGACCCAAGTCCTCTTTACCATCAATAGTATCCTTGAGATTCTTGTCAGTATGACTTCCCGGTTTATAGTAAATATCCCCTTTGGTCACAAGTCCCGAATCACCTAGAAGCCCCATTGCGGCCTTTATAAGTGTCGACTTTCCGCTGCCGCTCTCACCGACTATTCCCAGTATCTCACCGCTGAAAGCAGAAAAGCTTACATCCTTAACAACAGGAATCCCATTGTACGATATCCCGACATTATCAAACCTGATTATTTCTTCCTGCCGGCCGCCGTTTGCCTCACTGAAATAACTATTATCCCCGTTCTTTGTGAAACCATCATTTTCCGGCATTCCTTTGATCACTGTCATTTTCTGCCTCCCCTGCTCCTTGGGTCTGCATAATCTCTTATTGTGTCACCTAAAAGATTGAATATCATCACCGACACAAAGATTGCCAGTCCCGGAGACAGCGTAACCCATGGCGTAGTTGAAAGAAGACTCCTGGTATCACTCATCATACTTCCCCACTCTGCAGTAGGCGGCTTCGCCCCAAGTCCCAAAAAGCTCAACCCTGCCAGCTCCATCATCATGGTTCCAATGTCCAGCATGGACGTAACAAGAATTGGCCCTATTATATTAGGAAGGATGTGCTTAAAAATGATCTTCAGATTGCTGCAGCCCGCAAGTCTCGCCGCACGTATATAGGGCATTTCTTTCTGTGACAAAGTCTGGCTGCGGGCTATTCTCGCATACTTAGGCCAGGAAATTGCAGCCAGGGCAATTATCGCATTTTGGAGTCCTCCCCCAAGAACACCTGCAACTGCCAGTGCAAAAACCAGTCCTGGAAATGCAAGGAATATATCAGATATACGCATCAGCACCGCGTCAGGCTTTTTCCCTGTAAAACCACACGTCACTCCGATAATCGTCCCAAAAGCAGTTATTATCGCCACCAGCAGGAGCGTTGAATAGATGCTTGTCCTGCTTCCAACAATGACTCTTGAAAGCATATCCCTTCCATATCTGTCAGTCCCAAATAAATGCTCAGGAGATGGGGCCGCCTTCGCATTTCCAAGATCCTGAAGATAAGGATCATATGGCGTAAGATATTCACAGAAAACCGAGCACAAAAGCAACATTACCGCCAGTACCCCAAAGATTATCAGTCTGGTCCTGACACTGCTTTTCTTTATTCTCTGAACCCGAACCATGGGCGTACTGTTATTGTCGTTGTTTATATGAATGGCACCATGCACGCTGCCGCCCTTTTCACGTAAATCCGAAATTACATTTGCCCCATAATTATCCGCTTTTGCATCACCGCTGTCCGTCCGTGTCCCCTGACTTTTGTCTTTTCCCACATCACCGCTGCCCGTCTGCGTCCCCAGATTTTTGTCTTTTCCCACATCACCGCTACCTGTCCGTGTCCCCAGACTTTTGTCTTTTCCCACATCACCTGAAGTCTTCATTCCCCGCTCACCCCCAATCTGATCCTGGGGTCAAGCGCATGGTACAAAAGGTCAGTGATGAGATTCACCATCACATATATAATGGCCATCCATACAACGTAAGCCTGTATCATCGGATAATCGCGCATGGTAATTGCATCAACCGCCAGCTTTCCGACTCCATCCCACATAAAGATACTCTCAATGATAGCTGTTCCTCCAAGCAGACTTCCGATGGAAAGAGCAAGAAGAGTTATTATCGTCAGCATCGCAGATCTCAGAACACTTCCAAAAAGAATCACACTCTCCCTGACACCCCTTGCTCTTGCGCCGATGACGTAGTCCCTGTTAAGCTCCTCAAGCACCGTTGCCCTCACCTGCCTCATATACTTTGCCGACATGGCTATTGCCAGCGTCAGAGTAGGCATGATGGCACTTTTTAAAGTTGTTCCGTTCGATATGACCGGCAGGAGCTTCAGCTTTATGGAAAAGAGCTGCATCAGCAAAAGAGCCACAAAGAAATTCGGAAGCGAATTTCCAATGAAGCTTAAAACTCTCAGAAAGTAATCCGTAAATCTGTCATGTCTTACAGCCGCCAGACCCCCAAGCGGAATAGATATTGTGATAGTAGCGGCGATAGACAGCGCTGTCAGAAGAAGCGTCGCCGGAAGCTTTGAAGAAAAAGTCTCAAAGACATCCTTCCCGGAAACATAGCTCACCCCCATATCACCTCTGAGCATTCCTAAAAGCCAGGAAAGATACTGGGTGATAAAAGGCTTATCAAGCCCCAGTTCTGCGCGTTTTGCATCTATTATTTCCTGCGACACAGCTCCCTTGTCCCCGTACAGCTCCGTAATAGCATCGCTTCCGGCTATACGCATCATGGCAAAAGACAAAAATGTAATCCCCAAAAGAACCGGGATCAGCTGTATCAGTCGCTTTAAAATGTATTTTCTCACTAATTTTTCCCAATCCAATTTTGTAATATCTTTGTATATATTACCCCAATCAAATGCCGAAAATAAGCCCCCTAGGGGGTTATTTCCGCCATTTCACCGCCAATTTTCTATAACAAAAAAACAGTAAACAAGCGATTTTCAAACACATTCCGCCTATTTACCGTTTTAATATCTCCAGAAAACCCATCATTTTCATCTGAGTCTGAAATTTTATGATTATCCTATACAATGAGCCGACCGGCAAAAGCCCGCCAGGCCGGCTCCGGCTGTGCATATTGCACAAGCAGCTAAGAGGCCCTATGAGCTCGTCGGTACTTAGGCACCGTATTTTGGTGCCTTAGTACCGCTACGAAGTGAAAGGAGCGAAAGCGTGCCCGAAGTGATTGTACAATATGCACAGTCGGGGCCGGACTGGTGAGCTTTTGTCGGGCGACCCATCTTATATCTACAAATCTAAAGCGTCGAAAGCATGGGATGTCAACCCTACTCTTTTATACACATCTAAAAATCGATTTTTTCCAATTCCGGATATCTTCAAAAATTTATGCACATCCAAAAAGCCAATTTTCTTAATTTTAGATAGCACTTTAAAATATACCCTATAGAATAGACAACGAGTTTTTGAGTTACCCTTATTTTTGGACATTGACAATTAGTAAACCCTCTTCCTGGACAATAGTTTTTGAGAAAACCATTTATTCAGACATTGAGTTTTTTGGCAAGACAACC
>JAILJR010000171.1 GCA_024694565.1 Butyrivibrio sp. | reverse complement strand
GTTTACAAAGACGTTTTCGAATTTACAATTAATAAAATGGTAATGATTAGTTAATTTTCTATTAACCTTCTTTCATTATGCTTTTACCTCAAGATAATCATCAATCTTTCGGTATTAGCGCCAAATGATATGTCCTTTTTTACCGTCGGGTCTGCTGCATCCGCAACCTTTGGGTTGAAGTCCTTCTAACATACAGCGATCAATCTGAGATAACTTTACATATTGCAAGCCGGGGCGGCAGGAGGAGTGTTATACTTCAGGCAGAGCATGGTAGTATCGTCAAACTGCTCTGCGCCATCTGTGAATCTACAGGAGACTATTCACATTGTTTTTTTTGTCTGTATGCATCATTTAGTTTTTCAGTCATTTCTGAAGAATATTTTGTACTGTATATAGTATTTATGATGTTAAGTCCTGACTGGTAGAGCTCATCTAATTTTGCATTTGAATCAGAACTGCTCATATCAATGAAGTTTATCTTTGAAATGACTTCATCTACAGATTCTCCTATCACTCTGTCAGTCCTGTAATCAGCAACGGTATAATTATCCGAAAGAACTTCACTGTCACTTCTTCCGGCAAGATATGAATAATACCCTGTAGCCTGCTCTTCAAATGACGCAGCACTTTCGTCCTTTGGTTTAGAAACAAATATAGCAGGCTCCGCTCCTTCTATCATGCTATACATCATATCTCTCCAGATTTTCCCTGGATATGTTGCGCCGTAGAGATTATTGAGCTGTTTAGGGATATCAAAGCCAACCCATACTGCAATGGTATAATATGGAGTAACACCGCATAGCCAGCCATCCTTACTGCTATTGGTTGTACCGGTTTTTGCAAAAGCTTCAGTCTTTGTTTTTGAATACCAGGAAAGTCCGGCTGCAGTGCCGTGTGTAATAACGCCCTTTAGGATATCGACCATGGTATCAGCGGCAAAGGAATTATATATTTCTTCCTGAGGATATTCCTCAAATATTTCCTTGCCGTTTTTATCAAGCATTGAGCTTATGCATGTAGGGTACCTGTATACTCCGTGATTTGCCAAAGTGGCATAACCTGATGCCTGTTCGACTGTAGTGACACCGTAGGTAAGACCTCCAAGAGATGACGCATTAAAATAATCATCCGGGCATAGATTTGAATAGTGCATACTCACAGGAAATGACATGCCATACTGCGGCGTAATAAAATCAAAGATCTTCCAGGCAACACCGTTTTTGCTTTTTTCAACAGCGGATCGAAGTGTCATCCGCTCACCGTGGAGATTCTGCACTACAACATCTTTTTCTTTTGCTGCCGTGACATCAATATTTTCCACCATGGTTTCGGGCCTGAAACCTTTCATGATAGCAGGCGTATAAACAGCTATAGGCTTAAAAGAGCTTCCCGGTTGTCTAAAGCTCTGATATGCGCGGTTAAAACTATAGGTCATGGTTTCCTGTTTTCTTCCGCCCACTACAGCAACAACTTTTCCTGTCTGGTTATCTATGACCGTAGCCGCACCCTGAAGGGCATATGTATCGGTAACAGGATTTATTTCCTCATTAAAGGCAAGGTTTTCATCGAGTATAGCCTGAAGCTTGTCATAGACGTCCATATCAAGGGTTGTATAGACTTTATAACCTCCGGTACAGAGTTTATGTCTTGCATTTTCGTAAGCTTCATTATAAGCATCATGATATGTTACGTAATCCTCTCTGTCCTGAAATTCATACTTAAACTCAAAGTCATCCTGTAAAAGAAGGTACTTTATTGCACAGTCAGTTGCAAAAGTTGTGAGATAATCATTAAACACCTCTTTTGGCGGCTTGAGCCTGATGGTTTCTGCAAGTGCGTGCTGGTATTGTTCTGTAGAAATATATCCGCATGCTGCCATGTCTTTTAGGATCTTATGTTGTCTTGAGATTGCATTTTCAGCATTTTTATACGGGTCATAATATGAAGGCCTGTTAGGTATTGCACAAAGATATGCTATCTGAGCAAGAGACAGATCTTTTACATCCTTGTTGAAATAGGCTCTGGCAGCACCTGCAATGCCGTAGATACCGTTCGCATAGCAGATATCGTTTACGTAGTATTCCATTATCTGTTCCTTGGAATACATTTGTGTGAGGTGTCTTGCAATAAGGATTTCTTTTATTTTTCTCTCAATGTTTTTTTCAGATGAGAGATACTTATTTCTGACAAGCTGCTGGGTTATTGTGCTTGCGCCCCTTTCATCCTCACCCTTTGATTTCAGGTATTCATAGATGACGGTCATCATACCGTAGTAGTCAGCACCGTCGTTTTCCCAGAAGGACTGATCCTCCACGGCTACGAAAGCATTGATCACATTTTCAGGGATGTCATCATACTTCAGATAAGTCATATCAGCATTTTCTTTGAGTGTTCCTATTGTTTTATTATGTACATCAAAGATGGTACTGGACTCATTTATCATAAAATCATCAGAGGAGCTTTTCTGTGCTACTGAAAGTGCATAGGTGTTATATTCATCGTACACTGGATAGTACTTTTCATAGACATTAGCTGCTATGATCAAAGTTGCAATGCTTGTCGCACCCATTAAGAACAGCACTTTTTTGTTTAAAAACAGATAAAAGATAAAAAGTACAGCAAGGAGCAGCCAGGCGTAAAAGGAAACTGTTTTGAAGATATCCAGATGTATGCTTATGGACTGCGCCATACGGACACCTGCAATAGCAGCAACGCTGGTAGTTGCCGCAATGATGCTTATAAGCTCAAAAACAAATTTTATGAGATACCATGCTATAAGAAACACAACAGTAAAAAAGACCTGGATAAACAATATCGGAAATGAAGGCCGTGGATCCTGATGAGTCACCCTGTAAAGCAGCTCCTTACCAGTAATTCTCTTTATTCGTTTAGTTTTGGATAATTGTTCCTGCTGTTCATCAGGTATTTCGACGTCTGGAACAATTTCCTTTATCTGATTTTTCCAATATTTAGCCATTCCTGTATACCTACTTTCCTGAGTTTTCTTATGCCAAATCTGTTATCGATGAAGCCCAAAGAAAACTACGTTCAAATCTGCAGTTTGCCAGTAGGAGCATCACCTCTCTACCATATCATCCGAACATGTATCTGTCTTTCAATACTGCCATTATGTCAGACAAACCTGACAACCAACAAAATATCAGGAAAAAATGTTACTGTTCCACTTAACCGGAATTTAATCCTTCAGAAAGAACTCATCAAACCCGGTAGTTTCGAAGATATCACGAACATTCTCGCTTACTCCGGTCATCTCAAATTTATCCTTATCCTGCAGGGACTTGTACATCATCAAAAGAACGCGCAGACCGGCAGAGGAAACATAAGGCATACGGCTTACATCCACTTTGATTTCTGTAATATCTCCACCCTCCTTAGCCTCGTTAAAGTACTTTAGCAGCTGCGGAGCAGTAAGCGTATCCATTCTTCCCTGAATGCTGACATTAAAAGTTCCTTCATTAAGATCTTCTGTCACTTCAAACGGGAGATTAGGATCTACAGGCACGGCTCTGCTTGCACCAGCATCGTCTTTAAACTCTGGATCAACTGTTACTTTCCAGATATTGACGTGCTTCATATTTTCCTTAAGTCTCTCTATTTCCTCCGGGGACATACTGGAAAATAAGCGCAGTTCCAAATCATCTCTGTAGTAAGGAACCTTTTCTACCAGCATCCCGTCTTTCTTATACAGAGCTATCAGCTTTTCATAATCCACCTGCATGATACCGCTCTTTTCATTTGTATTTCCTCTGACGACATCCTGAGTTGTCTTATCAAAGCTCGTATCAGACTGGCCTCCAAAGCCTTTCTTAGTAGCGGCAAACAGCTCTGCTGCTCTTTTGTCATCGAATCAATAATTGGCGCAAAACCATTCACTACGGCAGGAAGATCACAGCCAATGTACTGCATACCTTTTTCAGTGAACTCCAAAACCTTGGGCGTATAGCCACAAGGCAGATCCATCAGAGTCTTATAGCCGCTCTCCTCAATCGTCCAGTTAAGGGCTACATAGCGAAGCTATCTGACTATGTATTGAGGGCGGTTTATCATATCATTCTGATCTACCCCCTTAAACACATTTTCCTTATCAACTCCCATTTTCTCAAGTATCGATTCAGCCTGATCATATCCTGCATTTGCCAACTGGATCAGCGTTGTGATTGCTGTGTTGGATGTGGGGTTTACCTGGTTATAGAGTTCCTTTTCGTTATTCATTGTTGCCTCCTACTGTGCTAATATTATGCCCTGTAACAGGACACATATATGATTATACAGCAATGACCGGCTTACCGTCTTTTTTGCTGTTTCATAGCAGCGTTCAGACTGAATTGCAATGCTGTCCCAATCTTCATTGCAGACGATCATGCATACGCTCAACGTCATCGGTTCATTAAAAAACGATCCATATCGGCATACCGTTTTGAAAATGACATCTTTCAGAATATATTCTAAAGAAAATTGTCACCAAAAACAAATATTTGTTCATAATTATTTGTTTATTTACAAATACAGAATGATCATCTGAATCATATGCGCTGTCTGTCCATTCAATCTTGCCATCATCGTTGAGATGAAAAACACCATATTTTCAAAAAATGCCCTGCACAAGCAGAGCATCCGTTATCATGAACTATCAATTCTATCATTAAATTGTATTTACCTGCTGCAGCCTTCACAGCTTCCATCGATATGTAAAAAGGTGATCACTGTTTATGTGACCACCTTTTTGTTTTGTTTTATTTTGTTTGTTTTGCCTGTCTATTTGACAGACCCCAGATCAACTATCCGACTTCTTTTTGTTATTGCTTCTTATACCCCGTATACATCGTTAACAAAAAACATATTACTGTTGCCCATGCAAAAAACTTGTGACACTTCATTTTATCCCCTCTCTTTCTGCATCTCTCTTCAGATTTGTCATACTATGAAGCCC
>JAILJR010000167.1 GCA_024694565.1 Butyrivibrio sp. | reverse complement strand
TCGGGCACGCTTTCGCTCCTTTCGCTTCGTAGCGGTACTAAGGCACCAAAATACGGTGCCTAAGTACCGACGAGCTCATAGGGCCTCTCAGTTGCTTGTGCAATATGCACAGCCTGAGCCGGCCTGGCGAGCTTTTGTCGGGCAACTCATAGTATTATCTTATATTATTTTTTTAAATTTTCCTACTACAAATCCTATATGATATACTAAAAAGACAGTTACTGGTTACGGTTCAGTAGCCAGCCGGAGCAGGCCTCCGCAAGTGTAAGTCTGCCCGGGGTGACGCTTTCGCTCCGTGAAAAACGTAGCGGTACTAAGCGCCCAAAATACGTGCGCTAAGTGCCGACGTTTTTCAAGGCACCCCGGCTCAGCCTTTCACTTGCTCTGGTCTGCTCCGGCTTGCTGGCTACTGAATTGCAACAGTTACTGTGTTACGGTTCAGATGCCGGTTATAAATCGGCTTAAATTTTCGTAACTGTTCAGAACCAAGACTCGGATATCCGGCAACTGAAAACATTTAAAAATGCATCTGCCCGAGAAAGAGTGGCATCTGCATTTTCAGATGTTTGACCCGGCTATGAATAGTTACCAATTATCAATGTAAGGACTGACTATGGAAAAAGAGATTTTTAATCAGGAACAGAATCATCTGTCAAGCACTTATGACAAGCTCCTTAATATGCGGAATGAACTGGAGGGGCAGATCAGGGAGCTCAATGAGAGGGCTGTTGATGACAAGAATGATATCAGGGACAATATCAGGATCGATTATGCCGATATTGAAACCACAATGGAAACTCTCACTGAGATCGAGGTATGGAACAGATATATTGATACCTATAATGTAGAGAGCTCTTCTCTTACCAAGAGACTTGGAACGGTGCAAAAGCTTCTGGAGTCTCCCTATTTTGCGCGGATACAGCTTCAGTTCGACCCATCTGAACAGCCTGAGGACTATTATATTGGCCGCGCGGCAATCACAGAGAATGGGTATGAGCAGTTGATCATTGACTGGAGGTCTCCGGTCGCTGAGGTCTACTACAATCAGGAGAGCGGTCCGACTCACTACACTGTGGATGACAGGGAAATTCCGGTTGACCTTAAGCTTCGAAGGCAGTTTGACCTTAAAAGAAATGAGCTTCTCTCCTACTTTGATACCCAGATAGCCATTGAGGATCCACTTCTTTTGGAGTCGCTGGCACAGACACGCTCTGACAAGATGACGGCCATAACAGCAACAATACAGAAGGAACAGAACACCATAATCCGCTACCCTGATGTTCCTGTTCTGCTTGTCGACGGCATAGCCGGAAGCGGTAAGACTTCGGTGCTTCTTCAGAGGATTGCATACCTCTTTTACAAAAAAAGAAATACCCTTCGCCCGGACCAGGTATGTCTCATGACCCTGAATCCGGTCTTTCGGGACTATATTGACAATGTCCTTCCGGACCTTGGTGAAACCAATCCTGTCACACTGACCTGGCAGGAGTTTCTTGAGATGGCAGAGCTTCCCTTCAGGAGTGATGACATTGATTGCACTGATGCAGAGAGTCTTATAAAGATCAGGGATGAACTTCCTGCTCTCAGGCTCACAGCCGAGGATTTCTACGATATTAAGCAAAGAGAGACCATTGTAATATCAAAAGCTGAAATACTGTCAACGGTAAAGAAATTCGGAAAGCTTCCCACAGGGATGCGGCTCATACAGACTGTTGCAGATGAGCTTGAGGAGCGGGCAAAAAACACAATCCGTGACCTTGATTCAGATGCTGATGAGGGCTGTGAAGGCACTTCCAGATCAGAACGAGCAAAGGAAAATCGCATTGAGAACGACTATGGCGGAGCCCTTAGCAATATCAGGCACTGCAGCTTCGTAAACATCTCCCACATAGCTGAGCGGATTCTCGGAAACGGCAGCATCACAGCCACCGAATGGCTCTACACCAGGATGGAACTGACAGGGCTTTGCGACAGAAATGTGAAATATGTCATGGTAGATGAAGTACAGGATTACACCAGGGCACAGCTGATGCTGTTCTGGAAGTACTTTCCCAATGCCCGGTTCATGCTGCTCGGAGATGAATTCCAGTCAATCCGCGAGGGAACGGTTTCTTTTGCAGAAATTGAAGAGATGACTTCCGGGTATAAAAAGAGAGCTGTTACTCTTCCGCTGCTTACCAGCTACAGGAGCTCGCCCGAGATCACTGACATGTTCTCATCGCTCCTTCCTGCAAAGAAAAAGATGCTCGTCTCCTCTGTACAGCGCCCCGGCGAAAAGGTAGATGTTCAGGTTGCCGGCTCAGAAGAGGAATTCATCAGAGCATTAAAGTCCAAAATAGACGAATATGGAAGCAGGGAAGGTCTTACGGCTGTCATCTGCCGCGACCCGTTCAGGCTTGAAAATATTAGTGAACTTTTGAAGGATGCTTCGCCGTCTCTTGTCGCAAACAGTGCCCGTCTTCCAAAGAGCGGCGCCTTCCTCATAGATCTGACCCTTGCAAAGGGGCTTGAGTTCGACAACGTCATCCTTGCGGATGCAGACCCTGAGACCTATCCTGATACTGATCTTGGCCGTCACTGCCTGTACACCGCCATTTCAAGGGCTACAAGGCATCTGTCTGTTCTGGCAGTCGGCAAACTGACACCAAACCTGTTAACTTTGGCGCCGGACGCATCAGATGTTTGAAAAAAACTTCCGGTTTGAACAGGGATCTTTCAATCAGACAACTCAAACAGTAAAAATCTTAGTCCAAAAAAGGTGGTCACTTTTATGTGACCACCTTTTATATTCGTTTTTATCCGGCTCGCCCGAAGTGATCCTAGTACACCAAAAAATAAATAACCGGTACAAATCCACCGATAATTTTTCCAGCTGCCGCGTTGTCATCAGTCGTCGATGCTAGAATATGCACGGCCGAAGCCGGATGGGCTTTTGTCTGACAACTTATGTGCAGGATAGCGTGAATACTTTTGGGGCAATTTATTCTATAGGTCTTTCTTGTCTTTCATGCGACCGATGGCATCCATTGCAAGCTGACTTCTCTCGCACTCTGATGCCGACAGGGATATCTGCCACGCAAGAGGGCTTCCCTTCATATGCTCTGAGGCATAGGAAAGTCCGTTTGTCCTTACATCAAGGAATGGTCTGTCAATCTGGTTGGGATCACCTAAAAGGATGATCTTGGTGTCCTTGCCGGCCCTCGTTATGATACCCTTTGCCTGGGTCGGAGTCATGTTCTGAGCTTCATCTATAATGAGATAGGTCTTAAGAATCGATCTTCCCCTTATGAAATTAAGTGCCTCGCACTGAACAATTCCTCTCTCAAAAACTTCTTCAGTCTTTCCCTGAAGCTCCTTCTCGTCATTGTATCGCTCCTCCTCGTTGGAGTCTATGAGCTGTTCAAGGTTGTCAATGATAGGTCTCATGAGAGGTGAGATCTTCTCCTTTTCATCACCGGGAAGAAAACCTATGTCGCTGTCAAACTGGGAATTGGGTCTGCATACCAGAATCCTTCTGTATTCTCCGGTTGGACGGTTGATCATCTTCTCAAGACCGACAGCCAGTGAGTAGAAGGTCTTGGCTGTTCCAGCCATTCCCTTGACTATTACAAGCGGGGCAACATCTGCCGGCTGCATAAGCGCTTCCTGCAGGAAGTACTGACCTGCGTTCCTGGGCTTGACGCCGTAGGGCTGACTCTTTTCATACTCAAGCTTTTTTATATATCCCTTGCACACTCTTCCCATCTGGGTCTTGTTGGTAGACTGGTCAGCCTTGATAATAACAAACTCATTCTCATAAAGCTGTGGTGTGTAGGTATGCCCGTCTTCGTCGCAGCAGTATACCTTTTCTATCGGAATGCCGTTCTTCTTGAAGTCTTTGAAGGCATCCTCAGGAGCATATACATCAATTCGTCCGCTGTACTGCTCTGTGTTGTCAACAACCTGCTCGGTTGTGAAATCCTCTGACTTTACGCCCAGGATCTGAGCCTTGATCCGCATCAGAATATCCTTGGTCACCAGTATTACCTGTTCGCTGCTCACCTCCTTGAGTCCCTTGCACACCTTGAGTATGCGGTTGTCAGACTTATACTCCGACATATCCTTCGGCAGCTCCACATCCTTGAAGTTCTTTTCTACCCTGAGCAGTCCGCCATTATCGAGCTCAACTCCCTTGACCAGGTCTCCCTTTCCACGGAGCTGCTCGAGGATCCTGATGGCCTCTCTGACATTTGCTCCGCGCTCACCTTCATCCCTCTTGTGAGTGTCAAGCTCCTCCAAGACTACCAGCGGAAGAACGACCTCATTATCCTCAAAGCACTTAAGGGCATGCGGTGCCTGAATCAAAACATTGGTATCAAGTACGTAGATCTTCTTCATGCGTAGACCCCCTCTCTGGTCCTTAGGAATACAGATTGCGTCAGATTCATAAGGACAGGCCAAAGCCTTTTCTTTACACTATTATCTTGTATAACCTGATACCTCATTATACCATATCTAGTGGGTGGTGCAACACGAAAACGCATGATCAGCCACTGATCAGCCAGAAGAAGTCATGAGCGGGAACGGTGACATTTTTCGCTATGAATGGACTGTCTGTCAGGATGTTCCTGTAGCTTCCCTCTTCGTTGATATGGGCGAGTTCGTCGTAGTCGCCGAAGTTGAAGAGAGCTATAAGCTTTTCGCCGTCGTAGTAGCGGCCTATGCCTAAGATGTGGTCATTGTAGGTTTCTATGATCCATGCATCAGCGGCACTGTTGAAGACTTTGTGGCTTCTCCTGATGGTTGTCAGGGTCTTTATGGCTGAGAAGATCTGCTGCTCCCTTGTGCCTTCCTTTGATCTGTTGGCGGCGCTGTCCCAGTTGAAGCTCCCGCGGTGAAGATATCTGCTGTCGCCGGCCTTGACAGGGTCATCGTGGTAGGTATAGTCGTTGAGCTGACCTATCTCATCGCCGCTGTAAAGGACAGGGATTCCGCTCTGAGTCAGAAGAAAGGCGTGGAGCATGATGTCAAGCCGGATTGCCCAGGCTTCTTTTTCCATGTTCTGTTCGTACTCTGCTGCCTCAATGCCGCACAGGGAGGCTGTTGTTCCGCATAGTCTGGCATCTCCCAGAGCCGGGTCATCATTATAGAGCTCGCCCCTTGATGAGGACTCGTACATTGCACCTCTCAGGTAATCATTAAGGTATTTTTTGTGTGCAACCTGCTCTACACCAAAACCACGAAGGAAATCGTAGTCAAGTCCCCAGCCGATATCGTCGTGGCACCTTAGGTAGTTCAGGAAGATATACTGTTTTGGAAGGGAGAACAGGATTCCCATCTGATGCTTTAAGAGTCTTACATCCTTGACTGCAACCGTATGCCAGGTGGATGCCATGGTGGTAACGTTGTACAGCATCTGGCACTCGGGCTTTTCCAGGGTTCCGAAGTACGGAACCACCTTGGAGGGTTCCATTACAACTTCTCCCAGGAACAGTGTCCCGGGGCAGACTATTTTGGCTGCTATGTGCATCATCCTGACCAGAGTATGTACCTGTGGAAGGTTACGGCAGCTGGTTCCCATGGTCTTCCAGATGTATGGAACTGCGTCGAGCCTTATTATTCCCACTCCCTGATTGCAAAGGTAGAGCATATTGGCAGTCATATCATTGAATACAGTCGGATTGCGATAATTGAGGTCCCACTGATAGGTATAGAAGGTGGTCATTACGACCTTTCCTGCCTCCCTGCACCATATGAAATTGCCGGGAGCCGTCTGTGGAAAGACCTGGGGAACAGTCTCCTCATATTCATTGGGTTCATTCCAGTCGTCAAAGAAAAAGTATCTGTCCTGAAACTCCTTCTCTCCTCTTCTTGCTCGTATCGCCCATTCGTGATCCTCACTTGTATGGTTCATAACAAAGTCAAGACACAGGCTCATGCCCCTTTTGCGACACTCTTTAGCAAGGGCTGCAAGGTCCTCCATTGTTCCAAGCTCCGGCTCAACCTTTCTGAAGTCAGAGACTGCATATCCTCCGTCGCTTCTGTCCCTGGGACTCTCCAGAAGAGGCATGAGATGAATATAGTTGACACCACACTCATCTATATAGTCAAGCCTGTCCCTGACACCCTTAAGATTACCGGCGAAGCAGTTGGTGTACATGAGCATTCCAAGAAGATTGCTCCCCTTATACCAGTCAGGATCCGCTTCCTTTTCCTTATCCCATTTTTTCAGCTCTTTGTCGCGCTGATCATAGAATTCACGGAGCATGGATACAAAATACTCATATGCATGCATGTCGTTGTAATAAAGTTCGCTGTACAGCCACTTCAGCTCATCGCCATATTGTGCCAGTCTCTCCTCAAAAACAGTATCTTTTTTAGCCAATAACTGTTCCTCCTCTATAAGCGCCGGCTTCTCCTGCTCATTCCGGCTTCTTTCGGATACCGTGATCGCCGGGGAACGTGCTCCAGCGGTATCCTGCTATTTACCTGCTACATTTTCTGTTGTCTTCGAAGAGTCTCAAGCTCGGTGACATTGCTGACCTGGGCTATTATTCCTACTATATGCCCATCCTTATCTGTGACCGGCTCCTTTACAAGCTCATAAAACTCCTGTTTTCCGTTCGTCTCTTCCTCAATAGTGTAGCGCGCCCCCTGCCTGTAGCAAGTATGGAAAGATCACTTTCGTGGGCTTTCTTTGCATTCTCCTTGTTTTTTCTGACCTCAATATCTGTCTTGCCGCGAATGGTCCAGTTGGGATCGCTGCTCCTGTCAAAGTGGTCCCAATACTGGGTTGAAAAGACATATTTGCCCTCGGCATCCTTGAGGAAGATATTGCAGGGCAATTTTTTCAGCATGTTTTCTATCTCGTAGAAGGTCGCTGAATCCTTTGCCCTTATGGCATTGAAAATTCTCTGGGATAAGAGCTCCCATGGGCACGGCGGCGTTATGAAGTCGGATATCCCGTACTCAAAGCATATCAGGTCTTCTGTTGTCGGTTCACTTGGAGAGACGGCTATGATAGGGATCGATGCATTTCTTGGATCCTCACATACCATTTTTACAAATCTGTAGCCGCTCTTTCTTGCAAGGCGTATGTAGATTATGACTACTGACACAATGTCGCAGTGGCCTTGGTTGACTCTATCTCAGCCTGTTTTTCCCTCCTGGTGATTATCGAATAGATGCTGAACATAATGAAGAGAGCTGCAATGTCAAGACCCATCTGGATGAAGATATTACGTGTCAGCGTCAGATCACCCCTTTCAAGAAGAGCCTCTATGTAGTTTTCTGTATCCTCCAAAATATTAGGATTCGTTATTCCGCTCTTCTTCTCATAATAGGAACTCATTTCCTTTATGACCTGCTCTGTAATGTCGTCAGTGGCGTTCTTAACCCACATAAGCGAGGTAAAGAAGATCAAAAACAGAAGTGATATCCATACGATGGTGGATTTACCGAACCGTTTCTCCCTGTCAACTGCAAATACAAACCTGAAATACAGAAAACCAAGTATGCTCCAGAAAGCCAGTATAAGATAACTCTCTGTGGACATTGCCTCTGCCGACCACATCATAAAATAGATAAAGAAAAGCACAGAGATCAAAAAGCCAAGTAGTCCGGTGATCTTAACTGTTCTGTTTTTTCTTTCCCGCCCTCAATATAGGCGCAGACAGATGTATAAGCATAGGCAATCGTCGCCCCCACCGTGTTTACATCTACTATCCAGCCTATTGCAGTTCTTCCCAGAAGGGGAATAAACAGGGATATCAGTGTCAGGAACTTAAGTGCATTTACCGGTGTCTTGTACTCGTCAACCTTTTCAAACCAGCGAGGCATCATCCCTTCTATGATGAACATTACCAGCGCTCCCACTATAAGTCCTATGGAGGTTCCTAAGGGACCGGCCTTTGGAAGAAATGTGGTTCCGGGCATCACAAAAGCTCCCCATCCCACAGCACAACCAAAAGACAAGGCCCATACGTTTATTGGAGACAGGTATCTTTTCCCGCCCGGTACAGCTTCTGTTCTGTTTTCTGAAAAGCTTACCCCTCCTTTCCCTTCTCAGATTTCTTTTCAATCAGTTTCTGCATTGTTTCAAAGATCGTGGCCGGCTGCAGAGGCTTACTCAGATGAGCATCAAGCCCGGCCTGCATGCTCCTCTCAACATCCTCATCGAAAGCATTCGCTGTCAATGCGATTATTGGTATGTTTTTGGCGTCATCACGGTTCAGAGCCCTGATAGCAATTGTAGCTTCTATCCCGTTCATCTCGGGCATTCTCATATCCATAAGGATAGCGTCGAAGTAGCCCGGCTGCGAATCCCTGAACATCTCATATGCGAGCTTGCCGTTCTCAGCCCTGAAGCCCTCAATATTTTTCTTACTGAGTATCTTTAAAAGGATCTGTGCATTTATATCCATGTCTTCGGCAACAAGGACCCTCTTTCCGTCAAAGGTGAACGCTTCCTTCTTATCCTTACCTTTCTCTCCGGGCAGTACAGGTTCTTCCTTGTCTCTATCTTTTTCTACGGGCGATACAGGTTCTTTTCTGTCCTTATCTTTTTCTCCGGGCGGTACAGGTTCTTCCTTGTCCCTATCTTTTTCTCCGGTCGGTACTCGTTCTTTCCTGTCCTTATCTTTTTCTCCGTGCGGTACTCGTTCTTTCTCAGCGGCTGCCATCTCAAAGGTAAGTACAACACTGACGGTTGTTCCCTTGCCCTTTTCGCTCTCCACAGTAATATTTCCGTTCATCATATCCACAAGGTTCTTTGTGATGGCCATGCCAAGTCCTGTGCTTCCGAACTTGTTCATTGCGGACATATCCTCCTGAGAGAAGGAATCAAAAATCCTTGGGATGAAATCTTTATCCATACCAATGCCGTTGTCTGACATAGTAAAAAGAAGTGTCGCTCTCCCTGAAAACTTAGCGGTTCTCTTCACCGAAAAATCAATTTTTCCGCCGGGCTCAGTATATTTGACGGAGTTTGAAAGGATATTTATTATGATCTCCTTCAGCCTTGTCTCATCCCCCAGATAACAGCCTTGTGCTTCTTCGTCAATTACCTTGGTGTAGGATATCTTTTTTTCGCTGCACTGGCTTCCTATCAGTGTGCTAACCTGGTCAGTCAGCTCTTTTATAGAAAACACTTCGCTCTTGATCGTCATCTTTCCCGATTCAATTCTTGACATATCCAGGATATCATTGATGATTGCAAGGAGATGTTCAGCAGAGCTGCCGATCTGTTCCAGATATTCCCTGACATTATCGGGAGTACCGGGTTCATCCAGCGCCAGCCGGTCAAGGCCTATGATTGCATTCATCGGAGTCCTGATCTCGTGACTCATATTTGAGAGGAAAGCTGTCTTGGCGTTGTTGGCCTCCTCAGCAATATTCAGGGCATCAATCAGAGCTTTTCTCTGTTCAAGAGTCTGTCTTGTCTCACTGTCAACATCCGTAAATCCTATCCCTACTGCATGTACAATGTGATCATCCCTGTCCTCAGGCCTTCTTACACCGGCCATACGGAGCATCTCGTAGGATATGTTTCCTCCTCTGTTCACAAGATATCTGAAGGCGATAATCGCCTCATTTTTCAGATTCTCCCTTATGGAATCCGGGTCAATAAAGCTCAGGAATCCATCTCTGTATTCCTCCGTCACGAAATCCTCTGCATACTTTTTGAAGGTCTGCAGATACCTGAATTCTTCACCGGCCTTCAGACCGCCCTCCATCTTGGAGTGCTCGCTGTAACACACGCCATTGTCAGAATCAATATCTACGTAGTAAACGCTTCGATAATCGCATGCAAGTGCGGTTATCATCTTGTTGGCCAGAACATTGTTTTTTCTTAGTTCTTCCTTATACCTCATCTTCGAGGTTGAAAAGACAATGATGAATAATCCGACAATCGTAACAAACAGTACCGCGGTCAGTATTATCTTGAGATTTCTGTTGAGCTGGGCATCATACCAGTCGGCGCTGAAATCTACAGCGATAGCGCCTACTACCTTCCTGTCAGAATCAAATATGGGTGAATATGCGCTATAAAACCTTCCCCATGAATCACTATACGGAACATCATCAACTGCGTGTATCCCTTTTTCTGCCATGACAAGAGCAGCCGTAGTCACAACCGGCTGTCCATATTCAGAAACATCTTCATCGGAAGGATCTACGGCAAAAACAAAAGTGCCATCATCTGAAGGAACCATGGCGTAGATGTACTCAAGATCGATATTGTTCTGGAAATGAGCCAGAATGTCATAGACCCTGTTGTAACTATCTGAGTCCTTGCCTTCAGTTCTGATCAGTGCATACTCATCTCCATCTATCATAGCGGCTGCCGTATCTGAGATATCAAGCATCCTGGCATCTATCTGCTCCTTCAGGGCACCATTGAATTCCTTAACAAGTAACAGCCCCAGAAAGATATTTGTCACTATCAAAAGTGCAGTCAGTAACAGCATTGCAGCCATTGATTCACTGATCTTCATTTTTTTTCGCAGCTTGTTCATGCAATGCCCTTTCGTAAATATGTAAAATTTTCGTCAGTAATCAAACCTCTAATTATCCACAATAAGCATAAGCAGGAGTATGTATACATACACACGCTACCATTTTAACATAATTATCTCCACGAAATCGGTATTTTATAAAGATTTAATCAATAAAAAATATACAATTTATTTATGGAAAAGTTCACCGGATGCATAATTCACCAAAAAATGGCGAAAGGCTCAGGACAAAATAAGCAAGTTTGCCATTGAAGTTGCTTTTGAAATGGTTTACAGTAAAGTCTGCTACCGACGAGCCCGGTTGACCTTAAGGCATGTATTGACATGGCTCTTTGTCGGGAAACTTATAAAACCAAATCAGGGAGATCATTATGGAAAAAGATAAGCTAAAACCTATGCTTTTCACTACTATGAAGCACTACAGTGGGAAGCAGTTTGTATCGGACCTTGTGGCGGGGATCATTGTCGCGATCATTGCCCTGCCGCTTTCTATTGCGCTGGCACTGGCATCCGGCGTGGGACCTGAGGAGGGTCTTTACACTGCCATAGTCGCCGGCTTCATTATATCGTTTCTTGGAGGATCGAGAGTCCAGATTGCGGGACCGACTGCTGCCTTTGCAACTATCGTCGCAGGAATTGTGGCTACCAAGGGAATGGAGGGGCTTGCCCTCGCCACCATATTTGCCGGAGTAATCCTGATTCTGATGGGGATTTTCAGACTTGGGACACTGATAAAGTTCATACCCTACACTATCACCACCGGATTCACTGCAGGAATTGCAGTTACTATTCTGATAGGTCAGATAAAGGACTTTCTTGGCCTTACATATCCCGCAGGAATAAGTACGGTTGAGACAATGGACAAGGTTGAAGCCATAGCATTAAGTATCGGAACCATCAACATGTCTGCGCTTCTTGTCGGTGTCATCTGCCTGGCCATCCAGATTGTATGGCCAAAGATCAGCCAGAAGATTCCCGGCTCTCTCGTAGCTGTTATAATCGGAATCTGTATGGTAAAATTCCTAAACCTGAATGTAAACACCATTGGAGACCTTTATGAGATAAAGGGTGCACTCCCGACCTTCAGACTTCCTGCTTTCTCATTTGATGCAATAAGCTCAGTTGCCAGTGACGGCTTTACCATTGCCATCCTCGCCGCAATCGAGTCACTGCTCTCCTGTGTTGTTGCAGACAGCATGATTGATGGAAAGCACAGATCCAACATGGAGCTCATTGCCCAGGGTGCAGGCAATATCGGTTCTGCCCTCTTTGGTGGAATCCCTGCTACAGGCGCAATTGCCAGAACTGCAGCCAATATCAAGAACGGCGGAAGAACTCCGGTTGCAGGCATGATCCACTCACTCTGTCTCGTACTTGTTCTGCTTGTACTGATGCCCTATGCAGCGCTCATACCGATGCCAACCATCGCCGCCATCCTATTTATGGTTGCCTACAACATGTGCCAGTGGAGGACCTTCGTTCACCTTGTGATGACTGCACCAAAGAGCGACATCATTGTTCTTGTACTGACCTTTGTACTCACCATTGTCTTTGACCTCGTGGTTGCCATAGAAGTCGGAATGATCCTTGCCTGCCTCCTCTTCATGAAGAGAATGAGCGAAGAATCAAGGGTAAAGGGCTGGAAGTACTACGACCCTGAGGATGATCCGGACGGCCCGGGCCTTCGTGACATCCCCAAGCATGTCAGAGTATATGAGATAAGCGGCCCCATGTTCTTCGGCGATGCTGACATGATTTCCCGCATAAGATTCAAGGACTTCACAAGAGCGCTTGTAATAAGAATGCGTGGTGTACCTGCAATCGATGCCACAGCCATGCACTCCTTTGAACAGCTCTATGATAAGTGTAAAAAGAACAATATCCAGCTCATCTTCTCCCACGTAAACGAGCAGCCCATGAACACCATGGAAAAAGACGGCTTTGTGGACCTGGTCGGCAGAGAGAACTTCAAGCCGCATATTGACGAAGCACTTAAGAGAGCTGCAGAGATCTGAGTGATTACAGATTGAATCAGCTTTTTCCTCAGCCCTTCCGGGGAATGGCACAGCTTTCCGGAGAAGCTGCTGCTCTGCCGCAAAAATCCGGCCGAAAAGCTTTAATCAGGATTAAAAAAGAAGGTCAGTGATAAATGGTTTTCATTTTCACTGACCTTTTCCTTTTAAAAGAGGCTGCCGCAAATTTGCGGCAGCCCCTTAATTAAGTTCAGACATGTAAAACTATTACTCTGTTACTGTGCAGTACATGAAGTACTTGTATCCAAGAGGACTTGAGAAGAAGCCCTTAACCTTGTCGCTGATCATGTAAAGATCAGTGTAATAGTAGATAGGGCAGATGCATCCTGTTGACATAAGAAGATCCTCTGCTCTGTGCATAAGTGCATAACGTGTCTTGGGATCTGTGCAGGTCTTGATGTCGCTGATGAGAACATCATATGTCTCTGACCATGTTCCGTCCTCAACCTTTGTGTCATAGCCAAGGTCTGTGATGTCGAGTGAGTAAGCCTTTACGTCTGCGTTTGCACCCTTACCGAACTGAACATCGTTGTTGCCTGACTGTGTTGTCCACATGTCAAGGAAGGAAATAGGATCGTTGTAGTCGCCAAGCCATCCGTTACGGGCAATTGAATAGTTGCCTGCCTTACGTGTATCAAGGAATGTAGCCCACTCCTGGTTCTCAAGGTTCATTGTGATGCCAACGCCTGCAAATGTTGACTGAATAGCCTCAGCAATTGCCTTGTGTCCCTCTGATGTGTTGTAGAGGTATGTAAGTGTAGGGAAGTCAGTGAACTGCTGGGTAGCATCATCAAATGTGTAATACTTCTTAAGTGTATCAAGAGCTGATGCCCAGTTGCCCTCATATGCATCCTCAGATACATCATAGTAGCCCCTGAAGCTGTTGCCGCCTGCATTCTCGTAGAACTGTGATCCGTCAGCATCTGTAAGACCCATAGCAACGAATGAAGAAGCAGGAACCTGTCCACCCTGTGCTACATCATTAACTATATAGTTTCTGTCGATGAGAAGCCCGAGAGCTTTTCTGATCTCATCCTTTGCCCTTTCCTTTTCAACGCCTGAAAGTGAACTTGACTTCGGAAGGATTTCCTCATTGATATTCCAGCATACATAGTATGTTCCAAGCTGACCTGCTGTTACAAACTCATCAGGATACTTGTCCTTTAATGATGCGATCTCATTTGTAGGAACATCATCGATAAACTCCCAGTCTCCGTTCTCAAAGTTAGCCAGCTGGTTGTTGGCATCATCTGAGAGATAGAAGTTAATCTCATTCATTGTAACTGAATCAGCATCGTGATAGTCATCTCTCTTTGTAAGAGTGATCACTGAGTTGTGCTCCCAGCCGGTCATGGTGTAAGCACCGTTATTTACAAATGTTGAAGGATCTGTAGCCCATGCATCATTGGAAACCACATCCTCACGAACCGGCTTATATGTAGGGAATGCAAGCAGCTCATCCCAGTAAGCTACTGTATTGGCAAGTGTTACCTCAAGTGTCTTGTCATCGATTGCCTTGACATTAAGTGTTCCATCGGCGTAACCATCTACTACCTCAAACATGTAACCATAGTCAGCTGCTGTCTCAGGGCTGATAGCACGATTCCATGCAAAAACAAAGTCTCCTGCTGTTACAGGCTTTCCATCAGACCATGTAAGGCCATCCTTAAGTGTATAGGTGTAAGTAACTGTTCCGTCATCATTCGTAACACCTTCAACAAGCTCTTCTGCGCAGTCAGGCTGAAGCTCGATATTGCCGTTTGCATCCTGTCCCCATTTTGCCAGACCTGCAAAAAGATGATTGATTACCGTAGCACCATCTACTGCTGAGTTGAGTGCAGGATCGAGTGATGCAGGCTCAGATGCAAGACATACATTGAGCACCTGCTCTCCAGCAGGAGCAGCAGCTGTATCACCATCGGTCTTATCCTCTGTCTTAGCAGCAGTATCTGTCCCCTCAGTTGTTGTCTGTCCGCCATCGGTTGAAGCAGGTGTTCCTGCATCAGAACCGCATGCAGCAAGGCTTAGTACCATGCTTGAAGCAAGTACCAAAGAAACTAACTTCTTTTTCATAACTATCCTCCTTAAGTATGAAAATATTAATATATCAAAACGTGATATACAATATTTAGTATACCACATTTTTGATCAATACAAAATATTATATTTCCCATTATTACATTTGTCAGCCATGCATTCGCCCAGGCCTGTCGCGATCTTGCTGACAGCTTAAACACCCCCGACAAGAACAATAAAGAGTCTTTAATTGATTTCAGACGTCCTGTGGCAGGCTACGAAATGTCCCTTGGAAACCTCTTTGAACTGTGGCATGCTCTCTGCACACTCAGGCTTTGCGTACTGACACCTGGTCCTGAAGGGGCATCCTGAAGGTGCATTCATAGGACTGGGGATATCTCCTGACAGAACTATCCTCTTGTTGCTCCTTGCGGTCTTGGGATCCGGAACAGGAACAGCTGATATGAGTGATTTGCTGTAGGGATGAAGCGGTCTGTCATAGATCTCGTTTGCATCTGCCAGCTCAACCATCTTGCCAAGGTACATTACTGCTATCCTGTCACTTATATGCCGAACAACAAGAAGGTCATGGGCGATAAAGAGATATGTCAGTCCCAGCTTATCCTGAAGCTCATCAAACATATTGATGACCTGAGCCTGGATTGAAACATCCAGAGCTGATACCGGCTCATCGCAGACGATAAACTCAGGGTTCACAGCAAGCGACCTTGCAATACCTATACGCTGCCGCTGTCCACCTGAAAACTCATGGGCATATCTTGATGCATGCTCAGAGTTGAGCCCCACATACCCCATTAGCTCAAGAATCCGTTCTCTTCTCTCTTCCTCTGTCTTATACAGATGATGAACATCCAGTGGCTCAGCAATTATATCCGAAACCGTCATCCTGGGATTCAGTGATGAATATGGATCCTGGAAAACCATGGTTGCTTTCTTTCTGAATTCCTTGATGTCATCCTTGCTCTTCAGGAGCTTGCCATCGTACCAGATCTCTCCTGCTGTAGGCTTATACAGATTCAGTATAGTACGCCCTACAGTGGTCTTGCCGCAGCCTGACTCACCTACAAGTCCAAGGGTCTCGCCCTTCTTGATTGAGAAGGATACGTCATCCACTGCCTTTAACGGCTTTGACTTGAAAAAACCAACATTTACATTGAAATACTCCTTGAGGTGCTTCACCTCAACAAGAGTCTTTTTTTCATTATTATCGCTCATGCCTTTGCACCGCCTTCCATCTGCTTTTTAACATTCATCCAGCAGCCTGCAGCGTGATCGTCGTTTATCTGCATGCGCTCTGCTCTCTCTCGAAGACAAATCTTCATTGCATTATCACATCTTGGTGCAAAAGGACATCCCTTAGGCATATTCAGAAGATCGATAGGCGTACCTGTTATAGGCTCAAGCTTTTTGCCATCCTTGCCCTCAGTGGGTATTGAACGCAGCAGCCCTTTTGTATACTCATGACATGGGTTGTAGAATATCTCATCAGCTGTTCCCTGCTCACAGATGGAGCCTGCATACATGACGATTACCTCATCACACATCTGTGCAACAACACCGAGGTCATGCGTGATCATGATAATAGCCATTCCCAGCTCTTTCTGAAGAGACCTCATAAGGTCAAGAATCTGGGCCTGGATTGTAACATCAAGTGCCGTTGTAGGCTCATCTGCTATGAGGATATCAGGCTCACACGCAAGCGCCATGGCAATCATGACACGCTGCCTCATTCCTCCTGAGAATTCGTGAGGATACTGATTCATTCTCTTTTCCGGCTCATTGACATTTACGAGCTTTAGCATCTCAATGGCTCTGGCGTGCGCCTGTTCCTTATTTCTGTTGGTATGAAGGAGAATTGCCTCCATGAGCTGATGTCCGATAGTATATGTCGGATTAAGGCTGGTCATGGGATCCTGAAAAATGATGGATATCTTATTGCCTCTTACTGTCTTCATCACCTTCTCGCCGGAGCCGACAAGCTCCATTCCGTCCAGCTTGATGGAACCGGAAACTATCTTTCCGGTACTTGCCAGAATCTGCATTATTGAGTAGGCGGTAACTGATTTTCCACTTCCCGACTCTCCCACTATTCCAAGAACCTTACCATGGTCCAGATTAAAAGATATTCCATTAACTGCCTTAACCTCACCGGCATCAGTAAAGAATGAGGTGTGCAGGTCTCTTACTTCAAGTAAGCTCATCATTTACTCCCTTCAGATTTGAAATTTAGGATACATTAATTCCTCAGATATCAGGCAGTCGTAATAACTGATTCCTTGAAGATCAAGGAAAGCATATGCACTGTGGACCTAAGGAACTGTTATAAAAGCAATTATCATTTTACCTGTCTTTTTGCTCAAATGTGTTTCCGCAAAACATTAACATATGAGCTGCCTGTGATGCACAACCGGCTCAGGTATCAAGCTTGGGATCGAATGCATCACGAAGTCCGTCACCGAACAGGTTCAGCGAAAGAACTATCAGTGATATAACAATCGCAGGAATGATAAGTCTGTAAGGGTATGATGAAATACCGTTAAGTGCATCAGAAGCAAGTGAACCAAGTGAAGGCATTGGAGCGTTAACACCAAGCCCAAGGAATGACAGATAACTCTCTGTGAAGATCGCACTTGGGATCTGAAGCGCTGTTGAAATGATGATAACCGAGAAGCAGTTCGGAAGCAGATGCTTTAGGATGATCCATTTACCGCCTGCACCTGTAGCCTGAGCTGCAAGCACGTACTCCTGCTCTCTTAGTGATAGGATCTGTCCTCTGATCAGTCGTGCCATGGACACCCAGTAGAGCACACCAAATACTATGAAAAGGCTTATGATATTGGAGCCGATCTTGGCCAGTACCGTCCCGTCAAGTGCCCCCTGCATCGCAACCTTCAATACCGACGACAGCAATATTACCATCAGCATATCAGGCAGCGAATAGATGATATCTACTATTCTCATGATGACCAGATCCACCGCCCCGCCTGCATATCCTGCTATTGAGCCTATCGTCATTCCAATAGCAAGTACTATAAGGCTGGCAAAAAAGCCTACTGCAAGTGAAATACGTGTTCCGTAAACCACACGGATAAAGTAATCACGGCCCTGAGAATCTGTGCCAAAGATATGCGGCACAACAGACTCGCCCGCCTCAATCCTCTTGAGCTCTGATTTACCATACTCGAAAGGACGAAGATCCTTGAAGCTGTTATCTACCGGCTTACCCGGAACCATTCCAAGCATATTGTCATATGAATACGGCCAGAACATTGGGATAAAAATCGCTCCAAGAGCAATTATCAGTATGATAAAAAAGCAGACCGTTGCCACCTTATTCTTCAGCAGCCTCTTAACAGAATCCTTAAAGAAGGTCGATGATGGGCGCATCTGCACCATATATTCTTTTTCTTCATCGGTAGCAGGAATAAAATCATCCATATTAACCTGTGCACTTAACTTTGAAATATCCATTCTCTCAATCTCCAATCAAAACAATTTACTTCCTGATGCTTATTCTAATGTAATTCGCGGATCAACAACCTTGTACAGTATGTCACCTATCAGATTCATGATGACAATAAGTGTTGCAAGGACAATTGTTGTCCCCATGATAAGAGGATAATCTCTTCCTGTGATGCTGTTGACGAAAGCACGTCCTATGCCGGGAACAGCAAAAATCTGCTCAACGACAAGGGAACCGGTAACTATGCCCGCAAGCATCGGTCCAAAATATGTGATGACCGGGATAAGGGAGTTTTTAAGTGCATGACCAAAGATTATCTTGACCCCGGATACTCCCTTGGCCTTAGCTGTCCTGATGTAATCCTGGCCAAGAACCTCAAGCATTGAGGACCTCGTGAGCCTTGTAATATAGGCCATCGGATATAGCGAAAGTGTGATCACGGGAAGTACCAGACCATTCTTGGCAGCGCCGTTAGCCGGAAACCATTTAAGATTAATTGCAAAGGCAATAAGAAGAAGTGACCCCATGATAAACGAAGGCATGGATACAAATGCAGTTGTAATGATCATTATGATCCTGTCGATAAACCTGTTACGCCGTAGTGCCGCAATTGAACCAAGGATAACTCCGCATATCAGTGCAATAATTGCAGCGATGAGACCAAGCTTGGCTGACGTCTTCATTCCATCAAAAATGATGCTGTTGACAGTACGTCCTTTTTGCTTAAGTGAAGGTCCAAAATCGAGCTTCGTAACTATATCACTAAGGTAAGTAAGGTACTGGACACCCAGAGGTTTATCCAGACCATATTTGGCTTCCATGGCTTTCATTACGGACTCACTCACCGCCTTTTCACCGATAAATGGTCCACCAGGAACTGCATGCATTACAAAAAAGGTGACAGTGATAACCACCCAGACCGTAACAATGGCAAGCAGAACTCTCTTAACAATGTACATAAGTGTCTTAGTATTCATAGCTTCTTAACCCACCCGTCTATAAAGATTGTAAAAAATACATTTTAGTTTATAATTTATCTAAGCATCTGTCAAGAAAAATTAGTTTTTATACCAATAAAACTAATGACGCCGACGTATATATGATATACGCCGACGCCATTTGTAAAACACGGTGGTGAATGTTTAGCTTTTTACGTAAAATAATTCCTGCCGGAAATTCTGCATCAGTTCAAGCTTGAAAAGTAGTGTTTCCTGTTTAGCTTTACATGAAAATATTTCTGGCCTTGTCCTGCTCGTCCTTCATCTGCTGATTCTGGAGTGTCATCTGGTAGTTATCAAGTACCTGCCTTGTCTTCATATCCTGATATGCCTTAACTGTCTGCTCCTCTTCCTTGTTGACCTGATAGCCGTTGAGCTCCATTGCTGCATGCGAGTTGTAGGTCATTGCAGCCTCAATGGCATTAGTCTGGGCTCCTGCCTTGGTCCTTGCTCCCTGAACCTTTTCAAGTGCCTTGTCAATAGCGGAGATGTCAACATCCTTCTTGGTTACATCAAAGCCCTCGAGACCAAGTGACTTGAGGCTCAAATCAGCGGTTGGTACACTCTCCTCTCCGCCATTTCCATCTGATGCAACCTTCATATCCTGTGTAGAGCCATTCAGGAGATTTTTTCCATTGAAACTGGCCTGACCTGCAGCCTCCTCAATGCCCTTCATCATCTCGTTTATCTCATCCTGAACCGTCTTCTTGTCGGAATCAGAAAGAGTTCCATTCATGGCCTTTATTGATTTTTCCTTAATCTGCTGAAGGAAATCAGTGATTCCCTCCATTGCGCCATCCTCAACATTCAATGCAGATTTGGCATACTGCATATTCTCCCTGCCTGCATCAAGACCTCCAACCTGTGCCTTGGTTTTCTCCTGTATGGCAAGCTCTGATGCCCCCTGGGCTGCCTTGTTAAACTGACCGCCACCGGCAATGACAGAATATGGTGAATATCCCGATGATCCCTGAACTGATGAAACCGGACTCATAGCAATACCTCCTGATATAACTCAAAATGAGTTGTAAATTCCACTTATCTGATTCTATATTACCATTGCTCTCATGGAAAAAGACATGTAAAATATGTGAAATTTGTAAAAAATGAAACATTATTACAGCGCGCCAAAAGCCCCGTTAAAACAAAAAATCAGATACCAAATAGGTTATACATTGTTACTTTTATTTTTAGAATAGGTTATATTTCTTTTAGATTTCCGACACAATTTGGTAACGATTTCCATGTAACATAATATACATCAGAAGGACATAACTTCTGAACCCCCAACAATACTTTTTTTCATACACGGGTTGTCTGGTTCCCCACTGGGCAACCCCTCCTCCCAAAAAAACACCACCCATTAAAGGGTGGTTTTCTTTTGCCTTTTTATCTGCTGTCAATTATCTTATGGAGCAACAGTCCCAGAACGCATACCGGTCCTGCAGGATCATTTTATTCCCGCAGCCTTAAGGAGCTGTTTTGTATACTCTGCCTGAGGTTCTCTGTATACCTGCCTGGTGCTTCCGTATTCCTCAACGCGGCCGTTTTTCATGATCAGAACATGATCGCTTACCTTGTATACAACCCTGAGGTCATGGGATATAAAGATTATCGATATCCCATGCTTCCTGTGAAGATTATCAATAAGCTCAAGTATCTGAGCCTGGATAGTTACATCAAGCGCCGATACAGGCTCGTCAGCAATCAATAGCTTAGGCGATCTCATAAGTGCAATACCAATACAGACACGCTGCCTCTGCCCGCCCGAGAGCTGACTTGGATACCTGTCCAGAATTGCAAGCGGAAGCTCTATCTCTTCCATTATCTCTTCGACTCTTTTCTGCGCTTCAGCTTCTGACCATTTGCAGCTTCTGTCTACCCTGAGGGGTTCCTTAAGAAGCCAGCCGATCTTTTTAGCCGGATTGAGCGAGCTGTATGGGTCCTGAAAGACCATCTGGGGCCTGTCATATTTCTGATAAATCTCGCCTGTATAATCCTTGTTTATACCGACTATTGTCCTTGCCAGCGTTGACTTGCCCGATCCGGATTCGCCCGCTATAGCCAGTACCTCACCATCCTTCATCTCGAAGGATACATCAAAGAGCGCCTGTATTTTTTTATTCTTTGAAAAGAGCTTTCTCTTCCTGTTCTTATAAAAGACAGAAAGGTTACTCGCTCTTAAGCAAATATCTTCACTCATCTTCTATCCTTATCATCTCCGAGATCTATTCTCGGAATGGCGGCAATGAGCCGCTTTGTGTAAAGATGCCTTGGTCTTGAAAAAATATCACTGCATCTTCCCGACTCAACAATATTTCCATGCTGCATGACTATCACCCTCTGACACAGCTGGCTTACCAGGCTCAGGTCGTGGGAAATGAAGATAATTGATGTATTCCTCTCCCTGTTGATCTTCTTCAGAAGCTCAACTATCTGAGCCTGTACTGTGACATCCAGAGCTGTCGTTGGCTCATCTGCTATGAGTATCTTGGGATTTCCGATCATAGCTGCAGCGATCATCACCCTCTGCCTCATTCCGCCTGACAACTCATGCGGGTACATATAATAGACGTTCTCTGCGTCAGCAAGACCTACACTCCCGAGCATCTCGACTGCTCTTTTCCTGCGGTCCTCTTTTGAAATCTCCCTGTGATGGATATAAAGAGACTCCTCAACCTGCCAGCCTATCCTCTTGACCGGGTTCAGGCTCGTCATGGGCTCCTGGAAGATAATTGATATCTCATCTCCCTGATAGGAGCGAAGCTTCTTTCTGTCACAGGTCAGAAGGTCTGTTCCGTCAAACATGATCCTCCCGCTCTTGGTAAGGCTTTTTCTGTTTAAAAGACCTGCTATGGCAAGAGCGCTCATGCTCTTCCCCGAGCCTGACTCTCCGACGATACCTACTATTTCTCCCTCGCCGAGCATAAGGTCAAAGTCCTCAACTGCTACTTCAGGCTGGTCATGGTCATGAAATTCTATATGAAGATCTGTTACATCCAGGATTATTTCCATCTGCTGATTCCCTCTCCCAGAAACGAAAAGCCAAGGACCATAAGTACAATAACAATGCCAGGGCACAGGACATAGCTTGGATTTCCAAACATGTACTGCTGGGCATCAGAGAGCATCTTTCCAAGACTTGCATATGGTGGCTGTGAGCCTATGCCCAGATAGCTGAGCCCGGCCTCAGCAAGCACTGCATTATTAAAGCCTATCAGGATGGACGACATAAGCACTCCCCTTATGTTGGGAAGTATATGCACAAATATCATCCTGAAGTCGGACACTCCCTGGAGTCGTGCATTCTCTACATAGTCCATGTTTCTGCACCTTAAAACTTCTCCTCTTACAATCCTTGCAAAGCTCGGGACAAAAGCAATACCCAGTGCAAGCAGGAGCTGAATCCACCCTATCCCGAAAATGCTGACGATGACAAGGGCAAGCAGTATACTTGGAAATGCAAAAAGAGCATCTATGATCCTCATGATTATTTCATCAAGCATGCCTCCGAAATATCCAGTCAGTGCGCCTATTATCGTTCCGGCGACCGTTCCTATTGCTACAGTCCCTGCAGCGATAAGAAGCGTTATCCTGCTCCCGTACATAACGCGGCTAAGAACATCCCTTCCCATATTGTCAGTTCCCATGGGGTGCCTTAAAGATATTCCCTTCAGCTTTTCCGCAGCATTCATGGCGGTGGGTTCATAAGGCATCCAGAACAGCCCCACCACCACAAGAAGAAGGATCAATACAGTAATAATACAGCCCCATCTGAAAAACGTATTCTCTTTAAAGTTCTTATGTATAGCCTTTTTGTAGCTGTTCATTCCTCAAGTCCTATCCTTGGGTCAACAATCCTGTAGACGACGTCTACAAGGAAATTCACTGAAATAACTATCATGGCAATTCCCATGATGATAGCCTCCACCACAGGATAATCCCTGTTGCTTATACTTGTCATCAGTATCCTGCTTATCCCCGGAATACTGAATACCTGCTCGATTACAATGCTTCCTGCCACCATGTCGGCAAGTGCCATTCCAAGGAAGGTGATGACCGGTATCATTGCATTTTTGAGGACGTGCCTGTATAGAACACCATTGGTGTTGTTTCCTCTGCTGTAAGCAGTTCTTGCGTAGTCCTTCATCGACTCGTCCAAAAGGCTTCCTCTTAGCATCTTTACAGTCATCGCCACCTTTGGAAGAGCTATTGCAAGTGAAGGGAAAAACAGATATCTGATAAATTTTCCAACATCAACTGTATAATTTGTAAAGCCGCCCGGAGTAAAAAGCCTTAGCACCATCCCGAAAATCAGTGTAATAAGGATTCCCGAAAAGAAAGGCGGAATGGACATTACAATCTGATCAGTGACCATCAGTATGCGGTCCAGCAGTCCTCCCTCATGCCGGGCTGTCAATATCCCAAGCGGAATTGATATCAATATTGTGAGTAAAAAGGCCATCACAGCCATTGTCAGAGTGATAGGCACCTTGCTTATCACCATATCCTTAACCGGTATCTTGTAATTATAGGAAGTTCCAAAATCTCCCTGTACAAAGCCAAAAAGCCATCTTCCATATCTTACAGGCAATGGATCGTTCAGCCCCATCTCCTGCCTTGTCTGCTCCACAAGCTCCGGTGAAGCCTCTGTTCCAAGCATCCTGAGCGCCGGATCTCCGGGAATAATATTAAAGGCGAGGAAAACGCATATAGAAACGACCAGTAAGGTCACTATCATCATAAATAGCTTCTTAATGATGTATTTCATATATGTTTCCTCGCCTTCAGCCCTAAGGGTACCGTAAGCAGCTCCTTAGAAGCCTCTCATAGTTTTTAATAAAAAATATCATTCTGCAGGCTTTATCTTACTTATATCCTGCACATACAGCGGATAAAATACATATCCTGTAAACTTCTTGTTAAGTGCCACAAACTCGGGAAGATCCTGGATGTAAACACTGGCAGCCTGCTCTGAGAGAATCCTCTCGCACTGTTTGAAATACTCTGTCTTTTCTGCATCATCTGAATTTGCAAGTGCTGCCTTGTAGGCTTCATCATACTCCGGGCTGTTGAAGTTCACAAAATTCCTTCCAGCATCAGAGACATATCTTGCAAGAAGAGATGTTGCCGAGAGTGTTGAAGCATCAACTCCCACAACAGTTGCCTGATAATTCCTGTCCGAATAAACATCAGACAGCCATGTATTCCATTCTATTTCCTGAATGTTGGCTGTGACACCAATGCTCTTGAGCTCTTCAGAAAGAACCTGGGCTGTGTCCACATGCTGAGGGTAATTGGACGGAACCTTGATGGTAAACTCAAAGCCATTCGGGTATCCCGCATCGATCAGCAGTTCCTTTGCCTTGGCTGTATCCGTGTCATAGGTGTCATTAAGTTCAGGCATAAAATACTTTGTAAATGAAGGGAACATTGCGCTTCCAATCTCAGCTCCTGCTCCATCGGAAACAAAGTCCATTACTTCCTGCGGATTTATAGCATAGCACAGTGCCTGTCTGACCCTGACATCATCAAAGGGCTTTTCTGCATTGTTGATATACATCGCCTGAACGAGGTTCATGGTTCCCTCGTAAAGTGTGAAGTTATCATCGAGCTGAGCAGCCTGCTGACTTGTAACCCTTGCATACATGTCAATGGATCCGCCCTTCAGATCCATGACAACTGCATCAGCATTTGCCTCAATCTTGAAGGTAACATCCTTGATGAATGCCTTCTCTCCCCAGTAGTCATCAAACCTTGTCACTACAAAGTTCTCCTGAGGTGAACTGGATACATACTTGTACGGACCGGTTCCGATCGGCTTGGTAGCGGGGTCGGTATTGGCCGCAGGGATAATGGCAACAGTAAGCTGTGTAAGGAAATCAGAGTCTGCCTCCTTAAGCACAACCTCTACATGGCTGTCATCTACAATATTTACACTTTCGATCTGGGAAAAAGCTGAGATAAGTGGTTCAGATCCATCGGTGCCCGCATTGCGGTCCAGAGAATATTTGATATCCTCTACTGTAACCTGGCTTCCGTCATGGAACTTGATGCCATCTCTCAGTGTAAAGGTGTACACCTTGTTGTCTTCCGATACCGTGTACTCGCTGGCTACAGCAGGGTTAAGATTACCGTTCTCGTCGGGTTTAACGAGTCCTTCGAACACGTTAAACAGTACCTCCTTAGTTCCTGCCCCGGTTGCATAGTGGGGGTCAAGACTGTCAATGTCCTGAGGTATTCCAACAGTAAGCTTAGAAGAATCCCCTGCCTTGTCGCTTGAGCATCCGCTCAATGCAATAGTCAGTGTTGTCATCACGATCATCAGAAGAATGGCAGATATCCTTCTGCTAAAACTTCCTCTTTTCATGTAACAAATCTTCCTCCTCTTATTAAGTTGTTATAACTTCTTCAATATACGGTTTAATATAAAAAAAGTCAAGTGCCTTGGCGTAAATCAGTATGAGCGCAACAAAACAGCCAGCCCGGTCAGGGCTGGCCACTTTAATCATTCATTTTTATCAGTTTCCGTCAGATTCCTTTTTCAGGACACTCTTCAGCTCGTCCATGAAGGTGTTGACATCCTTGAACTCGCGGTATACGGATGCGAATCTTACATAAGCTACGGGATCAAGGTCTTTGATCTTGTCCATTACAATTTCACCGATGGCTCTTGATGGAATTTCTTTTTGTTCCATGTTGAAAACCTCGGTCTCGACTGAGTCCACTATCTTGCTGATCTGCTCCGCACTTACAGGTCTCTTGTGGCAGGCACGAAGCACACCAGATTCAATCTTGGACCTGTCATAGGGTTCCCTGATATCTCCCTTTTTGATGACAATGAGTGGAATTGTCTCAACCTTCTCATAGGTCGTAAACCTTTTGCCACAGGAATCGCAGACTCTTCTACGCCTTATGGAGGTATTTTCGTCCGCCGGTCTTGAGTCAATAACTCTTGTGTCGTCTTTTCCGCAGAATGGGCACTTCATGATTTATTCTTCTCCTTTAACCTGTACTGACATGTCCACTATATGTTGAACGTTTATTAGTGTTATTACACTAATAATTGTAACACTTATTTTGCACCATTTCCACAGAATAAGGTAAACAAAGGCACAAAAAACCTCCGCTTTACGCGGAGGTTTGTGATTTTATTTTTTCTGAAGGAAATCCGGAATCTTGAGAGGTCTTGGCTCTACAGAACTCCTGATCTCTGGAGGTCTGTTAAGTGTCAGCGGCCTTGTTGCTGAAGATGTAGCCGGCTGATGCTGCTGCATTGACGTTGGTGACCCGATCGTATTGATCGTCGGCTGAACAGGAGCGCTGGTAAGTGGCTGCATAGGCGGTATCATCGACTGACGCTGTTGCTGCTGTTGCTGCTGCAGATCAACCGCTGAATTGATAATCCTCTGTCCTCCACCCATGTCGTGAGATCCTATAGAAGATTGCGGATTGTGACCACCCTTTGCGGCCTCCTGCTGATTGGCTATTGCCTGATTAACAGCAGTATTAGGTGTATTCATATCTTCTATTCCGGTAGCAATTACCGTGATCGTGCAGGCATCTGTCTTGGACTCGTCGTACATTGCACCGAATATGATATTTACATCATTGCCGGCCAGACCACGCACATACTCTGAAGCATCAGATGCATCTGTAAGGGTAATGTCTCCGGAGATATTGATGATGATATTTGAAGCTCCGTTGATCTGAGTCTCAAGAAGCGGGCTCTCTACAGCCATCTTAACTGCATCCGAAGCCTTGTCGTCACCCTTGCCTGATCCGATACCGATATGCGCAATTCCTCTGTCCTTCATAACCGTCTGAACATCAGCAAAGTCCAGATTGATAACTGCAGGAACATTGATCAGATCTGTAATACCCTGAACAGCCTGCTGAAGAACTTCATCAGCCTTCTTTAGAGCATCAGGCATCGTTGTGCGTCTGTCAACGATCTGAAGAAGTTTGTCATTTGGAATTACAATCAGTGTGTCAACTGCAGCCTTGATATTCTGTATGCCAAGGAGGGCATTCTGCATACGCACACGTGCCTCAAAACTGAATGGCTTGGTGACAACGCCAACAGTAAGGATTCCCATATCCTTAGCAAGCTTGGCAACAACAGGTGCAGCACCTGTTCCTGTTCCACCGCCCATTCCGCAGGTTACGAATACCATATCCGCACCCTTTATAGCAGCTGAAATCTCTTCAGCACTCTCCTCAGCGGCCTTTTGTCCAATTTCAGGCTTGGCACCTGCGCCAAGACCCTTTGTGAGCTTCTCACCAATCTGTAAGAGTTTAGGCGCTTTGCATAACTGAAGAGCCTGTTTATCAGTATTGATACCAATAAACTCAACACCTGTTATCGTCTCTTCCACCATTCTATTTACAGCGTTATTACCTGCACCGCCGACGCCAACGACGATGATCTTACAAGCATTCTCGGCTTCGTTTGTCTTAATCTCAAGCAAGGGTAGCTCCTCCTTCATAAACCAACTAGGTTCCTATTAGTAATGATACGATTTTTTGTGTTAATTATCAACTAATTTCAATATAATTTTCATTTTTTTCACAAAGTTTTACTGCTTTTTTTCTTCAAAAGTAATGTTCTTGGTATCGGCATCATAATCCTTCATTTCCAATATTCCAGACTTGCCATTAAGCTCCGGAAGTATGTATTGAAGCTGTATTATTTTTTCATCAATAAATTTGTTTGTACCGATACTGACCTCTACCCCATCGAAATAAAGATATAAATTGTATTCGCTGTCGAAGAATATCCTGTTGGCCCTAAGCTGATATTTGGACAGCAGCTGAGTCACGTCAAGTATCTCCTGAAACACACGCTGGTTCTCAATAGGGAGCTTCTCATGCATGATGCAGTAATTGAAGGAAAGACCCATGACCTGCGGAACATCATCAGAGGACTCAAAAGAGCTTTCCACCACTATTCCGTCTCTGTCAAAGTACATGTACCTTCCCAGATAAGCAATGTAGCCGGCTATCGCTTTTTCGTACACATTGATCCTGACGGTGTCAGGTGCGACTATATCGACACTCATCTTCTCAATAAAAGGAATATTCTCAATACTCTTATTGCGATATTTCAAAGACAGAAACAGTGAGTTATGACTCATTGTGTCATCTATGACCATATCGATTATCTCATCATTCGTGTAGTGCGTATTACCGGTAACATAGATGTGCGTTATCGTGTAATTATCATATATATACTTGAACGCCACCACTCCCGCAATGATAAGAACTACCAGAACAATTCCTATTATATAAAGACTTCTGTGGAGGGTAAAGGAGCGGGTTATACGTTCATTTATCGGCGTCTTCCCGGGAGGCGGGCTTTCATAATCATCGTACCCATCATACCTTTCGTACTCCGTGTATTCTTTTTTTCTTAGCTTACGTTTATTCTTTGCCATGTAAAACTATCAACTCACTCTCTGCCTATATTTCTTGCCACATTAAGGGCGATACCGATCTCAGCAAGCTGGATAATTACAGCCGATCCGCCATAGCTGATAAAAGGCAGTGTGATACCTGTATTCGGAATTGTGTTTGTGACAACTGCTATGTTGAGGACCACCTGAATCGCAATATGTCCCATAACACCAATCACGAGAAGAGCTGAAAACATGTCCGGAGCATTATTGGCTATTACCATTAATCTCCAGATGAGAAGTATAAACATGAGCATTACAGCAATAGCCCCAAACAGACCAAGCTCCTCACAGATGATTGAAAAGATCATGTCATTCTGCGCCTCAGGTATGAAGCCCATCTTCTGCATGCTCTCGCCAAGCCCTTTGCCAAAGATACCGCCCGAGCCTATGGCATAGAGTGCCTGAAGTGTCTGGAAGCCCTTGCCGGACGCATACGCTGCAGGATCAAGCCATGCAAGCACACGTTCAAAACGGAAGTTCATCCCGCTCGTCTGCTTGGAGTTTGAAATGATAAAAACAAGCAAAGCTGCAAATCCAAGGACTCCGGAAGCCGCAAGAACATAGAGCTTGTACCCTGGTGTCGACACAAAGAGCATCAGCATTGTAATACCCATGATGATAATAGCTGAGCTCAGATTTCTGGTGATGATATAAACCATCCCCGCAAGTATCGTCGGAAACAGAAGTGCCGTTCCAAAGCCTTTGGGCGTCACCAGATTTTTCTTCAGCCTTACTATCATGGTTGCGGTAAAGACAACGGTTGCAACCTTGGCTACCTCAGCAGGCTGAATTGAAATTCCCATGATAACAATCCATCTCTTTGCTCCGTTGATAGTTTTTCCAAACGGAATGATCAGCACAAGAAGAGCTGCCGCAAAAATATATATCGGCATAGCAAACCTTGCAAGAACCTTGTAAGGAAAATATGAGGCAGCAATCATCACCACAAGCCCCAAAAGTGTAGGAAAAAGCTGATGCTTGAAATAATATGCCGAATCCCCAAAATCCAGATTTGCCTCGTATGCACTTGTGGAATAGAGCATGATAAGCCCAAATGCCACAAGAAACATAATGATAAATATCAGACTGTAGTCAATATAAGTCTCCTGCCATCTTCTTCTTAAAACCGCTGCTGCTCTTGCCAATTTTATCCCCCCTTAAATTGGTCCCAAGTAGTAGTCCTTTTTACGGATCCCCCAGGACGGTCAATACATTTTAGTCACTAAGCCTGTTTACATACTCCTTAAATTTCTTTCCCCTCACCTCATAGCTCTTGAACATGTCCCAGCTTGCACATGCCGGTGAGAGAAGTACCGCATCTCCCTCTGATGCACTTGCGGTACAAAACTCAAGGGCCTCCTCAAAGCTGTCCTTAAAAACGAAATTTTCAAAGCCGTGCTTTCTGGCACACTCAGCGATCTTCTCCTTCGTCTGCCCGATAAGAACAAGGAGCTTAACCGTGTCGCCAAAGGCCTCAATCCACTCATCAAACCCGCTTCCCTTATCGTAGCCACCTCCGATCAGGATTGTCGGCTTTGACATAGCTCTGATTCCCTGAATCGCTGCATCCGGATTTGTACCCTTTGAGTCATTGAAATAATCAACTCCCCTCTTGGTGGCAACATATTCAATCCGGTGCTCCACTGCCTTAAAATCGCGGATAACATTAAGTATTGTCGAAAGAGGAACTCCCATGGAAAGCGAGATTGCAATTGCTGCCATAACATTCTCCACATTACAGATTCCTACCAGATTCATCTCATGGATGTTCATCACCTTAACAGTCCTGCCTCCAAGAGCCATGACTATCTCATCACCCTCGAGATATAGTCCCTCTTCAAGCTTTTCCTTTGTTGAGAAAAAGATAACTCCGGCAGGACATCTTTTGCCAAAGTCCCTTGTGTACTCGTTGTCATAATTCAGGACGCAGGTATCAGCATCCGTGCAGTTTACTGTTATATTTTCCTTCATCTGAACATAACACTCCATCGTGTGATGCCTGTTCAGATGGTCAGGAGTTATGTTGAGTATCGCAGAAACATGTGCATGAAAATTCTCAACAGCCTCCAGCTGGAAGGAGCTTATCTCTCCCACGATAACGGTGTCATCCTTCATCATGAGTGCGTTTTCCGCAAAGGAGACCCCAATATTGCCAACAACGTAAACTGATGAATAGTAAGCCTTCATTATCTCACCGACCAGCGTCGTCGTAGTGGTCTTACCGTTTGTGCCGGTGATGGCCACCATACATCCCTTTGAGAAGTTGTAGGCCAGCTCTATCTCACTCCATATCGGAATATTCTTTTCCTTTATGCGCAATACCGTTGGTGCATCCAGCGGAACCCCCGGGCTTGGAACCACAAGAGAAATTGTGTCCAGTATCTCATCCGGGATTTTTCCTATGATTATCCTTGTTGATTTCCTGTCCTGTTCATGGAGTTTTTCTCTTATCTCCTCTTCTGTCGCCTTGTCATTCTCCTCGAGGAGAACTGCATGTGCACCAACTTCATTTATGAGTCTGACGGAGCCGACGCCGGACATGCCCGACCCGATTACAAGAACTCTTTTTCCTTTGATCTCTCTTTTCATATTCATATTCCTTTTCTGTGATTCACAACAGCCTGCGGCTTACACATATCACTTTGCACTTCCAAGTCCCAGATAAGCCACCATACATAAAAGAAGTGTCACCGTTGTAAAAACATTTACAACCTTGGTCTCAGACCATCCACCCTTTTCAAAGTGGTGATGAATGGGTGCCATCCTGAATATTCTCTTTCCGTGAGTAAGCTTGAAATAAGACACCTGCATGATTACCGAAATCACTTCAAAAGCGTAAATAAAGCCAACGATCACGATGAAGACAGGCATCTTCATTACATACGCCGTGGAGGTCACAAAGCCTCCTATCGCAAGGGAGCCCGTGTCTCCCATCATAACCTTTCCGGGATACACGTTATAGACAAGATAGCCAAGCAGCGCTCCAAGCATTGCACTTGACACCACCTCTGCCCCATTACATGAGTAGTACATGGCCGCTATTGCAAAAAAGCCCGCAACCACTGCCGTCACCGATGCACAAAGGCCGTCAACACCATCCGTAAAATTGGTTCCGTTAGCTGTTCCAAGTGCAATAAAGAACATTATCGGAATATTCCAAAAGCCAAAATCGAGGATATAATCCGTGAACGGAACCCTCATCGCAAGTGAAATTGTGGTGAAATTACTTATATAAATCGCAAACAGCATGGCAACTATGAATTGCCCCAGCATCTTCTGCCATGCTCTCAGTCCAAGATTATGTTTTTTTACTACCTTAATATAATCATCAACGAAGCCGATTATGCCAAATCCGATTGTGAGTATCAGTATAGGGATCACTTCCTTATATGAAGCGCCAAACAAAAGACTGATCAGCACAACCGGAAAAAGAAATATCACGCCTCCCATTGTAGGAGTTCCGGTCTTTTTCTGATGAGACTCAAGCCCCTCTGCCCTCTCAGTCTGTCCCGCCTTAAGACGCCTTAACATATTTATTACCGGCGGGCCAATGATTACTGCAAGCAGGAAGGCAATGAGAACAGGTAAAAGACAATGAGTTAAATAAGCCATATTTTCCATGATCATCTCCAGATTTTAAAATTATTGCAACTATTCAGAGCCACGTCTCGGAAATCCGCCAAATGGAAATATTTGAAAATGCATCTGCACGAGCCGGCTCGGTATATGTATTTTCAAATATTTCCGTCCGGCTCAGAATAGTTACAAATTATTAGTTTCAACCAGAACCGGCAGCGCTGTCAGATTGTGAGGCAGAGTCCCCTGAAAAATCAGGAAGCTCATCCCCTCCAAAGGCATAACCGCTGTCCGGATCGATAAGGCCTCCCGTATTGGGGTCTATGTAATACCCGGTTGCCTTATCAACCTCAAATGACTCCCATATTGATGGCTTCTCCTCTGCCACAGGTGCATCAGAGGCTTCCTCTGATGCCTCTTCGCTGCTCTCAGTTGACTCTCCCTCTGCGGCAGCTTCCTCTCCCGGAGCGGTCTGAGATGTAACCATCTGGGCTCTCAGTTCTTCCAGTTCTGCTTTTTCCTTGTCGGAAAGCTCTTCGGTCATCGGGTAGTTAAGATATGGCAGAGCCTCTGTAAGCACCGCTCTGACTATCCTTGTTGCAAACTTGGCATCGTCCTGCATAACGTAGTTACATCTGTCAACAACCACATAGATTGCAATGTCCGGATCGGAAGCCGGTGCATATCCCATAAACGATACCACGTACTGTCTGTTTCCGCGGGGAAGAGTCTGGGCTGTTCCGGTTTTACCGCCTATCATGTAGCCGGCCGGTCTTGCAGTCTTGCCGGTTCCTCCCGGTCCTGTGACAACCGTATTGCAGTACTCAATTATCTTTTCCGATGTACTCGGCGATATTGTCTGTCTGAGTATCCTCGGTTCAACATTCTTGACAGTAGCTCCGCTGCTTGAAACAATTCTTTTGACAATGTGAGGTTCAAAATAATAGCCTCCGTTTATCAGAGATGAAAAGCTGGTTATCATCTCTATCATATCGACGTTGAAGCCCTGACCAAAGGAGTTGGTGGCAAGGTCTGTCGGTGTCATGTTTGACGGGCTGTATGTAAGTCCCTCTGTCCTCGCTTCTCCTGCAAGATCGATATTGGTCTTAAGCCCAAAGCCGAAGTCCTTTTGAAATTTTGTAAAGGTACTTATACCAATTGCCTGTGCAATATGCATCATGGCTACGTTGCAGGAAATCTCTATTCCCCTTTGGACAGATACCGCTCCGTCACCATAAACATTGTGGCACTTTATCTTCCATCCGCCTACTTCCAGGTTTCCTTTGCAGTTATAGACTTCGTTGCCCGTAATAGCTCCGCACTCAAGCCCCATTGCAACCGTGAAGGGCTTGGCAACCGATCCCGGTTCGTATGTATCTGCTATACAAAAGTTCTTCCAGAGTGCATTATAGTTCTGATAGAGCTGCTCATCCGAAAAGCTTTCAAGCATCTCCTCCGTGATATATACTCCGGAGTCAAAAATTGAATCCCCCTTCAGCTTATTGCCTTTTTCATCCACTGCCGGCATACCGATAAGGCGCGACGGGTCTCTGGGATTATTCAGATCATACCCCGGATAGCTCGCCATAGCCAGGATGTCGCCCGTGTGGATGTCCATCATGATGCATCCTACATTGTTGGCTCCGTTAGCCTGTCTGACGTTATTTGCATACTGATCGTTGAACTCCTGAAGATGCTTCTCAACAATGCTCTGAAGGTTTCCGTCAATTGTTGTCACAATGCTGTCACCGTCAGTGGCAGGGATGGTCGTTCTCTCAAGGTTTGAATCCTCATCGAGATATCCATACTCACGTCCCATTGTCCCCGACAGTGTGTCGTTGTAGTACTCCTCAAGTCCGTACATTCCCGCATTATCACCGGAAGTAAAACCAATAATATCGCTTGCGAGGGAGCCGTTCGGGTACTTGCGTATATAGCTGGATTCAAACCAGATTCCCTGAATATTCGAGTCATAATCCTTCTCACCCGGAGTAATCATATCCTGAAAATGCTTTATCTCATCATACGACAGCTTCTTGGCAAGAACGTAATACTGCGATGTCGGATGATCAGCAAGATATGACCTTATGGAGCTTCCATCCAACTTGAACTCAGTCACAAGAGCCTTGAGTGTCGGCTCAAGAAATTTCTCATCGCGAAGAAGGAGCTTGGCATCGAGGATCACATTGTAGACCTTCTCAGAATATGCAAGAATGGTTCCGTTTGAATCAAGTATCTCTCCTCTTCTGAAGGGCAGTGCAGTCGAATCATATTTCTGTTGGGAAAGTACCTGTTTCTCATACTCCTCTCCGTTATTTTTCGTTATAAGGATCAGCCGCACCCCTAATCCAACGAAAGCCAGTAGTACCAGGGTAAATAGTACTACCAGCTTTTTCTTCATTCCTATCGTAAATCTCTGGCTATTAGGCTTCTTATTTTGCTTCATTTATTACTTTTATATTCCTTCTATTTTTTTGCGACCTCAGGAATCGGAGCCACCTGCCTTACATAGTCGTTTCCTCCGCCGTCGGAATATCGCACGATCTGGCCTTCTGAGGCATAGGTCATACCGTATTCCTGGATGGCAATTCTCTTTATCTCATCGAGGTCAATATTTCCGTTAGCTCTATTATACGCCTCATCATTGTCCTGTTTCAAATTATTCAGTTGACTTTCAAGAACTGCGATGTGTTTTACGGAATTCTTGATCTCTGACTGAAGTGAAATATACCATGCAAGCGTAGTCACCATAAATACCATGGCAACGCTCAGAAACACCAGATAGCCCAGGCTCATATTGTGCTTTCTGTGCTGCCTTAAAGGCTCCTGCATGTGTATGTATCCCGAATTACGAACCCTGGCATTTTTCCTTACAGAAGTACCGCGAATGTATTCGTTTGCCATGTCAGAGCCTCCTTTCTTTTATAAATATCCGCTCAGGATGAAAACTATATTCAAAAAAAATTTCTGCCGCCGGACTTTATCTCCTTTATTCAGAAAAAGCATCCGGGCTCACCTATAAATGATCCCGCCAACTTCGGACGGCCTTTATCAGTTTCTTTCAAACACGCGCAGCTTGGCGCTCTGGGATCTCTTGTTTTCTTTAAGCTCATCCTCTGACGGCAGGATTGGTTTCCTTGTGATCACCGTCCCCTTAGACTTGTTACCGCACACGCACACTGGAAAATCCGGCGGACAGGTACATGGGTTTTCATTTTTTCTGAAGCTGTTCTTGGTTATACGATCCTCCAGCGAGTGAAAGGTTATGACACATATCCTCCCTCCCGGATTGAGGAAATCTATAAAAGCATCCAGTGAATTCTGCAGAACATCCAGTTCACGGTTCAGTGCTATCCTTATAGCCTGATAAGTCCTCTTTGAGGGGTGTCCGCCCTTCTCTCTCATTCTGGCCGGTATAGCAGCCTTTATTATGTCATTGAGCTGTCCTGTTGTTTCTATGGGTGCTCTTTGCCGTTCAGCGCAGATGTGTTTTGCAATATTCTTGGCAAACTTGTCCTCACCATAATCCCTTATTATGTGAAAGAGCTCTGTCTCCGAATAGTCATTGACTATGTCAAGCGCTGTCAGCTCCTGCCTTCTGTCCATCCTCATGTCAAGAGGAACATCTTCTTTATAAGTAAAGCCTCTCTCCGCGTTGTCAAGCTGAAAGGATGATACTCCAAGGTCTAATAAAATTCCGTCGACGCCCCTGACTCCAAGTTCCTTAAGCCTGTCCACAGCATTTTCGTAGTTGTCTCTTATAACTGTGACTCTGTCTTTAAAAGGCTCAAGCCTCTTTGTCGCTGCAAGTATTGCATCCTCATCCTGGTCTATCCCATATAGGTGACCGTTGGCTGAGAGCCTTTCAGCTATATGAAATGAGTGCCCTGCTCCGCCAAGTGTGCCGTCCAGATAAATGCCGTCCGGTCTGATATTCAGATTGTCAATGCACTCCTTCAGGAGTACCGAGTAATGTTTAAATTCCATTGCACCTCATAATCACTCACTCTGCTTTTGTACCAGGGCATTTAATTTCAGATGCTCAAACCATATTCAGACATCTTGGCGGCTATGGAGTTGATATCATCGAAGGTAGTTGCGCTCTCCCACTCAGCCTTGCTCCAGATCTCAGCCCTGTTGCCGACGCCTGCTATGACAACCTCCTTGTCAATCTTCGCATGCTTCAAAAGGCTTGCCGGAAGAAGTATCCTGCCCTGCTTGTCAACATCGGCATCAATTGCTCCGGCGATAAAAAATCTGCTCAGCATTCTGGCTTCGGGTTTATCCATCGGCAGTGCCTGCAGCTTGGATTCAAAGCTGTTCCAGCCCTCTTCGGCGAACACAAAAAGGCATCCGTCAAACCCCTTAGTTACCACAAACTGGTCACCGAGAAGTTCGCGGAACTTAGCTGGAATTATGAGCCTTCCCTTTGAGTCTATGGAATGGCTGTATTCTCCTTTGAACGCTGCACTCACTATTGTACCACTTTTCTACCACTTGTCACCACTTTTTTACACTTTTTACCACCTGTCACCATTATATAGCATCATTTTTGCTTTAACAATAGGGTTTTAAAACTTTAAAATTAAATATTTATAAACTCGGAAACCCGCATAAACACTGGGTTTGATTGGAATCCCCCAAGAACAAAAAACAGGAATGTGCACTGTCTCGTACACATTCCTGCGGTGGGGGATTGTCCCAATTTTTATTCGATTTTTTGAAAAATTCCTATCAAAATGTCAGATTTTGGTGCATGTATAACCTTTGCAGACATATTTGTATCGATTCAGAGCCAGGTAAAATATTTAAACATACAGTTTTCACACTCATTTGCCCGGCAGCAAATGAACAATAATGCTTCAGCTCTTAAACAGCGTTGATAAAAGCCCTCTACCCAGGCTGGCGCCAAGATTCCCTCCCAGGGTCTTTCCAAATTTACCGAAGGTACCTCCCACGCTCTTGCCAACCTCACGGCCAACAGTACCGGCTACAGAGTTTCCGACAGACTTCATGGCCTGTTTTTTCTTTCGCTCAGCGGCAGCTTTCTCTTTTTCAAGAGCCTTGGCGGCAGCGGCTTCCTCTTTTGCCTTCTGCTTTGCTTCTTCAGCTTCTGCTTTAAGTCTCTCTGCCTCCTGTGCATCAGCTATCCCCTTTCTCTCCAGGAATTCATAAGCTGAGTCAGGATCATGCGGCTCGAAATACTTGCTGTAAAGTACGCTCCCCTTTATCTCGCGTTGTCTCAGGTCATCATCGATACCTCCCATTTTGGACTGTGGAGGAAGGATTTTTACCTTCTCACAGACAGTGGGGGTTCCGGTCTCATCAAGGAAGGAGCAAACTGCCTCTCCTGTGCCAAGTGCCTCTATCACCTCTGCCGTCTTGAACGCAGGATTCTCCCTGAAGGAATCTGCTGCTGCCCTGACCGCCTTCATATCAGAAGGAGTATACGCATGAAGTGCATGCTGAACCTTGTTGCCAAGCTGGGCAAGAACTCCGTCCGGTATGTCTCTCGGATTCTGGGTTACAAAATAGATTCCCACACCCTTTGACCTTATGAGCTTGACAACCTGCTCAATCTTGTCCATCAGGGTCTTGGGCATGTCTTTGAAAAGAAGATGCGCCTCATCAAAGAAGAATACCATCTTGGGTTTATCTAGATCTCCCACCTCGGGAAGTGTCTCAAAGAGCTCGGACATCATCCAGAGAAGGAAGGTAGCATAAAGAGTTCCGTTATTTATCAGGCTCGTGGAATCAAGGATGTTTATCATCCCCTTTCCGTCCGTGCCTGTGCAGAACCAGTCCCTGATATTGAGTGCCGGCTCAAAGAAGAATTTTTCTCCGCCTGCAATCTCCAGCGACACTATCGCCCGCATGATGGCCGCAACTGAAACCTTGCTGATATTGCCATATTCAGCGGCAAACTCCTTGTTGTTTTCCGAAATGTAATTGAGAATTGCTTTAAGATCCTTGGTGTCGATCAGTAAAAGCTCGTTGTCATCCGCAATCTTGAAAGCAATGGAAAGTATATCCCTCTGGAGGTCATTGAGCCCGAGTATCCTCGAAAGAAGGAGCGGCCCCATCTCGGAGACAGTGGTTCTAAGCGGAATGCCCCGGCTTCCGAATACATCCCAGAAGGTTGCAGGATATCTCTGATACTTAAATCCCGCTTCATCAAGTCCGAATCTCCGGATACGCTTCTGCATATCCTCAGAGTCTGCTCCCTCAAGCACCATTCCTGACAGATCCCCCTTGACATCCGCAAGAAAAACAGGGACTCCCAGGTCGCTGAAGGACTCGGCCAGCACCTTCAGGGTTATGGTCTTGCCGGTACCGGTAGCCCCGGCAATAAGCCCATGTCTGTTGGCCATTTTGGGTAAAAGAAAAATGTTGTCCCCGGCCTCGTTGTTAGCAATCCAGATCTTGTTGTCCTTTAACATGTATAACCTCCTCCAATAGCACCGTTGTAATAAAATATAGGGAAACACTGATCAAGTCAGTGTTTCCCTATATTTTACTACTATTTTTCGAAATAGGCGAGCGCTATGGCTCCCGGGCCCGAATAAGTTCCTATTGTAGCTCCCACTATCGCGTACTGAAGCTTGTCTTCGTTTCCTTCATACAAGGCCTTTGAGTCCTCCACGTATTTCATCAGTATATCGTCAGAAAAACCGGAGTACGCAAGACAGATCGGCCTTGTAAAATCAATCCCGCCTGTCTTTTCCACAAACTCCATAAGCATGTTGTGGCTGTTCTTAGAACCCCTCGCTTTACCTATAATCTTGACTGCCCCATCCTCTATTGTAATTACCGGCTTGATCGTCAGAAGATTTCCGATAGCTGCCGCAGCAGAAGATATCCTGCCTCCGAGCTTCAGGTACTCAAGTGTATCAAAGACTGCAATAACGTGAACCTTTTTCATTTCATTTTCCAAAACCTTCAGGATCTCTTTTGCATTTTTTCCCTGATCCCTAAGCTGCACAGCTCTCTGCACAATAATATATTCCGAGATGCAGAACTGTCTGGTATCCACAACATAAATGCCTTCTCCAAAGTCATCTGCCGCAATGCATGCACTCTGATAAGACCCTGAAACACCTGAGGAAAGACAGAAATAGATCAGCTCATCCCCTGCCTCCTTTGCCTTTCTGAACTCCTCTGAGTATTCATAGGGCGAGATCTGGCTGGTCTTCGGAACCTCATCAGTCTCAACAAGCTTCCTGTAAAAATCCTTGCCCACAAGTGTCACTCCATCAAGAAATTCCTCTTCTCCAAATCTCACCTTTAATGGAAGAACCGTTATCCCCCACTTTTTTGCCAGCTCCTGTGATATGTCACTGGCCGAATCAGTCATTATCCTTACTGCCATTTTTTCTCCTCCTCTATATGCGACGTTTTTTTACTGACGCTTTTTCTCCTCTATATGCACCGTTTTTTACTGACACTTTTTTCTCCTGTATATGCACAGGTTTTTATCTGTCCTATTTCCTGTGATTCTTGTTCATCTGTCACTTGTCAGTACATAGTATGAATTGTCCGACAAAAGCTCGCAAGACCGGCTCCGGATGAGTATATTGCACAAGAGGCTGAGATGCCCTATGAGCTCGTCGGTACTAAGTCACCGTATTTTGGTGTCTTAGTACCGCCACGAGGCGAAAGCGTGCCCGAAGCGATTGTACAATATGCACAGCCATGGAGACGCAAGGTGGCTTTTGACCTCAACATCATAGTATTATACGTGAAGTTTTTCCGGATACTTTTACTCCGCCGGTCTCAAGACTTACATCACGTTTCCAATAATTCGCATAAAATAAACTACTGGTCATATTTTTGAAAATTTCGTTTCCAAAAAACACAATCAGTAGCTTAACATATTCTTCATGAAGTTAAAGTGTTAAATTGAACAAAGATTGCATGAAAGTTACAAAAACATTTGTGTAAGTATCACTATTTTCATCCCCTGGGGAAATCATCATGAATCAGTCCCCGTTCCTCTTCCTCCTCATCATCCCATTCTTTTGATGAAAAGCTATTTTGCAGCTTAGCTGCAAACACAGGGTCCGACAATATCGTTCGAAAAAGTCCATGACAGCCTTCCGATACATCCCTCCAGGTAGCATCAAAGTTTCCGGTATACCATGGATCTGCCACATCACCGTCCCTATCAGTAAAATCCAGCATCTTATATATCTTACCCTCAGGGTCATTCCCGAAAAGTCTGTGCAGATTCCTGATATTTGCACTGTCCATTCCTATGATAAAATCAAATCTTTCATAGTCTCCTTTGACAGTGAGCCTCGCTCTTTTTTTCGACAGTCCCAGCTCGTTATCCCTTGTGCCAATCCCATGCTCCCGCAGCTTTTCCACCGCAGGTGGATATACCGGGCTCCCAACTCCGTTCCATATCTCATCCGTGTGGGTTGCTGAGGACTCTATATGAAATTCATCCCAGAGTCCCTGCTTATTTACAATATCCTTCATAACAAATTCCGCCATAGTTGAACGGCAAATATTGCCGTGACAGATGAATAGTATTTTTATCATTATCAAAAACCTCTGTTATTCCTCGATTTTTCAGTATTAGATGCCATTTTTCGACAGATACGATTTCTCCGATTTATGGCATATTTTTTCATAAATTGGCATATTTTTGTCAGCAAAAGTTGTAAA
>JAILJR010000130.1 GCA_024694565.1 Butyrivibrio sp. | reverse complement strand
GATGAAAAGAAAAGCAAAATAGTAGAAATAATATCGTGATACAAACACATTCCGGAAGAGAGCATGTCATGAATGAACTTCAGTCAAGTTAAAGAAACATGACACATATCTTTGAAGAACTGGGGGAACAGGATTCCGGGGAGTTCATCAGGATGCTGACGAGAGTATTTAAGTGTGAACTTCCGCTGATTTTACACCTTAAAAAGCTCATCTTGTGCAACTTACACAAAATGAGCTTTTTCCTTATTCTTCTTCAGTTGTCTGACCGGCTGTGATGAAAGTCAGGATTTCATCGTAAGTTTTTTCACTTTTGATGATTGCATTCCACAATTCTTCTTTACGCTGAGCATCTCTCTTGTCTAAAAGCTTCTGCAAAGCACCAACTGCTGCGTCATATGCCTGCTTAGTTTTGATGACTTTCAGCTGCGCCTTTCCTATCTGTTGTTCGAGTGTTTCTGTCACAGAGCCTGCTTTTCTTCCTCTTGGCATTTTATTTTACTCCCTTCAAAATCTTACTAATCTCTTCTGCATAATACTTGACCATGGGTGCATCCATTCCGAACGCTTTCAGTATCGTCTTCTGGGTTGCTGTCACTGCATGATCAAGACGATACTTATTATCAGTCAGGCGTACCATTTCAATCTTTTCCAATTCACGGATCGCTGCCGGTACAGTCATGTAATTAGGACGGCTGTCCAGCTTCATAAGTTCATCCTTCAGGCAGTTATACATCTTATTTCGGATGATCAGTGCCAGGAATTCTATAAAGATCTTTGATTCAGCAGCTGAATCACCATAAATCCTAAGGCTTTTGTCACCGAGATAGGATTTATCTCCACGGAAAAGCTTCTCTGAGGTATCGCGGCTCTTATAAATGTTCAATGCCGCTCTTGCCGTCATGTTTTCAGAAGTAATGATACAGAAATATCCGCTGAGATCATTTTCCAGCTCAATCACATCTGTCCGGTCTTCCGGGAACAGAAAGACGCCGTTCTGCTCATTGTAATGAAGTCTGTAGTAATGCTGGAAACCCGGTCCGAACTCGATCGTCTCATTGGTATGCTGCATCAGGTGTGCTTTCATCCTGCGCAGTTTTTTTGCCAGCAAAGACCTTTCTTCGCCTTCTTTGGAAATGCTGTGGAACAGATGAAAGTATCTTTCTTTTGTGTCAGTCTCATAAAGCTTTCTTTTGATGGTCGTCCCATAAACATCGTATTCATCGATGTGCATGGCCCATTTATTCTCAAAGCTTCCCTTCACCTCTAAGATCAGGGAATTCACCAGCTTATTCATTCCTTTGACCATAATTATGAAGTTATAGCCATTCTTATCCATGCAGGCGATGTTTCCGCGGCTGAAAAAGCCCCTGTCCAGGATAAACCCGACCTTTTTATAACCATAACCGGCTGCCTTGCCAATCATAAACTCCAGCTGGGATACATCGTTGATACTTCCTGAGTACTCCTCATAAAAGAGCGGTTCCTTATTCCAGGTATCATAAGCAACTGCATAATTGAAGATTGCTTCGCCTATATCTACCTTTGGATGACCGTATTCGACGATCTCCAGATCTCCTGCCTGACAGTTCTTATTTGTGGAATCATAAGAGATATAGATCTTTTCCCTATGGTCCCTGGCAGAATTCCAGTCATTCAGGAATCCTGCGCTCATCTCAGCAGTCATGGACTGCAGAAGATCAGATACCTTGGAATCACTGTAAATGTGCATGTCATTGGAGAACAGCGGATGGTTATACGCATAATCAGGATAGTACTGACCGGCATTATTCTCTGCAACAATGCTGTATGCTGCAAGATCCAGTACCAGCCCCAGGTCTTTCCTGCTGATATATTTCCCGAGGATTTCTGTGAATTTATACTCTTCAATGATCTTCCTGATGACAAGCCAGGTCCCGATCCTTAGACAGCTGCTCCGTTTGGTTCTCTCGTTAATCTCCGGCAGATCCTCATCCGGGAAATACTTCAGGTAGTTCTCATTCGGGATCATCATGGACGGATTGTCTTTATCCCGTTTCCCGATGGTGACCCTTTTAGGGTTCGTTATGTTAGTCCCTTTTGTATAAATGCGTTTGTATTCGTAGTAAACGTAGTCGGTATCACCCTTTTTACGATAGGTGATCCTCCCCGTGTATATGGGAATATTTACCAAAAAATCAAGATACATGGCCCCTCCTTGTTAAGATGTAATTACGCCTTAACAAAAGTATAACATAAATCCCGTAAATAAGCAAGAAAAACCGCTTATTTACAGGAAAAAATCGACTTTTGAGATGCCTAAAAATTTTTCAGGTGTAAAAATTCCGGAAGTTCACATTAAGCTGATGAATGAAGCAGACTAAACCATTGCAGGCAGTGACTTGCCTGCAAAAAAATGAAATAAAGTTTACACCGTAAAAAATTAACAATGAAAAGGAGAAAACAAGATGGAAAAGAGAACAGTGATCGTAACAGGCGGCAACTCAGGACTTGGTTACCAGTGCGCAAAAAATATTGCAATGAAGGACAAGGATTATACGCTGGTGCTTGCCTGCAGGAATCCGGAGAAAGCGGCCAAGGCGATACAGGATATGAAAGCGGAAACTGGAAATGAAAAT
>JAILJR010000087.1 GCA_024694565.1 Butyrivibrio sp. | reverse complement strand
ACATTTTGAGCAATGTGAATTGTAAAAATGAACACTTTTTCAAACTTATAAAAGTGTAAAAATACGAAGATAATAATTGTTTTATCATTAGATACCAATTAATTAAAGGGCTTAAACTATGTGATAATAAAAGATACTAATAATTGGCATAGTAATTGCTATTATCATTTTAAACATTGTATCAGTAAGGGAAAGAAAACATAATGATTGGTATATTAGAAGAATTAATATAAAGGAGATCAAAAATGAAGGACTTTAATTTCAGAACTCTCACACGAGTTAAATATGGGGTTGGGATTAGTCAGACTGCGGCAACTTTATGTAAGCAAATCGGTGGAACAAAAGCCATGTTGCTAATAGATAAGTTTCTACTTGAAAATGAAGCAGCAAGAAAGATAATAAATGGTTTTGAAGAAACTGGAATGCCTTATGTAATGTTTACTGAAATAGTACCAGAACCTCCTGCAATGGTTGTGGACAATGTGGTAGCATTCATGAGAAATTCCTCTTGTGATGTTTGTGTTGCCTGTGGAGGAGGAAGTACAATTGATACTGCAAAAGCGATTTGCATGCTTCAAACAAACCCTGGTTCTATAAAGGAATATCTGTTTGGTGGTACCAAAAAACCAGAGAAACCCGGGGTGCCTCTTATTTGTATACCTACTACTGCAGGCACAGGAGCAGAGGTATCAGCAGCTGCTGTAATCGACGATACAGAGCAACAGAAAAAACTGTCAGTAACAGATGATATGATAATTCCCCCATATGCTCTTCTTGATCCTACGCTTTTAATGTCCGTGCCGAAGAAAGTGGCCGCTGCTACCGGTATTGATGCCCTTACTCACGCCATAGAATCTTATGTAGGGCAGAGTGCAAATCCTGTAGGAGAGGCTTTCGATCTTTACGCTATGAAGTTAATTGCTGATAACATCAGAAAAGCTGTCTTTACGGATGACATTGAAGCTAAAGGTTGTATGTTAGTTGCAGCATACATGGCGGGAGTTGGTATTCTTAACTGTAAAGTAGCAGTAGTCCACGGCATAGCTCAGTCTATTGGAGCTCTTGCCCACGTTCCTCACGGTCAGGCAAATGCTCTTATCCTTCCTCACAGCCTTCGCAAAAGTTATGTTGGAAATCCTGCCAAGTTCAAGGAAGTGGCCAGGATACTAGGAGAAGATGTTTATGGATTATCCGATTTAGAAGCAGCTGCGAAAGCTGCAGATGCCATCGATAAATTGGAGGATGATCTTGGTATGCCTCGTCATCTCGAAGAAGTAGGCGTAACCAGGGATATGTTCCCCCAGCTGATTGCAGAAACGATGAAATATAGGCTTCTCTCCAATACGCCGATAGAAGTAGATGAAAAGTATGTAGAAGAAGTACTGATAGAAGCTTTCTAATAATAATTTCCCAATCAGAAAAATGCCATAGATTTTCCCATGGCATTTTTCTATATCATAGAGAAAAACAAATCACAGTATAAATATAGGCATGATGTGAATATGCATCTTGACAATGTTAAAGATGCATGCTTGCACTTTTAATCATAATAATATACAATTAATGCATCATAAATGATGTGCTTTTGATTGTAGGAGTTTAAGATGAAGACATCAGTAAAAAAAAACGATTTGCAGGACGTATTAAGAGACGCTGACAGCTATCAGGAAATACTTGAAGGATCATTTGACGGTATCCTGGTAACGGACAAAGAGGGTAAGATACTTTATGTCAACGAGTCTTATGAGCGAGTTGCAGAGATCAGCCGTGAAGACATGGAAGGCAAATATATGAAGGACCTCATAAATCCGGTTTGGATGCCTGAATCAGTCGTTTACGTGGTAGCCAGAGAAAAACAGCCTATATCTTTGAGGCAGGTAACTAAGTCGGGCAGACATATAATGGTCACCGGGAGGCCGGTATTCGGCGATGAAGGAGAGATCCGAAAGATCGTCGTAAATGCCAGGGATATCACTGAGATATACGATCTGGAAACAAAGCTTGAGGAAGTAAAGACCGCAGAAAAACAATATGTGGACAGGCTGATGCATTCCTTCAAGGATGATGATTATTCAGGGAAGCATATACTTGCCGTAAGCGATGAGATGAAGGCTGTGCTTTCATTGGCCGGAAGAGTTGCCAACTTTCAGACCACGGTGCTGGTAATGGGCGAGTCCGGAGTAGGCAAAGAGGAAGTTGCCAAATACATACATGAGAATTCTATGCGAAAGGATAAGCCCTTCATAGTTGTCAATTGCGGTGCCATACCGGATAATCTTCTGGAGTCAGAGCTCTTTGGCTATGAAAAGGGAGCCTTTACCGGAGCTGTCCAGACCGGCAAACAGGGGCTTATTGAGGCAGCCGAAGGAGGTACCATCTTTCTGGACGAGATAGGTGAGACGCCGCTGGATTTTCAGGTGAAACTGCTGAGGTTCCTTGAAAACAAGGAAGTGAGAAGAGTAGGAGGCATCAACCATAAGACCGTGGACGTGAGGGTCATAGCCGCTACGAACAGAGATCTGGCCGTGATGGTAAAAGAAGGCACCTTCAGAGAAGACCTGTATTACAGGCTGAACGTTGTCCAGATAGAAGTTCCGCCTTTAAGGAAAAGGACTGATGACATCCTTCCGCTTTCGCTGTTCTTCCTTTCAAGATACAACAGAAGATATGATCAGGAAAAGCGTCTTACGACTGACGTGGTGAAGGCGCTGGAGCACTATTCATGGCCGGGAAACATCCGTGAACTGAAAAACATCATTGAAAATATGGTCATCGTCTCATCCAATGAATATCTTCAGACGGAGGACCTGCCATGGAATGCCAAGACTAAGGGTGATGCCATAAGGAGAAGCATACAAAGCCTTACGGAGAATGATA
>JAILJR010000081.1 GCA_024694565.1 Butyrivibrio sp. | reverse complement strand
CTGACTCAGCGATCACAATCTTATGCTTTGTGTTGCCCTTGCTCTTATTCTTTTTCGTATAAGAGACCTTATCACCCGGTCTTGCCACCAGCTTTAGGCCCTTCTTCCGGAATGTATAGACAAGTTTCCTAACTATAGAATCATCCAATAGGTTGACGTAAAAATATAATTATAGCATTTGTAAGAAACATGAAATTAGCAAAAATGAGTTTTGCGAAAATACATTAATTTCCTTAGAGCAAAAAGCTGATACTCCTAGTATAGTCGTTTGTCAAGTGCTTTACAGAACACCTTACATATCATGATGCGCTAACATCGTACATCACATGTTAGGTTGGTTCCAGTTAAATACTACACAAGCTAGGAACATAGGCTTCCAGAAGTTGCACCTTCTGTTACGGTAACGGTCCTTGAGAATCCGGAATCGCTTCACCCATGAATTTACGTGTTCGATACAAATTCTTATCTTACTCAGTTTCTGGTTTGAAGCTTTCTGTTCCTTCGACAGCTTTCCACCTCTAGGTTTTTTAATAGGGGTTTCACTGTTTTCATGGAGCTTCCCTAAGCCCTGATAGCCAGAATCACCAATTTCCTTGACTCCATCAGGAAGATTAGCTGCTTCAGACCTCTTAAAGATTTCAAAATCATGCACATGGCCCTTGTCAAGACGGATACCAACGATCAAACCTTTGTTCATGCAAAAAAGAATCTGGGTCTTGATTGTGTGGTACTTCTTCTTGCCAGAGTAATACTCCTTCTGGCCTTTTTTCGGACGATTTATGTGGCTTTCTGTTGCGTCCACAACAACAATGTCTCCATCTGAAAGATCCTTGTCTGATAGTAGCCGAAGTTTACCGGATGTAACCACGTAGGAGATGGTGCTGTTATAAACCTTGCAGATTGTGCCTTTAGATACTCCCCACTCGTCTGCCATACTGTCCATGGTATGGTACTGACGTATGTACAACAAAGTGATTGCGAGGTAGTCATACGCCGTGAGAACAAAAGGATGGCCGCCCTTCGGATGAAGAGATCTTTCCCGTATCCAATTTTCTACCAAGCCCAACAAATAGACAAAGTCTAATTTATGCAGGCCAAAGGTTCGAAGGAACTTCTTCTCTGAGTAGCCAAATACAGTATGATGGTCATAAACTTTGGCTTTCATGTAGTTGCCTTCTTTCTGATCCAGCACCGACAGTAGCTTTGCTAATCGAGGGTAAAGGCTTTAACCATTACAGTCAAAGTGAAACGCCACCTTTGCATTCATCGAGAAAGGAGAGTAGAATAAAAGCCGCTCATCCTGATGATTTGTTGCTGTCGGTGCTTTCATGCTAATAAAATTATATCACATTTAGCAACAACAGGATGAGTTTTCTATATCGCATTTCAGAATTATATTTCATCCAATGAGTTAGGAAACTTGTCTAAAGTATGATATGGCTCATACTATTAGGAAGGAGAAATAACAATGGCACGAAAAGGGAAAACCATCTCTGTTCCAGAAGAGGATATCCCTGTTCTTGAAGCCATGAAGGCGAGTCCTGACGAGAGTCTCGCTCTTCCGGCAAAGATCATTCTGGAGCTTAGGGATAATCCCATCATCAAAAACGCCTCAAACATCCTGGAAATATCAGAGTCTACCATCTACAAGTGGCGTGATAGATATCTGGAAGCCGGAATAGATGGACTTTATCCCAGGAAGCATAGCCCTAAAATGCCATCTTTGGTAGAAGATTCTGTCAGTGCCCTCATTGAGAGCAGTGATTCGGATAAATCCTGGACGGCGAAAGAACTCGCAGAGCACCTTGACATAGCCCCGCGCCAGGCTCGTCGTGCGATGAAGCGTCTCGGCATTCCTGCCCAGCGAAACCGGTCATGGATATGTCAGACAGTTGAGAGAGATGATAGCTCGAACCCCTATATAGTCGGCCTGTACCTTTCTTATGATGTCAAAGTGATCATCTTTTCCACGCTGACGGACCGGGATCTGTGCGGATGGACGTTACGAGGCCGGATGATTACATATAGCAGTTCTTTAAACCATCATCTGGATATGTCAGCTACCCAACTCTCTATGATGGACACTCTGGTCACCGCAACGGAATTAGCCGATATCGCTGTGCACACGAAGGGTATGAAGCCAGGCACGTTCATTGAAACGGTCGTAGAAGAGTGGCAGGAGGTTTCTGATGCCACCCTGTATATATACACCTGCGCTGATAAGCCTCCCGCCTATCACGGTACAAGGTTAAAGGGTGTAATATTCGGGCATGTTCCGGACTATAATAAATGGTTGCATAAAGTGTGGGATTTCACTTGGTGCATTGCTCCTCAACAGTTATCTGAGGTTGCCTCTAAGGCAAATGCCATCGATAGCTTCTTGAAAAACTGCAAAGAGGAGTCATCCCCATTTATCTGGTACCTGCTCTATTCGCAGTCCGGCAGAGAGCCAGCCTCGGAATCAAAACCGGACGAGCTCCCTGTCTTTGCAGGCAAATATGACTCGCTTGAAGAAGCACTATCTTCTGTTCTGCCAAATGCAGAGATGGATCCGGAGAAACAAGAATGCGCGGTCGTTCTGGTATCTCGTAATGAAGATGGTAAAAATGTTTATAGTATTACAAGGTCAAATACAGGGCTTCCGCCTACCGCTACCTTCGACCTGACCACGGAAGAAGGGTTTGAACGAAGTATCAATTCCCTGGACCAGTGTGCCACAGCATTAGGGGTTAGCGTAGACATTGGTGCCAGACGCTTTTACCTGGACAATGTAAAAAAAAACCAAAAGGGGTCTTGACAATCCTGCCGGTTGAATGCTGCAAGACCAGGATGAAAGTGCTGGTCCCTTTGTCCCTTATACCTCATATCGGCTTACGCAATGGCCGGTATCTGGCAGCCGATTATCGGCGTCAGACAAGTAAGCTGATTATAACAAGTTCTTTACGGACAGCTTGCGATATATTCAATGATATCAATATGCGGAAGGTCTCCGGTACTGAAATCCCCCTGTCGACCTTTAAACAGGATATTAAGGATGAAGGTCTGCGGCTCATTATTGCGAAGAACAAAGAAGCAGATGCCGTACTGATGAGGTTTGGTCTCTGCCCGCAGACAGGCCGTCATCAATCTGGCCTGTTACCAGAGGAACTAAAGAACAACCCGCCTGATTGGTGTAAGGTCACCCCGGCATCGAGTACAGGGAATGATGCCGGCGCTGCGAGAAGATTGTTGGCGGAATTAGACGAAACACTCAACCCTGACTCTCCTGGACTGGAAATCCCTGAAGATCCGACAGAACCTGATGGATATCAGGAGTCCGGTGATGAAGAAGATGAGACAGGAGTCGAAAAGACTCCCGTAAAACCTTCGGAACCGGACCGGGATACTACAGTCCGCTCCCC
>JAILJR010000070.1 GCA_024694565.1 Butyrivibrio sp. | reverse complement strand
TATTAAAATAGTATTAAAAAGAGAGCGCACCAACAATTTCTGTACTTTAGAAACAAAAAGCATCCTGCGCGGTTAAATCCGGCGCAGGATGCTAATCCTTTAAGTTTAAAACTGCATTATTCAAGTGCTTTGGAAATACTGTCCCAGTCAGCATTTCTTACAGATGTTTTGAGTTTCTCAAACCTTTCTTTTTCATTATCCGGCACTCTGTATTGTGAGATAGAATCAAGCACCATGAGAATGCTGTCATAATCAAACATCTGGGCAAGCTCCTTCATTGCTGAATAGGCTTCACTGAGCTTTGCATCCTCGATCAGTTCTTTTCCCTCATCTCCTTCTTCTGTACCAAATACTTCTCTGAGTACCTCTGTTACTTCCTTATACATTCCAAGGAGACTGTCCGTCTTTTCATGTATGAGTGATATATTCCCCTCATTTCCGGCCTTCTCCAATTCCTGTGCAGCATCCCCGATCTCCTCAAGTCCTACTATATAAGATGAGCTCTTAAGCGCATGGACCTTTGTGGTATAATCCTTGATATTTCCGCTTTTATAATACTCGCTGATCTTATTGATATTGTCATCTGCAGATTCAAAATATGCCTCCAGGGTATCCATAAGCGATTCCTGTGAGCCGCAGTTCTTAATTCCTTTCCTTATTTCAAACAATCTGCAGCCAAGTATGATATCCGGAATCACATCTGTCCTTCCGCCATCTGATTTTGCATTCTCATTGGCATCGGTTTTCTGAACCTTTTCTTTTGGAAGGAATCTGATCATCATCTCTTCCAGGACCGAAGTATCAATAGGCTTTGACAGGTAATCAGTAAAGCCTGCGCTCAAATACATATCCCTGGAGCCTGAAACGGCGTTGGCAGTCAGGGCAATTATTGGCATCGTGCTGTCTATGGCGCTGTCCTTTTTTATTTCCTGAAGTGTCTCAATGCCATCCTTACCCGGCATCCTGTGGTCGAGGAAGACCATGTCATACCGCTTTTGTCTGATCAGGCTGATGCACTCGTCGCCGCTTTCCGCTGTGTCTATCTTAACCTGTGTCTTTTTAAGGAGGTTTTTGATGACTGTGAGGTTCAGCCTGGTATCATCAACAACCAGAACCTGAGCATCAGGAGCGACAAAGGATTCCCTATACTCTTTTCTTGAAGAAATGGATCTTCTGAGCGCATCCTCATAATTCCCGATTGGGTGAGCTTCAATAATCTTCTGAGTAATATCAAAAGAAAACTCACTTCCCTCGCCATAGACGCTCCTGACCTCCAGCCTGCTACCCATAAGGTTAAGCAGATTCTGGGTTATTGACATGCCAAGTCCTGTTCCTTCAATCGACCTGTTTCTCTTTTCATCTATGCGCTCAAATGCTGAAAACAGCTTGGGAAGGTCCTCTTCCCTGATACCTATCCCTGTATCCTTTACTGAGTAATGAAGTACAGCCTCTTCTTCACCGATAGCCGTAGCTTCAACAGACAGGGTAATAATACCTTTTTCGGTATACTTTACAGCATTTGTCAGTATGTTGGTAACAACCTGCTTTATCCTGATCTCATCGCCAAAAAGAATATGAGGAATCTGCGGGTCAACATTGACTACAAGTCCAAGCCCTTTGTCGTCCGCCCTGGTTTTGACCATGTTAACGAGATCATTAAGCACCGATGCCATGTCGTATTCGACAGGCACAATTTCCATCTTTCCGGCCTCTATCTTGGAAAAATCCAGTATATCATTGACTATTCCCAGAAGCGAATTACCTGCGCTTCTGATGGACTCAGCATATTCCAGGATATTGGTCTCGCTGCTCTCCCGAAGGATCATCTCATCCATGCCCAGAACCGCATTGATAGGTGTCCTTATCTCGTGGGACATATTGGATAAAAATGCGCTCTTTGCCTCGTTTGCAGCCTTCGCGTCCTTAAATGCACTCACAAGATCGCCCGTGACAGCTTTCAGGAAATGGGACAGCCTCTCAGAAAGCGGTACCATTCCTTCGTGGTGATGACTGACACTTGGAGGCAGTACCTTTCCGAAGGTCTGTCCGTTCAGGCCTTCCCTCATTCCAACAGCTACCAGAGCACTGTTGAGGACACCTCCCTTTCCATTGACCCTGTAAATCTCTCCCATGCCAAAAATGGGCATGGCGCCTTCATCTCTTCCGTCAGAGTAAAACTCAAGCTCCAGATGGCGGTCATTCTGAAGAAAAATAATTCTGTTGCCACATATAACAAGCGATACTGCCTCGGCGCCAAAGGCTGACATCCGCATGGCACCATTTTTGGTACCGCTTAATATATCATCATATTCTCCATATGAAAATCTTACCTTTTCTCCGGGCAGGATATCTCCCTCAAGATAGACCTCTCCTTCGTCTCCATATGCAGAAGGGGTTCGTCCGATAAGTATGCCATTTCTTTCAACAACAAGCGGGAACTCGCAAATATTGTAGACAAACAGATCATTAGTCTTCACACCCAGATATCTGTCATAAACATCCACGGGTCTTGAACCATCCAGTGAATAAAGAGTAGTAAAGCCCTCACCTGATATGTCGCTGGCATCGACACTCATGGGCTTGCCTACCGGCTCCCACCCAAACAGATAATCACAGTATACATAGAACTCCGGCCCTGAATATACCATCACGGAAACGCCGGGAGCAACCTTCCCGTCACCGGCCACAGTCGAGTCCGTGTTATTACTCGCGGTAAGCTCATCCATGTTATTGATACCATTGGCATTAGCTATGGCTCCATAGAAAGGTATTTCCTCAAGCCCTCTGGAAAGTTCATCTATGAATTTTGAAGCTGACGCCTTTATCCAGGCAAAATACACCTCCACGCACTTCACATCTTTAATTCTTCCAATGCTTTCACGAAGCTCTTTTGCATATTGCATCAGATCTTCAACCAGAGTCGTTGACTGCCTGTCAAACTCTCTGTAAAAGCCGGTGGAATGAGCTTCCTTTAAGAACAGGAAGTTCAGGATGATCATATTAGTAGCCGAATAAAAACCAAGAAGGCCACCGGAAGACATACCTATGGTTTTCACATCATGGAAGTTTTCCGAAAGAAGCCCCTGCAATTTCACTATGTCCGTCTCAGGAGTGTTGGCATAATAAATTCCAACTACCAGTTCTTTATAATCTATGCAGGATACTTCTTCCAGAAACTGTGGCATTTTTTCTGTATATTCGTCTAAACAACTAACAACAAGCTTTTTCTGAATCATTTTGCCATTTATCCCTCATTGCATTTTACCTTGGCGTACGTGTCATAAATTTGCTCAGCTTATACTTCCGCGCATAACTTTCCGCGCCGTACCTTTCTCATACTCCGGCATCCTCTATCGGTATACAGGCCTTAATCTTCTTTCCCAGCTCCCTGTACTTTTTTGTGAAGGCAGGTACACCATTTTGAACAGCCTCGTAATCTCCGGTTCTTGTTAACTGTTCAAAATCCTTCGCCTGCTCATGCAGGCTGTTTGCCCCAATGGACTTTGACATACTCTTTAACGAATGCATCACAAGTGCAAGCTCATCATAGCGCTCTTCCTTTAAACACAGGTCAATCTGATCAGCTTTTTCCTGAACGCTGTCAGCATAGGTTTCCAGAGCAAAGAGGTAATCATCCGCATCACCGCAGTATTCAAGCCCCTTTTGATAGTCAAGCTCTTTAATGTCATGGATGGACTGGGGAATTTCCAAATTCCCTTCATCTTCGGCGCTTTCTTCAATGCTTTCGGACCTGCCGCTTCCGATATACTTCATCAGCATCCCTTCCATGTCCTGAATGTTGACAGGCTTAGAGAGATAATCAGTGAATCCTGCATTGATAAGCTTTTCCTTGTCGCCCAGTATTGCACTTGCAGTCAGGGCGATTATCGGAACTTCATCAGCCTTTTGCGGATAGGTCTCCTTCAGCTTCTTAAGTGTTTCCACTCCGTCAAGGACAGGCATACGATAGTCAAGGAAGACCAAATCATAGTCATTTGTACCGAATTTACTGATACACTCTTCCCCGCCAGAAGCTGTTTCCACAGTTATTTTGGTCCTCTTGAGAAGTCCTGTGATCACCTGGAGGTTCATGGGAGTGTCATCCACAACAAGTATCTTTTTCCCCGGAGCAGTGTAGATGTTTTTGTTTTCCAAGTCGTGACCTGCATTGTGCTTCTGATCCAGAGGATCATAGTCACCGATGGGTTCAGCATCAGATACACCCTGCCAGATTTCAAAAGAGAATCTTGAGCCTTTTCCGTACACACTGTCAACAACGAGCTCTGACCCCATTACGTGGAGCAGCTGCTTGAATATGGTCAGTCCAAGCCCTGTGCCTTCTATGTTTCTTGTATGAGATATGTCCAGTCTGTCAAACGGTGTAAAGAGCTTCTTCATATCCTCAGGCCTTATTCCCATGCCGGTGTCGGATACACTGACGTAAAGCCTTGTTTTCATCTTATCCCTGTCAAACTCTTTGCATATTACCTCAAGACAGACGCTTCCCTTTTCGGTATATTTCACACCGTTGCTAAGGAGGTTTGCAATTATCTGTTTTACCCTGAGCACATCACCCAAAAGCCCGGAGGGAATGGTTTTTATCTGCCTTGATCAAAAGGTCAATTCCTTTTGCCTCAGAGCGGAACTGTATGAGGTTGTACAGATCGTTCAGAAGCGCTCTTAAGGAATAAGTATCCTCCACGATCTCAAGCCTTCCGGCTTCAATTTTCGAAAAGTCAAGAATATCACTGATAATCCCAAGAAGGCTCATACCTGCCGTGTTGATGTTATCGGCGTAGGAAAGAATATCCTCATCCCTGCTCTCTCTGCGGATCATTTCGTTCATGCCAAGGATAGCTGTTATAGGTGTGCGGATCTCGTGGGACATGCTGGAGACAAAGCCGCTCTTGGCCCGGTTCGCATCCTCTGCAGCCTTAAGTGCCTGTGAAAGCTCCTCGCTCCTGGCCATTGCTTCGCGCATCTGTTCGTCAATATCTGAAAATCCCATTCCGACAGCGTGCACAATCTGATCATCCATTTCGTCGGGTTTGTGCACTCCTGCCAGGCTTAGCATCTCATAGCTCTCCCTGCCATCCTTTTTTGTCAGGTAACGCAGAGATATGACTTTTTCCTTATCAAGAGACTGCCTGATCGAAGCAGGATTGATGAACTTAAAGAATTTGTCCCTGTACTGCTCGGTCACATAATTATTCCCGTACTCGGTAAGTGTGCTGAGGAAAGGAAAATGTGCCCCTGTTTCAAAAGCAAGAGTGAAGTCATCTCCGCACTTATAGCAGATCGCATCATCACTGTCAAGATTCACATAATAAACGCCGCGGTAATCTGAGGTGAGGGCAGTGATCATGTTGTCCTGCTCAACTCTCTTTTTCTCCTGTTCAAGAAGCTCTTCCTGCATGGCCAGCTGTTCCTCCAACTCCTGCTGCTTCATGCGGTTCTCAGCCTCTGATACCTCTCTTTCCACCTGCGCTTTCGTAGACTGACGCTGCTGGAAAAGGATAAGGACAAACATTCCGGCAAGCACCACTGCTGTCAGGATCGACTGAATCAGGCTGCGGGTTATGATTGACTGTGATATTGTGTTTATCTGCTCACTTATAATGCTCTCCCGTATAAGATAGGTAAGCATCCAGTCGGTTCCGTGAATGGGAACATAGTACAGCGTCTCATTTATTCCGTTATAGGTAAAAGAAACTACTCCTCTTACTCCTGAAGAAAACTCCTGGATCATCCTTTCATATGAAAAGCCTCTTTCATAATCAGCTCTCTTCATTGCATCAAGAAGATTGTCCTCACTGGCAAGTCCTCCAAGCACCATGTCAGTCAGGGCAATTCCCGATTCTGTGTAAATATTGCAGAAGGTTGTGCTGTTGTCGCTCTGGAGTGACACGTTTCTGAGCATGGTATTCATGTCAATATCCATAAAGCAGACAGTCAGCGTGTGGCCATCAACGGCCAGATTGTCAGCCGGAACTGCTATTATTACTTTTTTCTCGCGACTGTGGGGATTCTTTATAGATATTTCAGGCTCTGTGAGATTTTCGTAATCGATCTGATACTGATCTATATCTGATCTGGTTCCCCTTGAAGTATAGATTGTACCTTTGGTATCAATGAACGCAAACTTGTCAAGATCATACAGCTGCTTCATTTTGAGCTGGTAGGCCTGAAGGTCCTCTATGCTTGCAAGGTCTTTAGCCTCAACGAGCCCAAGTGCTGCATCCATATCTCTGATATAATCATCAAGCGTCGCAGACACAACCTGTTCTCTTCTTTCAGCCAGCTCACTCAGATACATGAGACTGACATTCCTGACAGCAGCCTTGGTATCATTTCCCGCCTTTCTGCCAAGCAGGAACGTTCCAAGAATCAGAATAAACGCAATAATGGCGCATCCAATAATTACGGTAGATAATACTTTGTTATTCTTATTATCAGTCTTCATGCATCAGATATTCCTTATCTTCATCAATCATCTGCAGCATAATGTCTGCAAAAACAGGATCAAACTGGGAACCTTTGCCTTTTTCTATTTCACTTCGGACAACCTCCTGCGGAAGTACATCGCGATAGCTTCTGTGACTGGTCATTGCATCATAGGCGTCTGCCACGGCTATGATCCTTGCTTCCTCAAGGATTTCGCTGCCCTTCAGTCCATCCGGATAGCCTCTGCCGTCATACCTCTCGTGATGCCATCTTGCACCTATTGAAAGCTTGGGCATCTCGACAACGCTTTTTAAGATCCTGTCTCCAATTGCCGGATGCGCCTTTATCAGTGCAAACTCCTCATCAGTGAGCCTGGCAGGCTTGTTGATAACCGTGTCCGGAACTCCATTCTTGCCTACATCATGCAAAAGCCCCATCATGTATATGTCTTCCTGTGCTTTTTCTGAATAACCATATCTCCTTGCTATCTCACGGGAGTATTTTGCAACCCTGTCAGAATGTCCGTTGGTATAGGTATCCTTGGCATCGATGGTCTCAGCAAGTGCCTGTACAACATGCCAGGCAAGGCTCTCTACCTCTGCAGCCTTCTTCTCAATCTCCTCCGACATGGATTTGTGGAGGTAGGAAAGCTCTATGATGTGAGATACGCGGTGAATGAGAACATCTGCATAAATTGGTTTTCTGATGAAGTCCTCAGCACCAAGTCTGAGTCCCTTCATCTCTACCTCATCGCTTCCTTCTCCCGTCAGGAAGATTACAGGAATCTTCTCATCCTGGCCAAGTGCGGCCTGAAGCTGCTCCAAGGTCTCAAATCCATCCATTTCAGGCATCATAATATCCAGAAGGATCAGATCCGGTCTGTTATTTTTATCAATTATGTACTCCAGAAGCTCCTTCCCGGAGGCAAGCGCTGTCACTTCGAAATTGCGCTTGCTCAAAATACGGCTGACTGTTTTTCTGTTATAAACCTCATCATCAACCACTACAACCCAATTCATTATCTGTTCTCCATTGGATTTTTTAATGCTAAACTAATACCATCGCTTTTCCGGTACTCATCCAGGAAATTATGTCGGATCCCGTCCTTCTTATAGGTGATTACCATGTTCAGATTGACATTTTCCACACTCTTAAAAATATTGGCTTCAATAAAGGGGTTATCCTTTTTTAGCTGCGCAATGAGCTTTTTCGTCTCAAGCCTCTTGGATGAGGTGGTTCCATCCTCATGGCAGGTGGAGCAGGTCTGTGTAAAGTGGCAGGCGCACTGCAAAAAGTGCAGCTCATTGTAGTCACGCCAGGCACAGATATCACTCTCTCTGACAAAATAAAGAGGCCGTATGAGCTCCATTCCCTCAAAATTTGTACTGTGAAGCTTTGGCATCATGGTCTGAATCTGCCCGCCGTGCAGCATCCCCATCAGAATAGTCTCTATCACGTCATCATAGTGATGTCCTAAAGCAATCTTGTTGCAGCCAAGCTCCTTTGCCTTGCTGTAAAGATATCCTCTCCTCATCCTGGCGCAGATGTAGCATGGACTTTTTTCTATTGTATCTACTGCATTGAATATCTCACTTTCAAATACTGTGATCGGTATGCCAAGTGCTTTGGCATTGCTCTCGATAAGCGCCCTGTTTTCCTTATTGTATCCGGGATCCATCACAAGAAAAGTAAGCTCGAAGCTGCACTGTCTGTGCTTTTGTATCTCCTGGAACAGTTTGGCCATAAGCATGGAGTCCTTGCCGCCCGAGATACAGACCGCAATGCGGTCGCCCTCCTCTATCAGGTGATATAGCTTACATGCCTTTGCAAATGGCGAAAACAGCTGCTTGTGAAATTTCTTCCGGATGCTTTTCTCAGCCTTTTCCTGTTTTTCTGTATCACTGACTTCTGATATTTTAGAACACACATATCCTGTGTAGCCGTCTTCAAGGCTGTAACAGGTTCTGCCTGTCAGAAATTCAGGCTCATCAAGGTCCTTTGTCCTTCTCCCATAATCGCAGTAGAAAACAAGAGCCTTGTCTTTTGATATTCCGTCGATCTTTTTTGCTGCATTTTCCGGATCTTCATCAAAGCTTACTGCAATGGCACCGGGAATCATCCCATAATTTCGCTTGGCTTCATCCCTGATATCAATAAGCACATATGTATCTCTTTGTAACTTTTCTAGCTCTTTTAGTGATATTTCTTTCATTAAATCTATCCTTGAAATGTTCTCTCATTTTAATTCGTCACTATACATATGATAATTCTTTTCGTACTATTTTCCAAATATTAATATAAGGAGAAATCTCTTTTTCATAGTCATGACGATGTTTTTATTATATCATTTTTTTGTAGGAGTACTTATTAGCATTGTTATTCCGAAAGCTGTAAAAATCAGGCGGGAGGCCGAAATGATAGAACTTGATAAACTTGCAACCGAGCAAAGAAACCCGGAGAGCGTTAATCTTGATCAGATGACGCCCATGGAAATAGCATCACTGATGAACCGTGAGGATGGAAAAGTCATAGCCGCCATAAACGATGTGCTCCCACAGGTGGCCAAAGCAATAGAAATGGCTACCGCTGCACTTAAATGCGGAGGACGGATAATTTATATCGGAGCGGGCACCAGCGGACGCCTTGGAGTTCTCGATGCCGCTGAATGTCCCCCTACCTTTGGGGTAGATCCCGGGCTTGTTGTCGGCATTATAGCAGGTGGAAAGAGCGCAATAATACAAGCTGTGGAGGGTGCAGAGGACAGCAAAACTCTGTGCGAGCAGGACCTGAAAGAAGCAGGCCTTACCCCGGGCGATATAGTTATAGGTCTTGCCGCCAGCGGCAGAACGCCCTACGTAGTATATGGTCTTAAGTATGCCGCCTCCGTCGGATGCCGGACGGTGGCAGTCGCATGCTGCAGAAATTCTGTGATATGTAAAGAGGCAGACCTTGCCATTGAGGTGATCACAGGGCCCGAGGTCATCACAGGGTCTACCAGATTAAAAGCCGGAACCGCACAAAAGCTCATACTGAACATGATCTCTACCGGCAGTATGGTCGGAATAGGGAAGGTCTACCGGAATCTGATGGTAGATGTGCAGCAGACCAATGAAAAGCTAAGAGCCCGCGCTCAAAGCATCACCATAGATGCAACAGGCTGTACCCGGGAGGAAGCAAAGAAAGCTCTTGAGGAATCAGACGGAAATGTCAAAACTGCAATTATCATGCTGCTGTTAAATGCAGATGCCGATACTGCCCGCAGAAAGCTGCAGGCATCAGGCGGGGTGATAAGAAAGGTCCTGGAAAATTGAGCCGGGTACTGTTAGCGCACGTATTTCGGACGCTTTCATCCGCATCCGACCGGAATAAATCAGATATAAACGGGCATCGACGACTGATGACAACGCAGATTATGGCGACAAGATGGTACAAATAAGTAAAGAAATGATTGGGACGGTACACCAGCATTTTTAGAGGGAAAAATCAACATGGACTATAAAAAGATTGGCAGGGAGCTGACCGCGTCACTTGGCGGAAAAGATAATATTGAAGGCGCAGCTGCGTGTATGACACGCCTTCGCATAAGCGTAAGAGATATTTCCAGGGCAGACCTTGAGTCTCTGAAGAAGATCGAAGGAGTTCTTGGGGTTGTTGAGTCTGAAACTGTCCAGATTGTCTTCGGCCCTGGAACTGTCAACAGAGTATATGAAGGCTTTCTTTTGGCTGCGGGGCTTGATAAGTCCTCTCCTGAAGCTGATGTTAACACTGTTGCCAGGGAAAACAGGGATGCTCAGAAGAAAAAATTTGACAAGCCTGTTCAGAACTTCCTCAAGCGGATCGCTAATATTTTCGTTCCACTTATGCCCGGTATCATAGCCGCCGGACTGATAAACGGACTTACGAACGTAATAAATGTCTCCACCGGCGGAGCACTTAGCGGCATCTGGTTGTACGAGAGCATTCGCACTGTCGGATGGGCACTGTATGCTTACCTTGCCATATTTGTGGGCTGTAACGCCAGCCGGGAATTTGGAGGATCTCCTGTTCTTGGAGGGATTGCAGGTGCCATCTGTATCTCAAATTCAGCTATGCCGCTTCTTGCAACCTACAATGGCAGCCAGATCATACTCCCGATGACAGGTGAACCCTATAATCCGGGCAATGGCGGCCTGCTCGCAGCATTACTTGCAGGAGTTTTTTTCGCATGGATTGAAAAAAAGCTTCGCAGGATCATGCCGGGCATAATCGATACCGTTATAACTCCGCTGATCGTCCTCGTGGCCGGATCGTTGGCGATAGTTCTTGCCATTCAGCCAACGGGAGCGGTTCTTACCAGGGCCATATATTCAGTGATGGACTTTGTATACGGACGCCTTGGCGTTGCAGGCGGATACATTCTTGCTGCGGGTTTTCTCCCGCTGGTATCTGTTGGTCTCCATCAGGCCCTGATACCCATACATGCCATGCTCAACGACCCGCAAGGCCCGACTGCCGGGATCAACTATCTCTTACCGATACTCATGATGGCCGGGGGAGGACAGGTTGGTGCGGGCCTTGCCTTATATTTAAAGACCCACAATGTGAAGCTTAAGCGTTATATTCGCGATTCAATTCCTGTCGGTATCCTGGGAATAGGTGAGCCCCTCATGTACGCTGTCACCCTGCCGCTGGGCAGGCCGTTTATCACTGCCTGTCTTGGCGCAGGTTTTGGCGGGATGATGGCCTCCTTTTTACATGTCGGCACAGTATCCATGGGTGTTTCAGGACTATTTGGTCTTTTGATAGTTGAACCCGGATATCAGCTTCAATATGTAATATCCATGCTCCTTGCATATTCAGGCGGTTTTGTAATAACCTGGTTATTCGGTGTTGATGAAAAGCGGATCAATGAAGTTTATCCACCTACAGCTGCTTCTTAAGAAGTGAAATGACTGTTTCATAGTTCTCCGGCCTGTGCGGGAATGCACAGTTACGACAGCTTTTGATCATCCTGTTGCCCTTATCAACCATAGTGTAGTCTCCCGGGCAGTTGTAATTGTACAGAGGACAGTAACAGAAAAGGCAGTTTATCTCACAGTCACAGCTGTGGCATGGATAGTACTCACAATCCTTATTTGAAAAAAACTTACTGGAATAATCCATTTTTTACCTCACTCATCCTGCGTATAAAATTATCCACAAAAGCAGGGGCCGATGGATAATAAAAATGGGGAAAGCCCCAAAAGCCGTTATTGTCCATCACCATGCACTGCCATCTGTTGTTTTTCCCGGGTTTGACTGACGTAAAAGAGTCACCGTTTTCTGAACTGTCGTAATAATGAAATTCATGCCCTTTCATGCCAACGAGGCTCGCAGAAAGTTCATCCCCATCCCCGGGAAAATTTTCTGCCTCTATCTGCATGTACCCAAACCTCACCAGGTGGTCTGTATAGCGGCACTCCCCGTCAATTGCTCCGACCAGCTCATATTCTGTCCCCTCTGTGTCTGCAACAATCCTGTGCAGATACATGAAACCTCCGCATTCAGCAAGACTGGGGATTCCACTGTAAATGGCATGCCTTATTGCTTCAAGCATCTTCCTGTTCCCGCTGAGCTCCTTCAGATGATTTTCCGGATAACCTCCTCCTATCAGAATGCCGTCACATTCCCCGGGAAGGCTCTCATCACGCAGCGGTGAGAAGAACCTGATCTCAACGCCTCTTTTTCTGAACATATCCAGATTTTCACTATAGTAAAAACAGAATGCCTCGTCATAGGCAACTGCAAGTGTGAGTAAGTCGCTTCCACCTGCAGAAGGTTTAACGCAAACATCCTCCTGTCTTACATCTGTATCCCGTAGGCTCTCTTCATTAGGGAAGTTCCGGACCTGCGACTCTTCCATCAGCGCAACAATCCCGTCAACATCAGCGTTTTTTTCCAAAACAGAAGCGGCGTGACATATCACATTTTTCATATCACTAATTTCATATGGAAGCACAAGTCCAAGATGCCTGCTTCCTATCTGAACATCCCTGTCTTTTGGGAAAAAACCAAGGACCTTAACATCACTGCGCATTGTGGCAAGCTCTTTTTCAAGAACAGGTTTCAGGCTCTCATAGAAGCCTTCACTTATCCTGTTTAGCAGAATGCCCCTTATCAGATGATGCGTGTCATCAAGCAGCATTCCCTTTATCACTGAGATAACAGTCCTTCCGGCTCCGGATGCATCTACAACCAGTATAATTGAAGCTGACAGTGACACCGCAGCTTCATAGCCAGAGCCTTCCAGGGTGTCAGCTCTTTTGCCGTCATAGAGCCCCATGACTCCCTCTATCACAGCATAGTTGTCACCACATTCGGACATGATCGCCTGTATCCCGTTAATTCCCGCAAAAAAAGTATCGAGATTTCTGCTGTCTATCCCGAGGACTTTTTTGTGAAACAAAGGGTCGATAAAATCCGGTCCGCACTTAAAGGAAACCGGGGAGAGGCCTCTTTTTTTCAGAGCCTCCAAAAGAGCACAGGTAATCGTGGTCTTTCCGCTGCCGCTTGAAGCAGCCGCGATCATGATTCTTTTTGCATTGATTTCACCCATTTGGAACCGCCTTTTATATCGTAAAAGAGAATATAAAGACCGGATTCTGTCCATTTAGCATATGATGGGAGCCGGCCACATGGACTTCACTTACATTTATCATAACAGCTTCTTCATCCAGAGGCTTATACTTACCCGTGATCCTTCTCACCGCTTCTATGGTCTCAAGACTCACTGCGTTTACGACAAATCTGATCTTCTCTCCTTTTGAATGAAGAATATCTACTATCTGTTCCATGCTGCCACCGCTTCCACCGATAAATACACAGTCCGGCCGCGGCAGGTCCAAAAGCATATCCTGTGCCTTTCCTTCAATTACAGTTACATTTTTTGTCCCCAGCTCAGCTGCATTCTTTCTTATAAGGGATGCTGCTTCACTCTTTTTCTCAAAGCTGTAGACATCGATGCTGTCATGAAGTGATGCAGCTTCTATGGCAACTGACCCGGTCCCGCCGCCGATATCATACAGGACATCGCCTTCACGCAGTCCCAGCCTGATAATGCTCTCGTGTCTGATGCACTCCTTTGTCATCGGGATATTTTCCCTGATGAAATCACTGTCTCTTCTTATTTTAATCAAAGGTCTCTTTTGGGGCTCAGGATTAAGGATGAGTGCAGTGATAAGGCCATCAGCTTCAAACGTCAATGCTTCCTCATTGGTCAGCATATGAATGTTCTCATCCTCATATGACATGTTGGTACCGACATACATCTTTACCTTTATGCCACTTTTGCTGAACTTTCCGGACAACTCTCTGATCTGTCCCGCCCCTGACAAAAGAACAAACTGCTTTCTGTTGTATACGGTTTTTTCAACGATGTCATCTAAGTCTTTTTCCGTATCCTTCCCGTGTAAACTTGAAAGTAGCGCATCATCATAGCTCTCGCCAAGCTTTGATGCAAGATAGGAAAAAGACGAAATACCCGGAATGATCTGTACATCCATGTCGCAGCGCCACTCCTTCAGTGCTTTTATCAGAGCCCTGGCCCCGCTGTAAAAACCCATGTCTCCGGAAAACGCTATGACGGCACGCTCAATGTTTTCTTTTTCGAGTACCGGAATGATGTCACATGCGCGGTACATTTCATATTTCCTTTCACAAGGCAGATCCCTGATTATCCTTTTTGCTCCAAACACTGCGTCACACTTTGACAGCTCATCCCGCAGTGCGCAGGTCATTAACGAAGTCGCACCCATCCCGACCCCGGCTACTGAAATATGAAGCCTCGTTCTGCACTTATCCGGGTCTTTCCCTGTTATTTGCCTGTAAGCCTCTGCAACGTCTATTCCTTCGTCATCAGCCGGTCTTTTTAGTACATGGAGCACAGCGCCTTGAGACATCACAGCCTCCACCTTTTCCATAAATCCACCGGCAGACCCGCTCTCCTTTGTGACAAGGTGCCTGATATTGTACTGCCTGATGATCGCTTCGTTGAGCTCTCTGCCAAACGGGCCCTGCATGGCAATTATATGGGCGGCCTCAATTCCCTGATCCATGCAGAGCTTAAGGCTTTCATGGGAAGGAAGCACTCTGACATAGGTTCTCCTTTTTGTATCAGCATTTACTGCATCGCAGAATTTGTATAGCTCCTTGCTTCCGGTCGTAAGAAGGATGTTTCCACAAGACTCATTGAGTGCACGGGCACATTCCGTAAGATCCTCGTACAGCTTTATGTCATCAGGAAGATTATCTGCGCTCTTTCTGCTGATCCGTATGTACTGTACACCAAGCAGGTACGATACACTTTTTATTATAGAGGTCACTTCTGTAGCAAAGGGATGAGTGGCATCTATTACCACACTGTCAGAATCCACCCCCAGCTTTACAAGGAAATGGGTCATCCCGTCAAAGTCCAGCCGCCCCGAATGAACATCCGTATATTCATTTGGATTCATCATTCCCGCACCATAGTCCGTGGCTACGCAGACTGTGTGGTGAATTCCTTCCACCGCCAGCATGTTTGAGAGCATTCTTCCTTCTGTTGTCCCTGAAAAAATGACTATCTTCTTCATGTAATATATCCTCTCGGGGTTATGAGCTTTCCTCCAGCGATCCTGGTTCCTGAATTACCTACAAAGACAGTGACAAACA
>JAILJR010000056.1 GCA_024694565.1 Butyrivibrio sp. | reverse complement strand
TGAAACATCCACTGACTCTGAAAAGAAGAAAGAGCTGAAGCCATATCGTGATGCGTACTATCACCTTCTGACTAATGAGAACCGCTCCTGGGCACATGATGATGACAATTTTGAGGCGATTAAAGCAGTAGCTTACGCCAGACTGCACACCCGCCGTGATATGGAAGGCAAGTTTGACCCGTCTTGCATGAGCAAATATGAAAAACTGCTTGCTTTCTATGGCTATGGAGTTGAAAAGGATGAAAATCCTCTTAGAGATGACGGACAGATCTGGACGACCAGCGTGAATGTTGGCGTCAACTGTGCCCAGAAGGAGATAAAGGTCCGCTTCTGGGAGAATGATGAAGTAATCTTCCACGCTAAGTTCTGATCGAAGGTTCGGCCTTCCTTTTATCTGCGTATAGCAGGGAGATGTCTCTCCGGTCCAGCCTTTCGTATATAGATAAGAGCCTGGAGAGAATCGACAGGTTAATCAGACAGAATGTATTGTACAAAAGTAAAGGAGAATCAAAATGGAAGACAATAAGAGCAGACTAGATGAAGAGACCATGGATGAGATCAATGGCGGCCAGAAAGTGGATCCGAACAGCAGCTGCCCGATGGGCGGCGCTCATGAGTGGAAGAAGGTCGTGAGGTTCAACACCAACCTGGGTGTCGGCTTTACAAGTTATGTTTGCAAGAAATGCAACGGCACTGCAAGTTCAACACCGTGAATGGACGGACCGGTCGAGGATTTGCTCTTTAAGGGATGTTCACTACAGATGCATGGCTTAACGGCTGTGCATCTGTTATTTTCAGATATTGTTCCGCAAAATACTGTCAGTCATCCGGTGTCAGACTTTTTTTATTTGATATAAAAACTACCATGTTCAATGCCGGGGTTTTGTGCTAAAATTGCCTCGATGGGAATAATTTATGGAGGATGACTAGATGGAAAGAAATGAAAAACCCCAAAGAAAAAAACAATATCTGCAGCTTGGATTGACAATTGGTTACTACAGAAAGCTAAAGGGTCTCACTCAGGGTGAGCTCGCAACCGCAGTCGGATTGAGCAGGACACATATAAGTAATCTGGAAGCTCCGGGGATGAAAGTATCTATCTCACTGGATAAACTGTTTGATATAGCCGAGGTTTTGAATGTGCCGGTGGCAAAGTTTTTTGAGTTTAGAGATTAAAACTATATACAATCGATAAACCTGGCGGTGCCTGAATATGTAAGTTCAGGCATCGTCATTTTCATCTTAAAGGCAATTCAGTTGGATCCCCCGAAAGTTGCAGAGTTTCCAGAAATAGAAGACATAAAATATGAGAATAGTCATTAAAAACAAAAAAGGGACATGGTATAATATAACAGTCTCGAGCCTGAGAAGAAGCCTGTGTCTGCAGAGGCTTTTGCCGGGACACTGGACCGAAGGCTGATCGAGGATATATTTGGCTATCGGTGGGGACAGGATGGTATATTGCAGGCGTGCTATGTGACGATCATGAAACCGGGGTTTATGGAAAACCAGATCAGATAATATACCGGCTCCCGGAAAACCTCTGCTCAGAGCAAGATCCTTGTGATGCTCTATAAATTGCCGGATCTTGAAGAGTGGGCAGATAGCTTCCAAAGAGCGATGGATTCTGAAACAGAATGAATACAGAGCGAGTAAAGGAGGGATATTATGAGAGTAGGAATACTGAATGTTCAATGGCTGAATAATTATGGTTCTATACTGATTGCCTATTGCATGCAAAAGAAACTGGATTCCCTTGGAGTTAACAATGAGATCATAGATTTCCGTCCGTATGCGCCGAATGAGAACGGAGAAATACCCAGTGCACACAAGGAAGAGAAAGCGTCCACCCGGGGGAAGATTGAAAAATGCGAAAAATTTCGCATAGATCATATGAGGAGATCTGCGCCTCTTATTGGGATCGAGGGTGCTGACAAACTTGACTATGACGCATATATCGTGGGCTCAGATACGGTATGGACACCGATCAGGATCAATGATGTTGAAGCAAAGATGTATTATTTGGATTTTCTGGAGGATAAAGCGGTCAGGAGGATCATATGGGCTGCTTCCATAGGATCGGAGGATCCATCAGATCTTGACCTGATGCGTTCACATTTGAATGAACGGCTGAATAACTTTGATTATATTTCTATCAGAGAATATGAA
>JAILJR010000050.1 GCA_024694565.1 Butyrivibrio sp. | reverse complement strand
GCTAAAGACATCATGCCCAAGAAGTTTCACCTGAGAGTTAATAAGTTCATCGAAATAGCTCCGAAGTTCAGCAGGAATCGTATCTATCTGATCATAAAAGTTAAACTCATTGTCATAAAGACTCCCGACAAAGCTCACATCATGCTCATAGACTATTCTTCCATCCGTTTCATCATCAAGACTCCTGCAAAGAGCACGAAGGCGATCGGAATTGACCGCGAGGGGGCTGTAATGAATTGTTCTGGCTCCACTCTCCTTGAGCTCTTTTTGCAGCTTTTTATCAAATACATATACATGATTGACGGGATTATTGATATTGATTGCATAAAGCGGGTAGTGTGGGCTGTCGAAAACCCACGCCACGTAAGGAATGTCTTTTTCCTGACACAGGTCCGAAAGAAAGGGAAAATAGTTGAAGCTAAAGAGCAGATAATATGGATTCCCTGCTCGCTCTGCATCTTCGACTAACTTCGCAAACCTGCTCTCAACGTCCGGGGACGCCTTATATCTCTCCTGCCCACACTTGAGTACATCAACCTGATGCCCGAGCCTTTTCATTACATCCCGGCAGTCCTCGCCATTAAATTCATTCCAGTCGTAGTATATAATGTGCACTTTATCCCTCCACACTATACTCGTATTTCAGCTCGATTACTCCGTCATTATTTACAAGTTCTGCATAATAATTCGGTGAAATTCCCAGATCCAGATTGCATCTTGACATTATTAGATAAGTGTTATTCTTATCATTTCTGATATACGACACATCTTCCTGTGACAAAAAGGCATCTGCCCTATCAATGATAATCAGTCCCCCTGTCATTCCTTTAATAGCATCAATTTTGTCTTTTGAATCAATGCACATTATATTAGAAACATCATAATCTATATCATGATTATTCATATTGTAATTTTCAGTTGCCTTTATCACATACCCAAGCAGACTTTTTCCCGTAGCACTTTCCCCATAAATCTGGGTAATCCTGCCACGAATAACAAGTCTGATGTATACATTATCATGAAATCTGATCTCAAGTTTGTGATCATCAAAAGCCCTAACCATATAGAACCACTCCTTTATTCAGATTCTTTTCACTATGACCATTTATAGTATATTCCCTGTCCTTACACTTAATCAGTCCCTGTTTATGTCTCAGAACAAAAACAGAATCACTGTCTCCCTGCTTCTCCACACATTCAAACAATACATCCAACGCATTATATCCGCATTCTGTAACATCAAGAATAATGCTAGATGTTTCTTTTCTGCGCAGGTAAAGGTAACAAAGCACAGTCTTGCACCCTGTAGATAGATGGGTGATATCTGTTATGCCAAAGGGTGTCTGTATCGCACCTGTGTTTTTGTCAAGAAGTACTGCATCATCTATATCGCTCAATACTTTGATATCCTGTTCTGAAAAATGTGATGCTGTCACTTTGTAATTAAAAAAGGACTCTACATCACCAATCGATAATTCTTTATTCTCAGCATTTGTTGAAATATTTATCATCTTAATCCTCGTGTTCAACACATTTATTCCGTATATCCTTTTAATTCTATTCTATCTGCAAAAAGAGCACCCTGCAATCTGCAAAGTGCTCTTTTGCCTTATAATCAATATCCTTAAGCCCCCTTATATTCAACTCTTCTGGTGATTAGCTTATTGCATCTGTGTACTGTGCCCAGTATCTTAGGATATAGTCATCATCAACTTCATCGTTGAGCCAACGGCCTATCTCGTTTTCTTCGGCTATCAGTTCCTCTTTTCTCCTGGCATTCTTCGGATCTTCGCAGGTCAGTCTGATAAGCTCACCAATTTTATTCATATATGACAATGTGTGATCTTCCTTGGCCACACCTTTTCTGTAGTTATTCCTGGCTCTAACAAGTCGCCTGACTTCACCATCTATATTGGAAAGCTGTTCATTAATATCAAGTTTATTCCATCTATCGCTCGTCATATTTATTCCTCGCCTGAACTATATCACGCTGCCTGACCTCAAGCAAAGGACTGTCACAAACCATCTTGTTCTCACTCTGTCCTTCCTCAAAGCCCCTTAAGGTATTCTACCACATTTCTATACTCACAGCCCTCGATTATCGTTCCTGACTCGCCGTTATACAGAACGAATTTCCCGGAGATGGTTCCATATTTCTTTTCTGTAAGCGCGCAGCACTCTTTTCGCAGAAGATGCTTCAGCTGGTTTTTGTCCGCCTTGCTGCTGTGTTTGATTTCGTAGACTTCACAGGTATCTGACGGAATATCATAAATGACCATGTCAAATTCACCAACATCAAACTGGATCTTAAAAAGCTTTTTTGACCTCGGAAGTGTCTTTTGGGTCTCGAGAAACACAATATCTTCGAGCATTATTCCACGGACATCTTCAAGGATTTTATTGGCAATAAGCATCTTTTCCCTTTCGCTAAGTGTCTTAAATTCCGAAGAACGCATAAGCGAATAAACCAGCGCTTCCGCCTGACAGTACCTCATTCCGGGCTGGGTAAAGATAATGCGGCGTAAACCTTCCTGTTCATCAGACATGGTCGTTGTCTCTACATCCGCATATTCTATAAGATCCAGTGCCTTCAGATACTCGCGTATCTCGTCTGCGGCAGCCTGTGTAACCGGTTCTGTCAGTTCATCTTTTTCCAGAATTCCAAGTATTTTTTTCAGCTTCGCAATCACTTCAGACGTATCAATGCCATCCAGGGCATCAGTCCTCAGGCTCTCATCTGATGCAGAGCGGAGGAGCTGCGCTGAAGATCTCAGATCTCTTGAAACAAACCGCTTAAGGATTACCTCTTTTGTGAACTCATGGTTCATATCCTGAATTATCCTGTTGATGGCGTTTGTGAGTTCATCTGCCTCGTATAGCTTTTTTAAATGTCTGAAATGTCCTCCTCCCTCATAAAGAGCAAGCGAGTGCTGGATATTCCTTGAAATGGCAGTATCGATATATCTCCTGGTGCTCTCATCATCTCTGAATGAAGCTTCCTTGGCATTTGCTTCTTCATTCTCAAATCCCAGTTCTCCGGGTTTCAAAGTCCCTCCATACCTGATATATTCGTCAACACTGTTTATTCCAAGAAGTCGTGAATGCTCCCTGAAGGGAATGAAGGTTGTATGAACCATAACGGCTCTGTCGTACAGCTCTTCATTTGCCGCAAAATACATCCCGAGAGAATCCGTACCCGAAAGGACTATTTTCATCCCACCTGCTGCATAGACATCGGAAAAGAGCGATGCTGAATCGATAAAATCACTTATGAGGGTCACCTCATCAATGAAAGCATACTTGTAACCCAGATCACGAAGTGCCTTAAGGTCTTTGTTGATTCCCGCGATATTGTCAGCCTGAGTGGCTTTGATATAGATGGTTTTTGTGAAGTCCTCTTCATCCATGTCCAGAATGAGCTGCCTTATCAGCGTGGTTTTTCCTGTCCTTCGAAGGCCATATAATATGCATACCTTGTCAGTGTTCCCGCTTTTCAGATATCTGCTTATCGTATCAAAGCACTCCCGCCTTTGATATCCCCCGGCTATCGATGCCATTTCCTGCAAAGCATCACCATACATGACATTTGTGTTCATGCTTCGCAGTTCCTTAAGAACCTCTGATGAAATAACATTTCTTTCACCAAGTTCCCTGATCAGCGCCTTTAATCTCTTTTCAAGTTCTCTGCGCCTTTCAATGTCTGCCTTCAGACTGTTAAACTCTGCTTCAGCCACAACATCATAATGTCGTTTGCCAGCCTCATCCTTCCACTGATGGTAAAAATAATATGTATTGTTGATATTCTTCTTTGTCACGCCGCCCTTTGGAAGTCTGTCTATTTCATTTTGTATTTCCTGAATTCTTTTATCCATCTCTTCACCTGCATCCGCCCGGAAATTTACCATGAAATAATTATAACCCACATTAACTCTCAGGTGTATGAGTTAATGTGGGTTAAGAAAAAATTTATAAACAAGCATTGGTACCAGGTTCTGTTAATGCTGGCGGTCGGATCATTACGTTACATTAGTCCATATCACAGCAGCTTCTTAAGTGCCTCAAGTCCGGACAGGTCTGTTGCCTGCTTGTTCTCGTTCTGGATCTGGATGTAAACTTCTTTTCTGTAGATCGGGATCTCCTTTGGCGCCGAGATTCCGAGCTTTATCTGGTCTCCCCTTATATCAAGGACTGTTATCTCTATGTTGTTGTTTATGATGATTGCTTCGTTCTTTTTTCTCGATAATGCTAACATGCTGTTTCCTCCATGATGTAAAGATTACTGAATCTCCTCAGAAATTCGGGAATCGTATTAAACTTACTTACCGCAGATTGTTACATTAAATGCATTATGTGCTTCAAAGGAGCATTGAATACATTCTGCTTTATGTACCCGGGACGTCATTGGTATTTTTATACTCGCGAACGAAATTATTTTCCGACTGAAATTCGTTTCCGCAATATATGCAGTTACACTAAATAATAAATAACCGATACAAATCCAGCGATAGTTTTTCCAGCTGCCGCGCCGTCATCAGTCATCGATGACCTCATCGACTCCTTTTTCCGCCTTGCATCTGAAAAAATTCTCGACGGATTTTACGCAGTTATTAGTTATTTGGTGTACCAGTATATGTTAAATGCCAAAGGGCAAATAGCACCTTCCGGCAGACAGGTGATCTCTTACTTTGCCTCTTTGTTCTTCTGGAGGATTTCGTAGATAGGGAACTTAACAGGGTAATCGTCGTTCTCAACGATTGACTGAACACCCTTTCTCTCTGCAGCGTTGATGATAAATGGTCCCATAAGGTTGACCGTCATCTTGGTCAGGTCGTGAGGGACTGTTACTGTTACCAGAACAAGAACATCCTCATCCTGAAGCTCACCGATTTCAGTTAATTTATTCTCATCAATGTTGGGGCTGTAGTCAGGGCAGACAATGAGAGGATCGATTACAGGCATTGCAAAGCCTGGTTCCTCGATGGACTGAAGCCACTGGATCGTCCTGGCACCTTCGCCCTCACCCTCGTCGTGGAGGAGGGTAAAACTCTTAAGATCAGGGAAGCCGATAATTCCGTTGGGGAAACTAATGATCTTGCTATCTTCAATTTCTACTTCGCCGAAAATTCTTGTTGTAAGCTTCATGCTGTAACCTCCATAATTTTATCT
>JAILJR010000047.1 GCA_024694565.1 Butyrivibrio sp. | reverse complement strand
AGCAGATGAATTGCTTGAGAAGATAAAGAGACATGAAAGTATGCGTTAATTCTTTTAGGGGATTCTCTGTAGCCAGCATGAAATTAGAGCGGAGCTAAGTCCCTGACTCATTTTTGCCCAAGAGAAACTGATGCCATGGCAATATGATAAAAGCAGCAGATCCCGTCAGTCGGACTGCTGCTTTTTATAAAGAAATCTAAGCTGTTATTCAACTAAGCTTTTATTCAAAATCGTTAATCTGTCTCATGATATAAATACATGAGCTGTTTTTCTTAATATCTTTGAGTAAATAGATGCTTTTTATGCTGTTTTAGTATATAATAAGCAGATGTTTGCTGATATAAAGCAGTAAGGCGTGATCGATACAATGATAAGGCAAATATGGCGGGTCAGATAGAATTTCTGAAAAGGGGTCAGAGAGAAAAGAAGGAGAAATTGATTCCTATCTGACACTAGATTACTGTAAATAATGGAAAAAGGAGAAATCATGTAATGGATAACAAGATAACAATAGAAGGTAAGGCGAAGACGAAAAATGGTGTCAAAAGGATGTTGTTTGTCGTTGTGACAATCTTCCTTGAAGTACTGCTGATCTTTTTTCTGATCACACAGCTTTCTGCCCCGCTTGCAGCATTGGCAGAAGCTGTTCTTCGTATTGTTGCTATATTACTGGTTTTGTATATGTATTCGAAACCTGGTACCTCTGCAATGAAGATGCCATGGGTCCTTCTGATCATGGCACTTCCGCTCGTGGGTGTTATCTTATATTTCTTAATTGGTAAAAATGGCGGCACGAAGAAGATGACTTTGCGTTATAAGAATATTGATGCAAAGCTTATGCCAATCCTTGCCAAAGCAGAAGGTGATGGCGCCGTTTCAAAGAGACTTCAGGAGATAGATCCGAGTGCCGCAGGTATTGCCAGATACCTTAGAAACAGAGCAGGATATCCTGTATGGCAGAATACGGATATTGAGTATTATGATGACGCTTCGGATGGTCTCGAAGCTCAGCTGAAAGAGATGAGGAAAGCTGAGAAGTTTATCTTTATGGAGTACCATGCCATTGAAGACAAGGAGTCCTGGCATCGGATTGAGGAGATTCTTGAGGCGAAAGCTGCCCAAAACGTTGAGGTCAGAGTTTTCTATGATGATATGGGAAGTATCGGTTTCATTAATACGGACTTTGTTAAAAAGCTGGAGTCGAAGGGCATTGCCTGCCGTGTATTTAACCCATTTGTGCCCGGCCTGAATGCATTCCTGAATAACAGAGACCACAGAAAGATCACTGTAATTGACGGTAAAGTCGGATTTACCGGCGGTTACAATCTGGCAAATGAGTATTTTAATCTCACACATCCCTTCGGTATGTGGAAGGATACAGGTATCCGTCTGGAAGGAGATGCCGTTCAGGCTCTGACCGTGACATTCCTGGAGAACTGGAATGCCACGAAGGATATTGAGAAAGAACCTTTAGATGGAGACCTCATGAAGTATCTTCCAAAGTATGATTATAAAGCTAAACAGTCCGGATTTATCCAGCCCTACGCAGACAGTCCTTTGGATGAAGAGCGAATCGGCGAGGATGTCTATATCAGTATGGCAGAGAAGGCTGAGAAGTATTGTTACTTTGTAACACCTTATCTGATTCTGACCGATGAGATGATACATGCTCTTTGCCTTGCCGCGAAGAGAGGAGTAGACGTGAGAATCGTTACTCCGGGCATTCCGGATAAGAAGATGATCTATAATGTTACAAGATCCTTCTATGCTCCATTGGTAAAAGACGGTGTCAGGATCTTTGAGTGGACACCGGGATTCTGCCACTGCAAGATGAGTGTGACTGACGATAAGATGAGCACATGCGGAACCATTAACATGGATTATCGCAGCCTGTACCATCATTTTGAAAACGGCTGCTGGATGTATGATCATGATATCGCTGTTTCGGTACGTAAGGATATGGAATCCATGTTTAAGGAAGGTAATGAAGTGACAGAACAGTATCGAAACAAAGATAAGGCTTCCATGAAGATTTCGATGATGTTCCTTCGTCTGTTTGCCGGTTTGATGTAACTGTAAGCAGGAAACAACATTCTAAAGGATTGTGACAGCAGATTCTGGAAACGATGTCACTTTGAGAAGGTTATCCTTCTGCCGCCGGATTCTTTTCAATCATACATATTCGCATCAGCCTCATTGAACAGATGCTCGGTATAGCCTGAATCAGAGAAGGCGCAGCCAACCGAGATACTTAATCGGGGTTCATCATCCGATCCGGGATTCTGGAGCGATTCATTGATCAGGTTAATCTTTTTTTCAATGGTTTCTTTATTCTGGATCGTTACTTCAGATAAGATAACGGTGAATTCATCGCCGCCGATCCGAGAGGTGATATCGGTATTCCGGAACGTGCTAAGGAGGAGAGTGGCTACTTTTTTCAGAGCAGCATCTCCTGCACTGTGCCCGTAGTTATCATTGATCGTCTTAAAGTTGTCGATATCCATGACCAGCAATGCCATGGGAAATGATTCCAGCGCCAGGCGGTCAATGACGGTATGGTATCCTCTGCGGTTAAGCACTCCGGTCAGGGCATCCCTCTGCGCGTCCTGTTTTAACTGTTTTTGAATCGCTACACTATCACTGTGAAACCCGTTGTATGTATTGGACATATACCGGATTTCATAAGTGCCATCGAGAGGGAAGATTCTTTCCCCGCCTGCCATATGGTGAACAGCATGCTTCAGAGGATGGACAACCATCCTGGCGATAGCAAAAAACAGGACAATGCCAAGGACTGCTATGATGAAGATCGCGGCTCTTTGCAGAAAAAGAAGGCGTTTCATATCCTGTCTTCCATCTGTTTGAAGCACATCCATGATTACACTGGCTTTTTCCAGGTATTGTGTCTCATATTCTGAAATCTGGTTTTTATATTCTTCATAATCAGGACCAAAGATAATGTTCTGAGCGTACTCAACCTTCTCCTGATCCGTCATAGAAGAGGCTTCCTCAGGCAGGGGAGTATTCTGAATTTCTTCTGGCAGAGAAGACAGGTCAAGTCCGTAGCCCTCTGCAGCACAGCGCATAGCCTTATATTCCAGCTGCATGAGCTCCATGGACTTTTTGACAGACTCCTCCAAAAGAATGACCAGTGAATCCACATCTTTCATCTGATTCAGATCCTCTATGGCTTTCTCTCTGCGTTTGGTTTCATTTGCCTCCTGGAAATAATCATTGAGATACTTTACTTTCCCGGTCATGACAAAGAATTGGACGTTTTTTGTCAGATAGTCAGAGGCGGCCTGAACCATCCGGGAATCCTCTTCAATCCGATGATACTCATCTGTGATATCAGTACCTTCCTTATATTCGGAAGACTGAGAAGTACTGATGATAAAAAGAAGTGCCGTAAGACACAATAGACCAATAATGAATATATAGTTGAGATTGTTGATGCGCAGTCCTTTGATCTGCTGATCCTGGCTTGTATTGTTTTTTGTGATCGCATTATCCATATGGTCATTCACCCCTGACGTGATGTTGAAAAATGAAAGAAAATACTGAATAGATTGCTTATATGAATGACAGAAAAAGCCTCGCTGAGACAAACGCGATTCGTGTAAGCATATAAATTTTATGACTGCTTATGGAGAATGTCAACAATTGACATACTTATTGACAGTTGTTCCTTGCACAGAGAATATTCAGAATAGATTTTTGCGTCGATTCAAGATATACTGAAAAATAGTATGGCTTTCATGAAAAACTTCACAAGCGTTACTTTTGCATCGCACCACAACTGATGATATCGCCTTCGCGCTGCCTGCGTGCTTCGCACTTGCGGCATCGCTTGCAAAAGAGTTGTCTATAGGAGATAAGAGTATGAGAACAATTGATGTAGGTCAGCTGAATATGATAGGTAAAGGAGTAACGGCAACTGTATATCTGCTTGATGAGAAGCACATAGTTAAGATATTCAGGGATGTCATACCCATGAAGGAAATTCAGTATGAATATGACTGTGCAAAGCTTGTAGAAAGAATGGGGATCCAGACTCCGTGTGCCCGGGAGATCGTGAACAGTGATCAGGGGATAGGAATTATATACGACAGAGTCAAAGGAAACACTTTGTCGGATGAGATGCAGAAAGATAAGTCAAAGCTGTATGAATATGGCGTACAGTATGGGCATATCGTGAAGAGTCTTCATGAAAGGAAATTAGAGGAGAGCAATCTGCCGAGTGCAAAGGATACAATGAAGAATGTTCTGAAGGGTTGTGTGGATTGTCTTACCGACCAGGAGATAAAGGAGATAGAACGATTAATCGATCTTGTGCCTTTTAAGAACTCCCTTTTGCATGGAGATATCGCACCGGTGAATATTATGGTTGAAGACGGGCAGCTGTATATCATAGATGTTCCTATGATCATGGTGGGGAATCCTCTGTTTGATCTGCTTCAGCCGTATTCTTTCTGTGTGCAGACCAGGAACTTGTATGAGTACTACCTTGACATGCCGGAAGATGAAAAGATGGGCCCTGTTGGAAAGTACCTGGCAAGATTTCAGGGCAGATATCTGAATAAAGAAGAATCGCAGAAGGTCTGGGATGGATTTGTTAAAGGGTACTTTGGGGACATTCAGGGAGAGAAGAGGAAGAATCTGGAGTTTACGCTGAGAGTATATTATGCATTACGGCAGATTGGTTCTGCTATGATGCGCAGTAAGTTTGGAGATGAGGTAGTAGATTTTTGTCAGAACCGTGGAAAAAACTGGATCCGGGAACATAAAGATCAGATGGATCGTCTTGATTATTCTCTTTTTTGACGGGAATCTTTGATAAATGTTTTTGCTTCTGCAGGAGGCAAAAGACAGCAGTTTTGTTCCTTTATAGAATACAAGGTGGATGAGTAGTAAGGGATTTGGATTATGATAGACAGAATACTTTCGAAAGTAAGTAAAACCCAGATTTTGATTAGTGTTGCAACCTCAATTGCTTTAATCGTGGATAGTATTATCATCAGCAGATTTCTGGGAACTTCTTCCATGGCTGGATATGGGGCGGTTTCTCCGATTTTGATGATTATTATGGCGGTAAGCGGAGTAATCAGCACGGGCAGCCAGATTATCTGTGCGGAACGGATCGGAAAGGCAGATACAGACGGCGCGAACAGGATAGTAGGACTATCCATCGTTATTTCTATGTTTTTTGCGGTATTTTTTATCCTGACCTGTTTTTTTGGTGAAGGTCTGATCATTAAGCTGATCGGCCTTAAGCCAGGAACAGATCTGAGCCAATGTGCCAGTGACTATCTGAAGGGATTTATCCTCGGAGCTCCTGCTTTTATCGGAACGCTGACTCTGATGCCTTATATGCA
>JAILJR010000040.1 GCA_024694565.1 Butyrivibrio sp. | reverse complement strand
ATGACTTCTGCATCAGCGTATGATTCCGGAAGATAATCCAGAATGTGATCTTTGACGGATTCTTTAAATTCTTCGTACTTCATGCTTTCTCCTTTCCTAAACGGCAATGTTTTTTAATAACTTTCACGTTGGCTCGTAATCGCAGAGAGTATAGAGCGATTGAACATCGGCGTGCCGCTTGTAACTGGAATAAGGCATCTGAATGCTTACGTTTCTTACCTGATCGGGTTCTTCGAGGGATATGTTCATTCTACCTTCGATGGTTTCACCTTTACGTGTAATACTCTGCGAAACTGCTTCGGATGGGAGAATACAAGAAGCCCATTGGCCTTTCCATCTGAAACTGACTGAACTGAATTCATCCCCATTATCACTTTTATGGCGATGGATAAGTGATGCGGGATAATTCTTGATCTCAACGACAGAGTTGGTTGTTTGGTTTGTTTTAGCCATGGTGATTTACATCCTTTTTATAGAGATAGAGGGCAGCGATGCTGCCTTATGAGAAGGGTTTATGTGGAGAGGACGGTGTGATAGCCAGACTGGCGGCTAGTCAAGCCCATTTTTTGTGGGATTGCTGACGCAAGGTTGGTGAATTGCACCGTCAGGGGCTCTATGTCAACCCTAAGAAAAGTGAAAAAAGCTGTTATAAGTCCGTTTTATGGGACATGAAATATGGATAATGGAAAGTGGAAGGGTAGAAATCCTCGTTATTCTCACGTTTATGCGGGAACTGTAATTTGATGGATGACTTTATGGGAACGGTGTTAAATGATGAAAACATAAAATATAACTTTAAGAAGTTAAAACTCAATGATGACATTTGAGCCGATTTATGATATACTGGCGAATATAGTGGCGAAGTATAAGTTATTGATTTTTGTAATCACAAAGAGAGGCAAATTAGATGGCAGTATCTTATAACGGCTTATGGAAAATGTTAATCGATAAAAACATGTACAAGAAGGAGCTGACAGTCAGATTAGGCATTAGTTCAGCTACCCTAGCCAAAATGGGGAGAGGCGAAAACGTGTCTATGGATATTCTGGAGAAGATATGTGAGTACATGGACTGCAATCTTGGCGATATTGCGAGCTTTGAAAAAGACGACAAGGAAGAGGATAAGGCGGATGTCTGAATACAAATATGACTCTCCTTACAGTGGCAGCGGATCGCTTACAAGAGAGCAGTTCCTGTTTCATGAGACGAGGATAGTTGCGAAACTCTTCGTAGATGAAGGGCTTAATGATAATGAAATAGTGGAAAGGATCATGGAAGAGAACTTGTTCCAGTTTCCAACAGAAAAAAGTGTGAAGAGGATTGTGAACGGATGTTTAAGGCGGCTTAAATGCCTCGGCGATGACAGCCTTGTAAAAACTATAGCCCACAGCTCTATGGAAAATGCAAAACAGGCGTGTCTTTATGCGATGATGAAGCAGTACAGGCTGGTGTGGGAGTACATGATCACTGTAATTGGTGCAAAGTACAAGGAGCAGGACTTCTCATATGGTCGTATAGACCTCAATGTATTTTTTATAAGAATACAAGAACAGGATGAAGAGGTCGCGAGCTGGAGTGATTCCACGATAGACAAGATAAAGCAGGTTCTCAATAAGATTCTTGTGGAAAACGAGTACATAGACAGCCCGAGGGCGACAACACTTAATCCCGTTATGATATGCACTGAGGTTGAAAATGCTATAAGGGCGAATGGTGATGAGGCGGTATTGTCTGCATTCAACTGTTTCTATTAAAGGTTAGGAGATGTGTTAATGAGTGACATTTTAGAGAGGCTTGATAAGTTAAAGGCCAGAATACAGGATGAAGACTTCCTAAAAGGAAATGGTCTCAGTAATGAGGTCAATATACACATATTCTGCTATGACCCGGCAGATGAAATGGCGGTCAGATATTTTACAGAGCAGCTTGTGGCTGATCAGGATGTGACCTGCAATGTGAAAGAAAAGAATCTTTATCAGATTTTTCTGAAGCTCTGCGAGGATAACAGGCTCCTCGATAAGATATCGGGGCTTGAGAAGAATAAGGGGGCAGATTTCATTCTTAAGAATCTGCAAGGCAGGACGGCCTCAGCAAAGAATTTTGTACGTGAAATATGTAAAGATGGCTTTTCTGAGGGAGATGTGCTTTTGGTCACAGGAGTGGGAGAGGCATTTCCTTTCATCAGATCCCACGATGTACTTAACGCTATCCAGCCGCAGGATTCCGGGAAGATACCGATAGTGGTTCTGTACCCCGGAACATTCAACGGACG
>JAILJR010000223.1 GCA_024694565.1 Butyrivibrio sp. | reverse complement strand
GCTTACCTTGAGTGCATTGAGGATTACTTATTTAGCGGAAAATGGGCTGTTGCTATACATCATTAAGCAACAGCCCTTAAAGCCATGTTTATATAATTTCTCAGAGTTCTTGTGGTAAAGGATAAAGGAATGCTTTGGGTGATACCGGATAAAACGCACGATCTAGCGAAAATCCGCACAAATCCAATTGAATAATAAAAAAAGACCACTTCCAGACCACTTTTTTCGAGGCATAAACAACAAAAACCCCAGAAAACATCTGGGGTTTAAAAGAGCGATAGACGGGGCTCGAACCCGCGGTCTCGACCTTGGCAAGGTCGCGCGTTACCAACTACGCCACTATCGCATTTATGTCACATATTTTATCTGCGACAATGAATTGATTTTAGAATATAATTATTATATTGTCAATATGTAGAAACATTTTTTTGAAAAAAATTTTTAAGATTATGAATTTACAATTTGTGGCAAAGTGTATAAAAAAGGCAGGAGATGCAGATGGCAGTTGATTTTAAGGTAAAAGCGAAGGCAATATTGAGAAAAGGTCAGGGAAGGGAGTTTAAGGCAGGTGGTCTTTGGATTTACGACAATGAGATAGAGAAGGTTGAGGGAGGCTGCGATAATGGCGATATTGTGGAGCTTCATGACTTTGACGGTTACTTTTTAGGCTATGGCTTTATCAATTCTAATTCCAGGATCAGGATCCGTATGATGAGCAGAAAGAAGGACAATCCTGTGTCGGAAGCATTGATCGAAGAACGGATACGCTCTGCCTGGGAGTACAGGAAGAATACAATGCGGACATATATCAATGAGTTTCTGCTGGCAGAAAAGGTTTCTGCGTCTGCGGAAGATAATGCAAAGGCGCTCACAGGACTTTCCTGCAGACTGATTTTTGGCGAGGCTGATTTTCTTCCGGGCATTACAATAGACAAGTTTTCCGACGTTCTTGTAATTGAGTCACTGGCTCTTGGAACGGACAGGATGAAGGAGCTTATTCTGAATCTGTGCAGAAAGGTTCTTGCAGAGGATGGAGTCATAATTCGTGGGGTATTCGAAAGAAGCGATGCGAAGGTAAGAGAGCTTGAGGGACTTGAGAGAATAAAGGGATTTATAGGAGAGAGCTTTGACACGAAGGTCCTCATTGAAGAGAATGGGATCAGGTATTACGTTGATGTGGAAAATGGGCAAAAGACAGGGTTCTTTTTGGACCAGAAGTTCAACCGGCAGGCAATCAGAGGGCTCTGTAAGGGAAAGAAGGTTCTGGACTGCTTTACTCACACCGGGTCATTTGCTCTTAATGCGGCTGCAGGTGGTGCAAAATCTGTTTTGGGAGTTGATGCATCTGAACTCGGATGCGAACAGGCAAGGGAAAATGCAGCTTTAAACGGATATGAGGACCGGGTGTCATTTAAGTGCGCAGATGTTTTCGAGCTTTTGCCTGAATTAGAGAAAGAGGGTGAGCTCTTTGATGTAGTGATACTTGATCCGCCTGCTTTTACCAAGTCAAGGGCATCAGTTAAAAAAGCCACAACCGGATATAAGGAGATTAATTTGCGGGGAATGCGCCTTGTCAAAAATGGCGGTTATCTTGCCACATGTTCATGCTCGCATTTTATGGATGAGGAACTCTTTTTAAAGACCATATCCGAAGCGGCAAGAGATGCTCACAAGCGAATCAGACAGGTGGAGCTTCGGCAGCAGGCAATGGATCATCCAATACTGTTTGGAGGAACGGCTTCTTATTATCTGAAGTTCGTGATCTTCCAGGTGGTTGAGGAGCTGTGAAATTTTTGCATTTGTCTGACATTCGGGGGCTGTCGAAATTTATGTCTGTAACAAATCAGTGGTAAGCCTGTCTTGACATTGCTGACCACTGATTTTTAACGTATGTTTGCCCGGAGGATGTTCTCGCCAACTCACATAATTTGGAGTAAACTAATAATGTGGTTTCTCAACATAATATGACAAGAAGGTTTTGAACAGAGAACTTATGCAGTTCTCTAAATAGTAAGGGGTTATTTCGATGACAAGCGGACGAGGCAGGAGTATAATTATTTCTTTAGGCATGGCAATCGCTGTATGCGGATGTGCATCTACCGGGCAGCAGGAGGTATATCCTGCCAGGATCATCAATTCAGAAAAAGCGCAAGTAGCCGGGAATGAAACCGGTGGAGCATCTGAAAGTGGAGATTATTCGGCTGATGGCATAGAAACAAACAGTGATTATGTTTTTAAGCCTTCAGATACTGTTGAAGCAGAGAATTCCTATGTCCTGATGAAGAATGAGATGACAATTTCTTCCGGGATCAGCAAAGGCTATGACTATGGGTACCTCAGCAGGGACAATGCAGTGGAAGCCGGGGAAAATGACAGCAGTATGCAAGCCGGTAAAGAAAGTGGCGAAGGTCTTACGGCCAAAGAAGATGCGGCAATGAAAGACGGGCAAAATACCGGAGGGCAAGAGATTCTTTCCGGTCAGAAGACGTCGCCGGTGTCAGATCAGGCAGCTTCAGGCGGAGAGATAGGATCAGAACAGAAAGCCGCAAACGGATCTATAGCAACAGAACAGAAAGCTGCAGGCGGATCTATGGCATCCGAACAGGCAGTAGCAGATGGGCAGCCGGTGACGGAGCAGGTGACAGAAGCAGGCTCAGTGACAGTGGCTTTAGCAGCTGCCGATGAGACAAAGCCATCCGGAACAGGAACTGTCGAAGAAGCTAAGTCGTCAGAGCAGAGCACTTCAGAAGATCCAAAGCAGGCAGCAGAATCAAAGCCTCAGGAAGACCAGAAAACACCGGAAGACTCTAAAGATGCAGAGGCTGCCTCAGCGGCAGTATCTGAGGGTCAGGCGGCAGCAGATGAAAATGCCGGTTCCGGCAGTGCAAAGACGCCTTGTCAGGATGAAGTATATTCAGATGAACAGATGGCTCAGATCTGTGCCTTTTATGATGGAACAGTTTTTGCAGGAGATTCTGTAATGCTGGGCTTTAGGAATTATTCAAAGAAGAGCACGGATCCAATGCTGTCAAAGCTGTCATTTCTGGCAGCGGGTTCACTCTCGCTTCACAACTCCTTCTGGGAGGTGAGCAGTAAGAGTGTGCACCCTCTTTATCAGGGCGAACAGCATCCTATATGGGAATCTATACAGATGATGGGAGCAAAAAAGGCGTTTCTTTTCTTTGGTATTAATGATGTGGTTTACAATCTTGATGAGTCAATGTCATTGTACGCACAGCTTGTTGAGAAGATCAAAGAGTACTCTCCTGATATAGATATAACTATCATCAGTGCCACCTATACACTTAAGGATAAGGGCAAGGGGAAGCTTAACAATGCTAATCTTGCAGAATTTAACAGATCTGCGAAGGCACTGGCAGATCAAAACGGCTGGGGATTTGTGGATATAGCTAATCCGCTCTCCGACGGAGAGGGGAACCTTTTGCCGCAGTACTGCAGTGATGGCTTTTTGCATGAGAGCAATAAGGCATATGAGGTCTGGGCAGATGTCTTAAAGAAATATGCAGCTGACAGATTGGGGATAAAGGGCTCTGCTGCGGAAACGGCACAGGCGGTGCAGTAAATCCCAAGCATATACGACTGATGGCAATGCGGCTCTTATTGACAAAGAGGTGTAAATTGTAAAAAATTGGATTAGTCGTCACTTTGCAGAAATCATTTTTATTGTGCGTGAGGACGGAACAATAGAAACGAAGGAAAAAAGTGTCCTAAGGAAGCCAAACAAGCGGTACATTCCCGGGACCGGAGGAGGATGTTATGAAAAAGATCGGAGCTAAGTTTATTTCGGCTGTTGTTTTGGCAGCGGTACTTTTGTCAGGTTGTGGAGGAAAAGCAGAGCCTTCAGGACAATCAGGCACAGAAAAAGTTACTGAAGGAGCAGCAGAAACAAAAGAGGCTACAGAGACAAAAGAAACAGCGGAAACAACAGAGACAAAAGAAACAACAGTAACAAAAGAGACGGCTGCGCAAGAGACAGCGACAGCGGAAAAAGGGGAAGCAGAGCCGTTAAAGGCTGCTGCGATATATGAAAAGATAAAGTCTTCTTATGAGCTGCCTGAAATGTATGAGGCTGATGATGAGTGGCTCATGAATTATTACGGTATTGATGCAGCAAAGCTGTCTGATTATGTATTTGCAGAGGCAGATGAGGTCCATGCTGACAGGGTGATCATTCTTACTGTGGCAGATGAGAAGGACCTGTCTGATGTTGAGAAAAAGCTGAATGCTGTACTTGAGCAGATGAATTCCCCGGAAATGCTTGACTATCTTCCGGATCAGGCAGACATTATCAAAGCTGCCCGTATAAATAAGAATGCAAATACCCTGTATCTTGTTATTTCTCCTGATGCAAAGGGCATTGAAGAAATCATTGAAAATGGTCTTTTAGGACGGTGAGAAGTAATCTATGGTATTTAGCAGTCTGTCATTTCTGGTATTTTTTCTACCGGTATTTTTAATCCTGTATTATCTGATTCCCGGCAGGGCGAAAAATTTCGTCCTGCTTATCTTTAGTCTTGTTTTTTATGCCTGGGGTGAGCCGGTATATATTCTGCTCATGCTGCTGTCGTCTTTTGTTGACTATTGTGATGGCATTTTGCAGGAGAAATACAGCGGCGAGCCTGGCAAAAAGAAATTGTTCCTGATAATTGCACTTGCAATAAACCTTTCGTTACTGGCATATTTCAAATACGCAGATTTTGCGGTGGGAATCTGGAACAGTCTGACTCCTCTGGATGTTGAATTTCCGCATGTGGCTCTTCCGGTGGGAATCAGCTTCTATACATTTCAGACGATCAGCTATTCTATAGATGTTTACAGGGGTAAGATAAAGGCCGAGCACAACTATTTTGATTACCTCACATATGTATCCATGTTTCCTCAGCTTATCGCAGGACCGATAGTGCGTTTTTCAGTGGTGCAGAAGGAGCTGCACACAAGAACGATAAATGAAGACGGCTTTGTCAATGGAATGAAGCGATTTATAATCGGCATACTGCGAAAGGTTCTTATCGCCAATCAGATAGGATCTCTTTTTGATGCAATAAGGACTGCCGGTGATATTTCAGTTGTGACTGCGTGGCTTGGGCTTTTGTGTTTTACATTGCAGCTATATTTTGATTTCAGTGCATACAGTGATATGGCCATAGGGCTGGGACAGATGCTTGGTTTTCACTTTCCGGAAAACTTTGTCTATCCCTTAAGTGCTGTTACCCTTACAGATTTCTGGCGTCGCTGGCATATCTCACTTTCTACCTGGTTCAGGGACTATGTATATATCCCGCTGGGAGGAAACCGAAACGGCAGGGTAAAGCACCTTAGGAATGTATTTGTTGTGTGGTTTCTGACAGGGCTGTGGCATGGGGCATCCTGGAACTTCGTGATGTGGGGACTCTACCATGGAACGCTCCTTACTCTTGAGAAATTCATATGGGGAAAGAAGCTTGAGAAGCTACCGGTATTTATACAGCATTTATACACGATCATTATAGTAATATTTGGATTCGGGATATTCACTTTTGATGACCTTGGAGAAATGGGAAGGTATTTTGCTAAGCTTGTTGGAATCCCCGGCAATGCATTTTTTGGAAAAGAATTCTTATGGTATACGGGAAATTACCTGCCGTTTTTGGTGGCAGCTGTTATCCTGTCATTTCCGGTATATCCCGGATTTTTAAAAATGCTTGAGGGCAGAAATAATCTGATTAAAAAGACTGTAAAAGGTATAGGGGCGTTTGCGATGGCAGGGCTTTTCCTTCTGGCAATGGCAAGCCTTGTCAGAGATACCTACAATCCGTTTCTTTATTTCAGGTTTTAGTACACCGGCAAATAAATACCTGTAACAGATCCACCCGGTTTTTGGATGCATGGCAGAAGAAGCCGATGAGGCTATCGGCAAGAGATGACAGATTAAGGTAACTTTGGAATGGAAAAGGATGTGCAGACAGAAAAACTAAATAAGGCTGAATCTTCGGACAGAGTTCTCGTTTATCTTGTGAGCATACTGCTTCTTGGTTTTGTGATAGCATTTATAGCGGCAGACAAAAAGTCTTTTTCGGAGAACGAGAACAGATATCTTGCAAAGGTACCGGAGTTTTCTTGGGAAAATATAAAGAGCGGGGCATTTACCAGCGGGATTGAAAACTATTTTGCCGATCATTTTCCCATGAGAGATGCTTTTTTAAGCTTTATGACAGAGGCTGAGAGATTAAGCGGAAGGAAAGAGATAAATGGCGTATATATTGCAAGAGATGGCTCTCTGATAGAAGTCTACGATGTTCCCAAGAATACTGAGAAGCAGATACGGCAGTTTTCCAAGCTTGCGGAAAATGTGTCAGATGCACGCTGCATGCTCATGCTGGTACCTACGGCAGTTGAGGTGTATTCAGAAAGGCTTCCGGAAAATTCAGGCTACGATCATAAACAGAAGCAGGTAATAGAGCATATCTATGATTCTGTCAATGAGGACCTGTTGACCATAGATGCTGTAGACTTGCTTGATAAAGCCGGCGACGGGATGCCGGATGAAAGACTCTTTTACCGCACGGACCACCACTGGACGATGCCCGGAGCTTATGAGGGCTACAGGGCATTCTGCAGGGAAGCGGGCATCACACAGATACCGCTGTCAGATTACAAAAGATCAGTAGTCTCACTGGATTTTAAGGGGACGATTTATTCAAAGCTTAATGATCCCTACTTTGGAAGTGATGAGATCATTTCATTTGAACATCCGGACTGGAAGCTTGAGATTGAGTATTCTGACACCTCTGAACTGACAGACACGCCATATAACAGTGAATATCTAAAGCAAAAGGATCAATACTCATATTTTCTGAATAATATCCATCCGCTTATAACTATTACAAACAATGATGTTGACAGCGGAGCTCTGGCCATTGTCAAGGACAGCTATGCAAACAGCATGATACCGTTCCTTATCGAAAACTACCACACAATATACGTTTTTGATACACGGTACTATAAGGGCGGACCTTCAAAATTTATCAATGAGCATGAGGATATTTCGGATGTGCTTATTCTTTACAACATGAATACCATAGACAATGACACCGGTATTGGCGGAATCTATTGATGACAGACCGGTAAATGAATTCTGAGGTGAGAGATGACGGACTACAGTTTACTATCAAAACAGATAAAGTCACTTGCAGGAGACGAACCGAATTACATTCCTGTTTTTTCAAATGCGTCAGCGCTTCTGTATGACAATATGGAGGACCTTAACTGGGCAGGCTTTTATATCATGAATAAGGGATCGCTGATGCTCGGCCCATTCCAGGGAAAGGTGGCCTGTATACGGATTGAAGTCGGAAAGGGTGTGTGCGGAACGGCTGTCTTTGAAAATGAGACGCAGCTGGTAAAAGATGTGCATCAGTTTCCGGGTCATATTGCGTGTGACAGTGCATCAAACTCTGAGATTGTTGTTCCAATCCACAGGGATGGCATCGTTGTTGCTGTGCTCGACATAGACAGCCCAAGCCTTTCAAGGTTTAATGATGAAGACAGAAAAGGACTGGAGGAGTTTGTAAAAGCACTTGAAGAAGTGACGGATCTGTCTGAAATACATATGGAGAACAGGGTGATATGAAGATTTCTTTTGCCAGCGATTATACAAGGGGAGCACATCCTGATATACTCAGGGCTCTTAATTCAAACAATATGAACCAGATGGAAGGGTACGGAACAGATGAAATCTGTGACAGGGCGAAGGAAAAGATTAAAAAGGTCTGTGGCTGCCCCGACGCAGATGTCTTTTTCCTGACCGGAGGAACCCAGACAAATCAGATTGTAATAGATATTCTTTTAAAGCCATATCAGGGAGTAGTTGCTGCTGCCACAGGGCATATAGCGGTCCACGAGGCCGGAGCAATAGAGTTTTCAGGTCACAAGGTGCTTACTGTGTCACCACTTCCTAAAGAGCAGGATTATAGCCTGGGCGGGGACGTTCCCGGAAATGACAATCAGCTCCCGGGCGATGATGCAGGAAAGCTTTCGGCAGGTGCTCTTGAAAAGTATCTTGAGGATTTCTACGGGGATGGCAATCATGAGCATATGGTATTTCCGGGAGCGGTTTATATCTCACATCCAACCGAGTATGGAACTCTTTATACAAAAAAGGAGCTTACGGACATTTCAGAAATCTGTAGAAAATGGAAGCTGCCGCTGTTTCTGGACGGTGCCAGACTGGGCTATGGCCTGATGAGCAGCAGGACAGATGTCACTATAAAAGATATCGCGAGGCTGACAGATGTCTTTTACATAGGAGGAACCAAGGTAGGAGCTCTGTTTGGAGAGGCTGTGGTGTTCCCGCGAAAAGCCCCCACAGATCATCCGGTGCCTGTGATCAAGCAGCATGGCGCTCTCCTTGCAAAAGGCTGGCTTCTTGGACTTATGTTTGATACGCTTTTTACTGACGATCTCTATTTTAAGATAAGTAAAAATGCCATTGATATGGCTGAGCTGCTTAAGAGGGGACTTATCGAAAAGGGATACCGCCTTTTCCTTAATTCTCCAACAAACCAGCAGTTTATCATTGTTGACAACGAAAAGCTAAGAGACTTATCAGAGCATGCAGGATACAGCTTCTGGGAGAAAATTGATGACGATCACACGGTGATCCGGCTTGCAACCGATTGGGCTACAACCCGGGAGGATGTGGAGGAGCTTATGAAGTACCTGTAAATCCATCTTGTCAGAATAAGCATAAAGTTGTAAAATTTAAAATTAGTTGAATAAAAAGGCTGTGACGAAGACAGTAGACAGTTGATGAAAGCTTCAGAGAGCTGACGGTTGGTGCAAGTCAGTGCAAGTAGTAACTGGTTGAAGATCACTTCCGAGCTGCAGGGTTGAAACAGCAGTAGATCCTGACGGGAATCCCTCCGTTAAAGGGAAGCGTATTTAACCGGTATTCCGGCGCGTATGTGTAAACGGGTGGTACAGCGAGAGTATATTATTGGTCTCGTCCTTTTTACAAAGGGCGGGACTTTTCTTTTTACAAGAAAGAAAGGAGCTTAAATGTATAACAAAGTCGAAACTGACATGAATTTTGTCGGCAGAGAGAAAAAGATCGAAGAGTTCTGGAAAAAAGAGGATATCTTCCGGAAAAGTGTGGATACCAGGAGCCAGGGCGAGATGTACATGTTCTATGACGGTCCTCCCACTGCTAACGGTAAGCCTCACATCGGCCACGTGCTGACACGTGCGATCAAGGACATGATCCCGAGATATCGCACAATGAAGGGGTATACTGTTCCAAGAAAGGCAGGCTGGGACACTCACGGACTTCCTGTCGAGCTTGAGGTTGAGAAAATGCTCGGCCTTGACGGCAAGGAGCAGATTGAGGAGTACGGAATGGAGCCCTTCATAAAGAAGTGCAAGGAATCCGTATGGAAATACAAGGGAATGTGGGAGGATTTCTCCGGAACGGTAGGTTTCTGGGCAGATATGGATCATCCCTATATCACCTATGATGACAACTTTATCGAGTCAGAGTGGTGGGCGCTTTCAGAGATCTGGAAAAAGGGCCTGCTCTACAAGGGATTCAAGGTAGTTCCCTACTGCCCTCGCTGCGGAACTCCTCTTTCATCTCATGAGGTGGCACAGGGCTATAAGACATTAAAAGAGCGCTCAGCTGTTGTCCGCTTTAAGGTTAAGGATGAGGATGCATATTTCCTAGCATGGACGACAACGCCCTGGACACTTCCCTCAAATATTGGTCTTTGCGTTAACCCTGACGAGAAATATGTCAAGGTAAAGGCTGCTGACGGCTATATCTATTATCTGGCAGAAGCACTTGCTGATACTGTTCTTGGAAGACTTGCAAAAGAAGAGGGGGAAAAGGCCTATGAGGTTCTTGAGACTTTTGTGGGAACGGACCTTGAGTACAAGGAATACGAGCCTCTTTATCAATGCGCAGCTGACGAGACAGAAAAACAGCACAAGAAGGCATTCTTTATATACTGCGACAACTACGTAACCATGACAGATGGTACAGGTATTGTCCACATAGCTCCTGCATTTGGTGAAGACGATGCAAGAGTCGGAAGAAAATATGATGCACCTCTCGTTCAGATGGTTGATTCAGAGGGACGCTTAAAGCCTGAGACACCGTTTGGCGGAATGAGATGTAAGCCAACCCAGAAGGAGATGGATGAGGGAGCTGTAAGTGCCGATCCAGAGGTACTGAAGGATCTGGACAAGAGGGGGCTCTTGTTTGGAGCACCCAAGATGGAGCATGACTATCCTCACTGCTGGAGATGCTCAACGCCACTTTTGTATTATGCACGTTCTTCCTGGTTCATCAAGGTTACAGAGGTCAAGGACGACCTCATCCGCAACAACAAGGAGATCAACTGGGTTCCTGAATCAATCGGTAAGGGAAGGTTTGGAGACTGGCTTGAGAATATCCAGGACTGGGGTATCTCACGTGACAGATATTGGGGAACGCCGCTCAACATATGGGAGTGCGACGACTGCGGACATCAGCTCTCAGTAGGTTCAAGAAAAGAGCTCGCTGAATTGTCAGGCGATCCGTCTGCTGAGACCTGCGAACTGCACAGACCATATATCGACAAGTATGAGATCACCTGCCCCAAGTGCGGCAAGAAGATGCACAGGGTAAAAGAGGTTATTGACTGCTGGTTTGACTCAGGCGCAATGCCTTTTGCACAGCTCCACTATCCATTTGAGAATAAGGAGCTCTTTGAGAAGCAGTTCCCTGCAGAGTTTATCTCAGAGGCAGTTGACCAGACAAGAGGATGGTTTTACTCACTCCATGCAGAGGCAACACTTCTTTTCAATAAGCCGGCATTTAAGAATGTTATAGTTCTTGGCCTTGTTCAGGACGAGAACGGACAGAAGATGAGTAAGTCAAAGGGCAATGCGGTCGATCCTTTTGACGCCCTGGAGAAGTACGGCGCAGATGCTATAAGGTGGTATTTCTATACCAATTCAGCGCCATGGCTTCCAAGCAGATTCTCAGGCGATGCAGTTATGGAGGGACAGCGCAAGTTCCTTGGAACTCTCTGGAACACCTATGCGTTCTTTGTTCTCTATGCAAATATAGACGGATTCAATGCTGCTGACTATAAGCTTGAGATGGATAAGCTTACAGTCATGGATAAATGGCTTTTGTCAAAGCTGAACAGCTGCGTAAAGGCAGTTGATGAAAACCTTGGAAATTACAGGATTCCTGAGGCGGGTAAGGCCCTGGACAGCTTTGTGGATGAGATGAGTAACTGGTATGTAAGAAGATCACGCGAGAGGTTCTGGGCTAAGGGTATGGAGCAGGATAAGATCTCTGCATACATGACTCTTTACACAGCTCTTGTAACTGTTGCCAAGGCAGCAGCTCCAATGGTTCCTTTCATGACAGAGGAAATCTACCAGAACCTTGTAAGAAACAGCTTTGCTGATGCACCTGAGAGCATCCACCTGTGCGACTTCCCTGTAGTGGATGAGAGCATTATAGATGCAAAGCTTGAAGAAGACATGGAGGAGGTTCTTGATATTGTTGTACTTGGACGTGCAGCAAGAAATGCGGCAAACATCAAGAACCGTCAGCCAATCGGTCAGATGTATGTAAAGGCAGAGCAGACTGTTGGAGAGTTCTATACCGATATCATCAGGGAGGAGCTCAATGTAAAGAGCGTGAACTTCACAGATGATGTAAGGGACTTCACGAGCTACAGCTTTAAGCCGCAGCTGAAGACCCTGGGACCAAAGTATGGCAGGAACATCGGAGCCATCAAGGCATACCTTGAAAAGCTGGATGGAAATGCCACAATGGATGAGCTCAATGCAAACGGATCAATTAAGTTCTCTGTAAATGATGTTGACGTTGAGCTGGTCAAGGAAGATCTTCTCATTGAGATCGCTCAGAAGGAAGGCTTTATCTCACAGGAGAACTGGGGTATTACGGTCGTTCTTGATACCAACCTATCTGAGGAGCTTTTAAATGAAGGCTTTGTACTTGAGGTTATAAGTAAGGTTCAGACAATGCGTAAGGACTCAGGCTTTGAAGTTATGGATCACATCAAGGTTTCACTTAATGGTAATGACAAGCTCGCAGAGATTGTAAAAGCCAATGAGGGATCAATCTCGACAAAGGTTCTTGCCAATGAGATCGTATACGGCTCAGATGTAGCAAATGCAAAAGAGTGGGATATTAATGGTCAGAAGGTTACGATCGGTGTTGAGAAGATCTGACGCAGGGTCTGAGATGTGAATACCTGTTGATCCGGAGCAGATGAATCGATTTCCGGATTTTGGAAATAGGAAAAACGTATTGCTGCAGGTCGAAGGATTTATTATCAGGGAAATGCTGATTTAATCTGGTTTTCACCGGATCGAGGCATATCTCAGTAGGCAGATTTCCGAGCGGTTTTTCCCTGTTATCGCTATTAAAGTCATATCAATAATAAAAAGGCGGAAGCCGGATGAAATTTCCGGATTCCGTCTTATTTTTTGGTGTACTAGGGCGCTACGTATTGTGAAGCTATGATTTTCGGCGCTATGCCAATGGCTTTGGCATCCTGAGAAGAGGACTGCGGCTTTGCAGGTTCTGTATTTTCTTTGTTCTGTGGTGCAGGGGGAGCGCTGGTTGAATCCTGTCCGGAATGGTTTTGTGATACCGGTGTGCCGGGTTCTGTGTTTTTTGCAGGCGCCTCCAATGATGCAGGGAGTTTTTCGTCCGGGCTCCGGGAGGGTGCTTCGGCGGCAGGAGCAGGTTTTTCAGTGGCTTCCTGCGTGGAAGGATCCTTGGGAGGTGCAGCGGCGTCTGTAGCATTTTTTTCGTCAGTCGGTTTTGGTTCTGTGGACTGAGCGGGGGCTGCATTTTCAATGCCTGGCTGTTGAGAGGCAGGATCTTTGGAAGAAGAGTTTTTTTCACCGTCCGGCTGCTGAGAGGCAGCGTCCGGTGCAGCAGCTTTTTCGTTTGCCGGCTGCAGTGCGCCTTCCTGAGTATTTAAAGGCTTTTCGTCAGTTCTCTGGTCGGGAGTTTTTTTATCGACAGGTCCGGAAATAGCTGCGTCTATAGCTTCTGCATCCGGAGAATTCTGTGCAGCAGACTCATCTGTAGTTATAAGGAAGCGGTCCTCGATTCTTCCGGAAGCATTGTTTATTATGACTATCCCGACATACTCATAATAGACTCCGGCAGCCTGAATGGGCTCTTTTCCGGGGCCTGATGTTATTGCTGTGTGGGAATGGGAGTCAAGAATAAGGTTTATGCCATGAGTGTTTGCAAACAGATCAATACTGCTTGAGTTAACCGGCTTTGCGTTCCTGTCCTGCCCAAGGTGTGAAAGGCATATCACAAGGTCTGCGCCGCGGCTCTTTAACAGGTCTGTCTGTTCCTGAGCACATGCGTACAGATCCTCCCCGGAGAGAAATTTCAGTCCCTGAGTGAAGGATGGCTCAAGCTGTAGAGGCGTCTGAGGAGTACACAGACCAAAAAAACCAATACTTAATCCGGAATTTGAGATCAGCACATTAGGCTGAAGTATACTTGAACCATTATCACCAAGAACATTGGCACAAATATTTGTAAAGTGTGCTGAAGCGAGATTGTTCTTAAGCTCCCCGTAGGTGTAATCAAATTCATGGTTTCCTATAGTGGCAAGGTCGTAGCCGGCGGAATTCATTGCCGAAATGGCACTCCTTCCGTTGGTGGAGCTCACATCAACAGTTCCGACAGAGTAGTCACCCAGATCAACAAGTATAACATTGGCCCCGCGCTCCCTGAGCTCCTGCTTGAGCCGGGCTGTCTTTTGATAACTCCACATCTGCCCGTGTATATCGTTTGTCTGGATTATTACGGTTTTTCCGGAAAGATTGGCAGGAATATCTGCTTTTGTGCGTATATCCGCTCCGTCTGCGGCAAAGCAGTTAATCGATACAAAGAATAATGAAAGAGCTGCTGCCAGGATTTGAAATGCCAAGGGTATGAATTTGTGGGAATGTAAGTTTTTCATGGAATTCTCTCCCTGAGAGTTGGTAATTTATATTATAAAGTAAAAGTTATCTGAAAAATTAAGTTAATGAAAATTTAATAATGATTGTATGATATTTAGTGAATTATGAAGTGGTTGTGCATTTGTGTAAGATTTTTCAGACAGTTAAAGATTAATTCTTTCCCAAAATTTTAACCTGTCCTGATGCCGGCGCATAAATCTGTCGAGGGAACTAATGAAATATTAATTCCTGTCGATATAAATAATAACCAAAGGATTGGTTGTTTTCATGCAAGGATGCTTGAAGGAATCAGGACACAGACTGAAATAAAAATTCGGTCTGTTTGAGAAGGATCTTGGCATGGGAATGATAATTCAGCACAATCTAACTGCATTTAATTCTAACAGGCAGCTGGGGATAACGACCGGTATTATGGCCAAGTCGTCCGAGAAGCTGTCGTCAGGTTACAAAATCAATCGTGCTGCGGATGATGCCGCAGGTCTCGCAATTTCCGAAAAAATGAGAAGACAGATAAGGGGACTGGATCAGGGTATAAATAATATCCAGGATGGCGCATCAATGTGCCAGATTGGCGATGGTGCTCTTGAGGAAGTCATGGAAATGGTACACAGAATGACAGAGCTTTCTGTAAAGGCCGCAAATGATACACTCACCCCTCTTGACAGGGCTCATATCCAGCAGGAGATAAGGCAGATATTATCTGAGATACAGAGAGTTGATGAAGTAACTGAGTTTAACAACATTAAAATTTTCGGCGCAGGAGCTGACCCGATAACCAATAGCGACGGAACACCGTTTATTGAGGGCAATATTCCTTTTGAAGATTTCTCTTTTGCAGATACCAGTATTAATACAAATCCCCCTTATTCCAGCACAAGTAATGGTAATATGCTGGCTTTACAGGCAAAGGTCAAAGACCCGAATTCGCCGGCAGCCAGTAAAGACTTTAACCTCTTATACGGCAATGGAGGTACATCTTTCGGATCTGTAAGGCTGACTTATCAGCAGGGTGGGAAGAGCGTGTCAAGTATTGCAAATCTTGAATCTGACTTTAAAGTCAGCGGATATTCGAATCAGGGCGGAGTTGCTACCAGAACGCTTACATATGACAAAGATGGGATCAAATTTGATGTCATACAGAAAGCAAAACCCAATGCTGAACAAAAGAAATATGAGCTTTCGTATACTGTTGAGAATAAGTGTGATACGCCCCTTGACATGGAATACATGTTTCATGTCGATACAGCTTACAATAATAATGATGTCTGTGAGAGCTATTATACAAACCAGAGCAGAATAGACACAGCAAGGGTTTATAAAGATTCATCTTATATGCCTGATCTTTCAGGAAGTGGTGTTTATTCAACGATTCCAAATAGTTTTTCAATAGTGAACAAGGATGCTGCTCTTGCATTTTCTGAGAAGATCGAATTTTCAGGAACAAAGCCCGATATGTTGTCTGTTGGTATTTATTACGATATTTGTAATTGGGGGTATTACGATAATACATCAAATCTTGGAAATACTACAACCAGTCAGGATCTTGGATTCAGTGCAGTATGGCAGAAGAAGGGAGTTACAAAGGGAGGTAAACTGGAGTTTTCTTTTGACTATGGAATAGAAGATGTTCAGAAGGATAGTGATTTAAAGAAAGATGAAATAAAAAAGGCAAATGGTCAGGCCGTGATAAATACAGATGCCAAGAAGTTCTGGATTCAGGCCAGCTCGGAAGTAAATGACGGAATGTATATAAGCTTCGGAATGATAGATCTTGACACGATGAACCTGAGAAATCTGGACGTTACAACATCTGATAAGGCAAGAACGTCTTTAGTGAAACTAAAGAATTCTCAGAAGCATGTTTCCGAACTCAGAAGCCATATAGGTGCACAGCAGAACAGATTGGAGCATGCCGGAAAGAATCAGGCAAACAACCTGGAGAACACGCAGGCAGCTGAGTCGCGAATTCGTGACACAGACATGGCGGCAGAGATGGTGAAGTACTCGAACAATAATATACTGATGCAGGCAGGACAGTCCATTCTTGCGCAGGCAAATCAGACAAATCAGGGAGTTATGGCACTTTTGCAGTGAGAAAAAGCAGTGGGAAGCCGGGATTAGAAAAAGATTCAACATCAGAATGGACTATCTGACTATAGGCAACACCGATATGGCTGAGAAATGTGCATTTCTGTAAAGTTTTTGTGGAATTATGCGGCTTTTTGGGGTAAAATAGATGAGTATACTATATTTTGAGATAGGAAAATCGTATATATACAATACTTAGTTTTTTTGAGGAGGGAGTATGAAGAAAAAACAATTATCATTTGATAAGGATCTTTTCAAGAGAAGCGTCCAGTACAATGTCAAGACGCTCTACAGAAAGACCATGGATGAGGCCAATGACCAGGAGATCTATCAGGCATGTGCCTATGCCATAAAGGATGCGATTGTTGACCACTGGATGACAACCCAGAAGGCTGCCGACGAGCAGGATCCAAAGATTGTTTACTATATGTCCATGGAATTTTTGATGGGAAGAGCTTTTGGCAACAACCTTATCAATCTTCAGGCATACGAGCCTGTCAAGGAGGCTCTTGATGAGCTTGGCATTGACGTAAACCTTGTTGAGGACCAGGAGCCTGATCCGGCACTTGGAAACGGAGGCCTTGGAAGGCTTGCAGCGTGCTTTTTGGATTCTCTTTCATCCCTTGGATATGTTGCATACGGCTGCGGCATACGCTATAAATACGGAATGTTCCGCCAGAAGATCAGAGACGGCTATCAGGTAGAAGCTCCCGATAACTGGCTGGAGAACGGCAATCCTTTTGAACTTAGAAGAAATGAGTACGCCAAGGAAGTAAAATTTGGCGGCTATGTAAATATGTACACTGATGAGCGCGGCAGGACAATGTTCAAGCAGGAGGGCTATCAGGTGGTTAAGGCTGTTCCCTATGATCTTCCTGTAGTCGGCTATGGCAATGGTGTTGTAAATACACTGAGGATCTGGGATGCTGAGCCGGTTCAGTGTTTCCAGCTCGACTCCTTTGACAAGGGTGACTATCAGAAGGCTGTAGAGCAGGAAAACCTTGCAAGCCAGCTCTGCGAAGTGCTCTATCCCAATGACAATCATATAGCAGGAAAAGAGCTGCGCCTCAAACAGCAGTATTTCTTTATCTCTGCTTCGGTTCAGACAGCCCTAAAGAGATATCTCAAAAAGCATGAGGACATCAAGAAGTTTTATGAGAAGGCTGTATTCCAGCTCAATGACACTCATCCTACGGTTGCGGTTGCAGAGCTTATGAGAATTCTCATGGACGAGTATTATCTTACATGGGATGAGGCATGGGATGTAACTGTCAAGACCTGCTGCTACACAAACCACACGATCATGGCTGAGGCTCTTGAGAAGTGGCCGGTAGATCTTTTCCAGAGACTGCTTCCAAGAATCTATCAGATTGTAGATGAGATCAACAGGAGATTTGTTGACCAGATCATGCGCCAGTACACAAATTCAGCAGGAATTGATGTTCAGGCAAAGATCAGGAGCATGGCAATTCTCTACGACAACCAGGTTAAGATGGCCCATCTTGCAATAGTCGGTGGCCACTCTGTGAACGGTGTTGCCAAGCTTCACACAGAGATCCTTGAAAAGAGAGAGCTTAAGGACTTCTACGAGATGATGCCCGAGAAGTTCAACAACAAGACAAACGGTATCACTCAGAGGAGATTCCTTCTTCACGCAAATCCCCTGCTCGCTGAATGGGTTACAGATAAGATCGGCGACGGATGGATCACAGATCTGTCAGAGATGGGCAAGTTAAAGGAGTTTGTTGATGACAAGAAGGCACAGAGCGAGTTCATGGAGATCAAGTACCAGAACAAAAAGCGTCTGGCTGAGTATATCAAGGCTCATAACGGCATAGAGGTTGATCCCAAGTCAATCTTTGATGTCCAGGTTAAGAGACTTCATGAGTACAAGAGACAGCTCCTCAACATACTTCAGGTTATACACACATACAACGATATCAAGGCTCATCCAAGTGAGGACTTCTATCCAAAGACATATATCTTCGGTGCGAAGGCAGCTGCAGGATATCTTACAGCTAAGCTTACGATCAAGCTCATCAATTCAGTAGCAGAGGTTGTGAACAATGATCCTGATATTGCCGGTAAGCTCAAGGTTGTATTCATTGAGGACTACAAGGTTTCAAATGCTGAGCTCATCTTTGCGGCAGCTGATATTTCAGAGCAGATTTCTACAGCAAGTAAAGAGGCTTCCGGAACAGGTAACATGAAGATGATGCTCAACGGTGCTGTAACTCTCGGAACTCTTGACGGAGCAAACGTTGAGATTGTAAATGAAGTCGGAGAAGAAAATGCCTTCATCTTTGGTCTTACCTCACAGGAGGTTATGGCCTATGAGAAGAATGGCGGCTACAATCCTATGGACATCTACAACTCAAATCCTAACGTCAAGAAAGTTCTTGATAAGCTTGTTGATGGAACCTTCTCACAGGACAGAGAGCTGTTCAGACCGCTCTATAACACACTGCTCAACACTCATAATTCGAACAAGGCAGACCAGTATTTCATCCTCAAGGACTTCGAGGCATATCTTGAGGCACAGAGAAGGATTGCTGATGCTTATGCTGACAAGAAGCGCTGGGCAAGGATGTCAATGATGAACACAGCATGCTGCGGTAAGTTCTCATCAGACAGAACAATACAGGAGTATGTTGATGATGTATGGCATCTGGACAAACTCAGGATCGAGCTGCCGGATGTTGAAGAGAAGGAAGAAGAGAGCTAAGTTCATACACTGCTCCAGGATATAAAAAATAACAGCGGAATAATGCTCCGAGACGGGGGAGGATGGATTTACGCAGCTGTCCCGGAAATAAGTGGCAAATAAAAAGGCGCCTTTCGCTTTTTGCGAAGGGCGCCGATTTTAATTGGGATCATTTGACTGAAGATGTCGCTGTTCTATGAGCTTTTCTACTTGCCTTAGATGCTCTCTGCTGTCAGCATCACTTCCGCTTTTTGGGAGAGATTTGCGATAAGCTGTCGGAGACAATTTCTTTTCCTGCTTAAAGGCCTTTGAGAAGACAAGTGGATCTGTATAACCGCAGGATATTGCCACAGCCTCAATCGACAGCTGGGTCAGCTGCAAAAGCTCCACAGCCTTTGCTATCCTATAGCTTGTAAGATATTGCTGCGGTGAGATTCCAAGTGTCTTTTCAAAGAGTGTGTAGAGGTAGCTTCTGTTTATGCAGACATAATCGGCTATGTCGGTGACCTTAATGGGGTTGCAGTAATTGCTCCTGACATAGGCCTGAGCCTTGGTCACATAGATGTTGTCGCTGCCAGAATCACTTTTCTGAGTCACACTGATGCCGGAGGCAATGACAGAGAGAAACATTGATAGCAGGCCGTTTCGCCTTAGGACATCCTCGACGCTGAAGGTATTGTGATCCATCATATCTTTGATAAGATCATATATGGTCTCTGATGCCTTGCACTTGAATACCGGCTGATGAAGTGACAGTCCGAGCTGGGAAACTATGGCAGCTGCGCGCCTTCCCCCAAAACCAACCCATGCATAGGTCCAGGGATCATTCTCGTTTGAGACATAATATGCCAGCTCATCGGGAACAATAAGGAAGCCATAGCCTTCCTTCAACGGATATTTTTTTCCGCCCATGGTAAAGGAACCCTTGCCGCTTAGGCAGTAATGTATCATAAAGTGTGGCTTGAGCGCAGGTCCAAAAGAATGTCCGGGCTGCGTCTGGGACATCCCGCAGCAATATACGTAAAGGTCGTCATTCTCCTCTGTATTAAATAAGAGCTTATAGGCTTTTTCCATAAAGAACCTCATAAACGAAAACAAACTAAATTCTTAGTTGTATTTTAATATGTAAACACAGATAATTTCAAGAAAATGTAATTTCCTGCCTTGCTGACCACTGAACTGTATCTTATGATGCCACCGACAAAAGCTCATAATGTAAATCTGGCATGAACATATTGCACAAGCGACTGAGTGGGCCTTTGTGCTCGTCGGCACTAAGGCACTGTATTTTAGTGCCTTAGTACCGCTACGAAGCACAACGGAGCGAGAGCGTCCCCGAAGCGATTGGACAATATGTTCATGCCCTCAATACACTAAAGGCTTTTGTCGGTGGCATCATCTTATTGTAACAGGGTGACAAACAGAATGAGCCTAAGCAATTGTGTTTTGGTGCAATTTACTGTAAAATTATAGTTGCATTTTGGTGAGTAAACAGAATGTGAAAGGAAAATATTTTGCAAAGAGACGTACAGGATTTTGTAAAAGTTGGAAATGACATTTTAAATAGTGTGACCAGTGCCATTGACAGAAATGACTACAGTAATTTGAGTGATGAAGTGAGCAGGGCTATTAAGTCTGTTCATATTGACAGGAATGTCACATACTCAAGTCAGAGAACCGGCCAGGACAATTATCAGAACCGTCAAAGAAGCAGCTACAATACCCAGAACAGGTATAATTCTACTCCGCTCAGAGGGAGAGTGTATCCCTTCTTCCAGAAGAGCATAAGCAAGTATTCCGGCGTGGTTCGAATGTGTGTGGGAGGGTTCCTTGGAATTAATTTCCTGCTGGCCTTTCTTGGCATGCTGATTGACGGGGTAACTGCAGGTACAGTTGTAACGGGACTGATAACAGCAGCCTGTGCATTCCTTGTAATACAGGGATACAGGAAATTCGGTCTGGCGAAGAAGTATCATCAGTATGGGAATATCTTAAAGGAGGCCGAGTACTTTAAAATCTCTGACCTTGGAAGAGCCTGTGCAAAATCAGATAAGGAAGTTCTCAAAGATATCAAGGAGATGATAAAACAGGGATTTCTGCCAAGGGCCAGACTGGACAATACGGAGACGACCTGCATGCTGACCGACAGGGTGGTTGAGCAGTACATGGGAGCCGAGAAGGACAGGATTGAGAGAGAGGCAAGAGAAGCGAAGGTCGCTGCTCTTAACAGCAATGAACAGCCATCAAAGAAAAAGGGAAAGAACAAGGATCCTGAGTATGAAAAGCTTCCGGAAAATGCAAAGGCAATTCTGGATGAGGGTTATGAATACATTGAGTATGTAAGACATGTCAATGATATCATTCCTGACACAGAAGAGTTTTCCAATAAGCTCTACAGACTTGAGGAGATCATGAACAGGATCTTTGCCCAGATAAAGAAGGATCCCTCATCTGCAGATGAGCTGCAGAAGCTCATGGACTACTATCTTCCTACGACGAAGAAGCTGCTGAATGCATATGTTGAGCTATACAGCCAGCCTGACCTTGATAATATTAGACAGACGAAGGGAGAGATAGAGACAGCAATCGATACCATCAATGAGGCCTTCAAGAATCTTCTTGACAGCATGTTCCAGGATATGGCATGGGATATCTCTTCCGACATATCTGTAATGAAGACGATGATGGCACAGGATGGTCTTACAACCCAGGGTCAGGGCGTTGCAGCCCAGATGCAGACCCAGGGACAAGTCCAGGCTCAGACAGAAACACAGACACTTACATTTGGCAAGTGATGACAGAATAAACAATAATATTTAAATGATTTAGGAGGACGATATGGGACCAGAGTTAGATTTTGGTGCAGCACCTGCACCGACACCGCAACTAAGTTTTGGAGCAGAGGCTCAGATGCAGATGGCTCCTCCACCGGCACCTGAGGCAGCACAGCAGCCGACAGGAAATCTTGCACTTGAGGCACAGCTTTCGCCTGAGGAACTCAAGCAGGTCGAGGATTTCAGCAAACAGATTGATATTACCAATTCCGCAGGTATCATGAATTATGGTGTGGGAACCCAGAAGAAGCTTGCAGATTTCTCTGAGAAGGCACTTGATAATGTCAAGACCAAGGATATGGGTGAGGTCGGCAACATGATCACCAACCTTGTGGGAGAGCTCAAGAGTTTTGAGGTAGAAGAGGAAGAGAAGGGGCTTAAGGCTTTCTTTAAAAAGAGTGCCAACAAGCTTGAGGTCATGAAGGCAAAGTATGCAAAGGCTGAGGTCAATGTTCAGACCATAAGCAATGAGCTTCAGAGGCATCAGGTTACTCTACTCAAGGATGTGGACCTTCTCGATAAGATGTATGATCTTAATCTCAATTATTATAAAGAGCTCACAATGTACATCCTGGCCGGTAAAAAGAGGCTGGAAGAGGAGAGAAACACAACGCTTGTCGAGCTTCAGAGAAAGGCACAGATGTCCGGACTTCCTGAGGATGCTGAGGCTGCAAAGGATTTTGCAAACAAGTGCGACAGATTTGAAAAGAAGCTCTATGATCTTGAACTGACCAGAACAATCGCTATGCAGACGGGCCCTCAGATCCGTATGGTACAGAGCTCAGATACGGTAATGGCTGAGAAGATCCAGTCAACGATAGTCAACACAATACCGCTCTGGAAGAACCAGATGGTAATTGCAATGGGCATTGAACATGCCACACAGGCTGCAAAGGCAGAGCGTGAAGTTAACGATATGACTAATCAGCTCCTTCGCAAGAATGCGGATGCCCTCAAGGTTGCTACTATAGAGAGCGCTAAAGAGGCAGAGAGAGGTATAGTAGATATTGAAACTCTTCGTCACACCAACGAATCACTTATCTCGACACTTGATGAGGTACTGAGGATTCAGACGGATGGCAAGCAGAAGAGACGTGAGGCTGAGGCAGAGCTTGTAAGTATCGAGAACCAGCTTCGCGATAAGCTTTTAGAAGCGGCAAAGAACTGATAAACGATAATCGGGGAAAAGAACTTGGAACAGGTGGAGGATGACACAGTAGAGGATATTGTGTACGCTTCCACCTGTTTTTCATTGACCCGGATTTTCTGAAAAGCTTTTTTACAGGTATGACTTTCCGAACAGTAACAAGAAAAAATCGTTTGGAAATCTTACTTTGGCAGATACGCTTAATCTGAAGTTAAATGCCGGGCATTTACGGATACCGACGAGCAGGTGACTAAGTTAACATTTAGACAGGTAGTGTGAACAAAGTGATATGGAAAAGCGTAATTGCTTTGTGTATTATGTTTTTAGCAACGAAGAAGGTTAAATCAGTTACGCATCATAGTATCAGGAGGGTATAATGATCAATCAGGAAATGAAAAAGGCTGTTCTTGACAGCTTTAAAAAGGTTTATGGAGACAATGATGAGGTTAAGGCATACTTCGCGCCGGGACGCGTAAACCTTATCGGTGAGCACACAGATTATAACGGAGGACATGTTTTTCCCTGCGCACTTACAATTGGAACTTATGGTGCGGCAGCTAAAAGGGATGACAGAAAGCTGCGCTTTTACTCGGTCAACCAGGACAGGCTGGGGGTTATCGAGTCAAGTCTTGACGACCTTAACCCCTCTGACAAAGCCGGATGGACCAACTATCCCAAGGGAGTTGTCTGGGCATTTGAGAAAAGAGGTATGAAGCTTGATAAGGGATTCGATCTTGTTATCAGCGGGAACATACCAAATGGCTCCGGACTTTCATCATCTGCATCCCTTGAGGTGCTCACGGGATTTATTTTAAGAGATCTCTATGGATTTGAGGTATCTAACCAGGATCTGGCTCTTATCGGACAATATTCAGAGAACAATTTCAATGGCTGTAACTGTGGGATCATGGATCAGTTTGCGGTTGCTATGGGCAAGGATGATAATGCAATCTTCCTTGATACTTCCGACCTGTCTTTTGAGTATGCACCAATCAAACTTGATGGAGCAAAGATTATAATCGCCAATACAAATAAGAAGCACAAGCTTACTGATTCCCAGTACAACGCAAGGCGCAGTATGTGTGAAAAAGCACTTGCCATTTTCCAGAATAAGCTGGATATTAAGGGCCTTGGAGACCTTACAATAGAAGAGTTTGAGGCAAATAAGGGTCTGCTTACAGATCCTGATATGCAGAAAAAGGCTAAGCATGCAGTATACGAGAATCAGCGTGCGATAGAAGCTGTGAAGGCACTTAAGGCCGGGGATATTGAACATTTCGGAAAGCTGATGAGACAGTCGCATGAGTCACTTAGGGACGACTACGATGTGACCGGTGTTGAGCTGGATACATTGGCCGAGGAGGCATGGAAGATTCCGGGAGTGATCGGATCAAGGATGACAGGCGGTGGCTTTGGCGGCTGTACAGTATCCATAGTAAGGGATGATGCAATAGAGAACTTTAAGAAGACAGTAGGTGAAAACTACCGCAAGAAGATTGGATATGATGCGACCTTCTACACTGTTGAGATTGGCGGAGGCCCGGAGGTTATCTGATCATAAGATCGATCAGAGCATCTTAAGGACAACTGACTGCCCATCTTAATTTGGACGATTACCGGTGTGAAGTCAGTCAGGCACAGTTAAGTTAAAGAATGACAGGGACGACACACCGGGTCAGAGATTATCAACCATTTACATAGGAGCCGGATACCGTTAACGTTTGTTTTTGCGAGCTTTCGGTATCGGTATCCGACCGGAAAAAGTCAGATATAAGCTGGCATTTATAGAGGAGATGTATCATGGATATTCAGAATGCAGTTAACAGGCTGGTGGCATATGGTCTAAAAACAGACCTCATCGAGAAAGAAGACATAATCTACACAGTAAATCAGATCCTGATTATTCTTGGCATGGAGAGCGCTGACTATGATGTGAAGACACTGATGGCTCTCGCGGATGATATTGACACAGGAAGTATAGAAAGCGGAGCCTTCCTTGAAGAGGTACTTAAGGATATTGATGACTACGCAGTAAATAAAGGCCTTATTGAAAACGACAGTGTGGTATACAGGGATCTGTTTGATACCAGGCTTATGGGAGCCATGACCGAAAGACCGGGCGCTGTGATCAGGAAATTCAGAGAAAAATATCAGGTCAGCCCCGAGGCGGCAACAGATTTTTACTATGAGTTTTCAAGAAATACCGATTATATCAGGCGCTATAGAATCTCAAAGGACATGAAGTGGGTTGCTCCCTGTGAATATGGAGATCTGGATATCACAATAAACCTTTCTAAGCCTGAGAAGGATCCCAAGGCAATAGCAGCTGCCAGAAATGCAAAGCAGAGCGGTTATCCAAAATGCCAGCTGTGCTGGGAAAATGAGGGATATTCAGGAAGAGTTGACCATCCTGCAAGGGAGAATCACAGGATAATACCAGTGACGATCCAGGATATGAAGTGGGGATTTCAGTATTCTCCTTATGTATATTACAATGAGCACTGCATAGTATTTAATTCGGAGCACATTCCGATGAAGATCGATCACGGCACCTTCTGCAAGCTGTTTGACTTTGTGAAGCAGTTCCCTCATTATTTTGTGGGTTCGAATGCAGACCTTCCGATAGTTGGAGGATCGATTTTAAGTCATGATCACTTCCAGGGAGGTCATTACACCTTCGCAATGGCAAAAGCAGAGGTTGAGAGAACCTTTACAGTAAAGGGATTTGAGGACGTAAAGAGTGGAATAGTAAAGTGGCCGATGTCGGTAATAAGACTTGCTGCTCCTGACTATGAGAGGGTAATAGCTCTTGCAGATCTTATCCTTAATAAGTGGAGAGGCTATACAGATGAGGAGGCATTTATTTTTGCAGAAACAGAGGGCACTCCGCACAACACGATAACACCTATAGCAAGAAAACGTGGTGATGATTACGAGCTTGATCTTGTGCTCAGAAATAACATAACCACAAAGGAGCACCCTCTTGGGGTTTATCATCCACATGCGGAGCTTCATCATATTAAGAAGGAAAACATTGGTCTTATTGAGGTTATGGGTCTTGCTGTTCTTCCTGCACGTCTTAAGGATGAGATGGCTCTTCTTAGAAAGGCAATCCTTTCAGGAGAAGATCTTAGAGAAAGTGATGTTCTGGAAAAGCATGCAGACTGGGTAGACGCCTTTAGGCCCAAATATGGGAATATCAATGAGGAGAACATCGATGAGATCATAAGAAAAGAAATCGGAGAGGTCTTCATGCATGTTCTCGAGGATGCAGGTGTATATAAGCGCAATGGAGAAGGTCAGAGGGCCTTTGACAGATTTATAGGTTCATTGGGCTAAAGATTTTTTGGGGAAATGCCGATTAAAGCGTTTCCCGGCCTGAACTGAAATAAAATTGTAAAGCTTTAAGAGCGAAAAAGAGCCGGATCAAATCCTGTCAGAATTTGGTCCGGCTCTTTGTAAACTTTATTCAAGCATATTAAGAATTGTATTTTTACTGAGTGAATTGAGGTTCCTGGCGATGGGGATCAGAGCATCTGTTTTTCTTTTGATCTCATCTTCGTTGAGGCCGAGCTTTGTTCTGTAGAGATCCAGAAGGATCCTGTAGGTAGCGGTTATATCCGTCCTGGTCTTCACTGCAAATTCCAGAACATTTGCTGAATCCTCATATCTTCCCCGGTCGTAGAGCTCCTTGCCCCAGGCCTGGAGTGAACGGACTAAAGCTGTATAATTCTGATCATACTGGGACAGGGGAGTGATATTTGCTGTGCCGTATTCCAGTTTAAGGTCAGTGTTGGTGATCCCTGTGAGATTGACAATCTTCTCGTCTTTAAGGAGGAGAAGTTCCTCCTCTGCCTTTTTCAGAACCTCGTTGTCTCCGGCGGTGCCAAATGGCAGCAGATCCACCGGTATATGGACATAGTCAAGGTTCTCAAGACTTTTTTTACGTACAAAGTTAGATCTCGATTCGCGCTCCCAGAAATCTTCTTCACGCGCTTCTTCCTTTCTGGTGACTCTGCGCATACATATATTCACCACAATTGCCAGAAGTATGAAGCTTGTAAAAAAAGGGAATTTCATCTATAATATCCTTTCAGAAATTGAGGGTCTTTATTTACATGATATCACAGAGGAAGTATTATGAAAAAGTTTTTTAAGTATCTGATCCTTATGGCGGCTGTTGTTCTGCTCATTCCCGGAAACAGGGCATATGCAGCAGGCAGAGTGATTGCCAAGGGAGTATTTATCGGACCGGTTGATGTGTCAGGCATGAATGTAAATGATGCTAATGCTGCTGTCTCGGCATTTGTAGACGAAATGCTTGGCAAGACCATTACCATATCTGCAGGTGAAGACAAGAAGCTTCAGGTAAGCGGGAGTGATATGGGACTTTACTGGAGTAACACAGACGTCGCTTCCAAGGCGTTTGCCCTGGGTCATCAGGGAAATGTTATTCAGAGATACAAGGCACTAAAGGATCTGGAGTACAACAAACATACTTATAATATCGAATATGGCTATAACGAAGATGCCGTAAATCAGATTGTCAGCAGATGTGCTTCTGAATTTAACCAGGAGAAAGTGAACTGCAGTCTGACAAGGACAGATTCCGGTTTTGTGGTCAAGGAAGGACAGACCGGATATGTTGTGGATCAGGAGGGTTCAGTAGCAAGAATAGAAGAGTTCCTAAAGAATGAGTTCGGAAATGGGAATGACACTGTAGAGCTTTCTTTTGTCGCAGATGTGCCAAAGGGAACTGCGGAGGATCTTGCTAAAGTAAAGGATGTGCTTGGAACATACAAGACCAGCTATAAGTCGTCGGGGTCATCCCGAAGCGCCAATGTGGCAAACGGGTGCCGTCTGATAAACGGAACGATGCTATATCCCGGCGAGGAGTTCTCTGTTCTTGATACCATTACGCCCTTCACTGAGGCAAATGGCTATTTTCCTGCCGGTTCATACCTTAACGGACTTGTTGTTGAGAGTATTGGAGGCGGTATCTGTCAGGTATCAACAACGCTTTATAACGCTGTGCTTCGTGCGGAGCTGAAGGTTACCGAGAGACACAACCACTCTATGATAATTAACTACGTAGATCCTTCTGAAGATGCGGCGATTGCAGAGTCCGGCGGCAAGAACTTCAGATTTGTAAACAGCACGGATTATCCGATTTATATAGAAGGTCATACTACGGCAGATAAGACCATATCTTTTACAATATATGGTGTTGAGACCAGGAACCCTTCAAGGAAGGTGTCATTTGAGAGTGAGGTCCTTGAGACAATACCTGCATCTGCTGACCAGTATGTGACAGACGGATCACACAAGATTGGCTATGTGGGAACCCAGTCTGCGCACCTTGGATACAAGGCTCAGCTGTGGAAGATAGTAACCGAAAATGGTCAGACTACCAAAGAGGTTGTAAATTCAAGTAATTATAAGATGGTTCCAAGAATTGTAACTGTCGGTACAGGCGGCACAGACGCTAATACCGTGGCTCAGCTTCAAGCTGCCATTGCAACAGGTGATCTTGGAACGGTCAAGGCTGTAGCCGGTGCACTTTCAAATGCAATAAGCGCAGCCGGAACCGAGGGAGCGGAGGCTGCAATGCAGGCAGCCAACGACGCGGTCAATGCTGCCAATGCCCAGCTTCAGCAGCAGGCAGCAGCTGCAGCACAGGAAGGGGCTCCGGCAGAAACTGCAGCTGCTGCACCTGCAGATGCAGCAGCCCCGGCGCCTGCTCCGGCTCCGGCACCGGCAGATGCTTCAGCGCAGCCTCAGGCAGCTCCTGCACCTGCGGAGCAAACTCCGGCACCGGCGCCTGCTCCAGCCCCAGCCCCGGCACCGGCCCCAGCTCCTGAACAGGCGCCGGCTCCGGTAGATACGGCTGAGATTATAAAGACAGAATAAAAGGGATCATCCAGGTAGCCATGAGAATAGGAAAAGTAACTGAGAATACTCTTAAACGCTCAGTTTTTAAGCAGATAAGAACAGAATTTAAAGGGGTAAAAAGCGCAGCTGTAGGGAAAGACTGCGCTTTTTCTGAAAATGGAGAAGTATACAGCGTTTTGTCAACGGTGACGCAAAATGTGTCGGATCCGGGCTTTTACGCTGTGATGAAGGCAGCCGCGGGTCTTGTTTCTCAGGGAATAGATCCGGACCACGTCACATTATCCATACTCCTTCCCGTGGATTCTGAGGAGAAAGAGATCAGGGAGATTGTATCCGGAGCCATAGAAGCAGCAAAAACAGTGGGGACAGTATATGCAGGCGGTCATACAGAGGTTACGACCTTAGTAAACCGGGCTGTTGTGAGTGCTTCTGCAGTGGGCTTTTGCGACGATCCCAAAAAGGTTTTGTGCCGGGGCCGAGGAGCCGTGGGAGAGGCCATTATTATGACAGGCTTTGCAGCGCTCGAGGGAACGGCTATGATAGCACAGGAAAAAAAGAGTGACCTGATAGCAAGATATCCAGTCCCCTTCATCGAGGAGGCAGCCGGATTTAAGTACATGCTTGACATCAGGCAGGCAGCCGGAATCGCAGCAAAGTGCGGGGCAAGCTCTGTGCATGACATCTCCCAGGGAGGAGTCTTTGCAGGGCTGTGGGAGATTGCAGAAAGGGCAGGGGCAGGTCTTGTGGCAGACTTAAAGGCCATTCCCATCAGACAGGAGACCATAGAGATCTGCGAGTTTTTTGAACTCAATCCCTATGTTCTGATATCAGGAGGAGCACTTTTAATTACTGCAAAAGACCCTGATCTTATGCTGGAGTGCTTCAGAAAGAATGATATTAACTGCAAGGTCATAGGACACTTAAAGGAGGGAAACGACCGCATCATTATCAATGAGGGTGAGGAGCGTTATCTTGAACTTCCCGGGGCTGATGAGGTTCACAAAGTGCTTTAAAGTCTGATATAATGATAAGAATTGCAAAGATAATTCTTACAGGGGGATGCTAAGGAATGAGTACAAGAGAAGAGATTCTGAATATTATTGAGAAGAACAGCCGGATCGATGTCCATGAGCTGAGCGTGCTTTTGGGTGCGGATGAGGTCCTTGTGGCGAATGAGCTGAAGGCGCTTGAGGAAGAGGGGATAATCTGCGGCTACCATACGATGATAGACTGGTCCAAGACCAGTAAGGAGAAGGTGAATGCTCTGATTGAGGTCAAGGTAACTCCTCAGAGGGGGCTTGGCTTTGATTCCATAGCTGAGAGGATTTACAAATATCCGGAGGTTACCAGCGTCTATCTGATGAGCGGCGGTTTTGACCTCATGGTAATTCTGGAGGGCAAGACATTGCAGGAGGTTGCAAGCTTCGTCAGCAACAAGCTCTCGACCCTCGACACTGTCCTTAGCACAGCTACACACTTCATTCTGAAAAAATATAAGGACCATGGCACTATACTTGCAAAGAAGAATGAAGACACAAGGGAGATTGTATCACCATGAGAGATCCGGTAGGAAAAAAAGTAATTGATATCAAGCCTTCGGGCATTAGAAAGTTTTTTGACATAGTTCTTGAGACAGAAGGGGCAATATCACTGGGAGTTGGCGAGCCTGACTTTGATACTCCCTGGCATATCAGGGACGAGGGTATCTATTCCCTTGAAAAGGGCAAAACCTTTTACACTTCAAATTCGGGGCTGAAGGAGCTTCGAACAGAAATATCAAGATATTTAAAGAGGACTCAGGGGGTAACCTATGACCCTCTGAAGGAGGTCTTCATAACAGTAGGAGGGTCAGAGGCAATCGATCTTGCCCTCAGGGCCATGATTGATCCGGGCGATGAAGTGCTTATTCCGCAGCCCAGCTATGTTTCCTATGAGCCATGTGCTATCCTGGCTGATGCAAGACCTGTGATAATCGAGCTCAAGGAGAAGAATCAGTTCAGGCTTACCGCACAGGAAGTGCTCGACAAGGTGACAGAGAGGACAAAGATTCTGGTGCTTCCCTTCCCCAACAACCCAACCGGGGCAATAATGGAAAAGGAAGACCTTGAAGAGATCGCAAGGGTTGTCAGAGAGAAGGATCTCTATGTGATATCTGATGAGATTTACGGTGAGCTTACCTACAGCGGAAAGCATTTTTCGATTATCGCCCTGCCCGGAATGAAGGAAAGGACGATCCTGATCAATGGTTTTTCCAAGGCATATGCAATGACGGGCTGGAGGCTTGGCTATGCCTGTGGTCCTGAAGTCATCATAAACCAGATGGTAAAGATTCATCAGTTCGCCATAATGTGTGCACCTACGACCAGCCAGTATGCGGCTGTCGAGGCACTCAAAAACGGGGACGAGGATGTAAGGATCATGAAGGAGCAGTACAACCACAGGAGGAGATATCTTCTCAGTGAATTTGAGAGGATAGGGCTTCCCTGCTTTGAACCCTTCGGAGCGTTCTATGTATTTCCGTGTATAAAGAAATTCGGAATGAGCAGCGAGGATTTCTGTACAAAGCTTTTAAAAGAGGAGAAGCTTGCAGTTGTTCCGGGTACAGCTTTCGGCGATTGCGGGGAAGGCTACATCAGAGTGTCCTATGCATATTCACTTGACAATTTAAAAGCTGCAATGGAGCGGCTTGAGAGATTTATTTCAAGGCTCTGACAGCATCAAGACAAAACAGGGGACGGCACTTAATTAAGAGCCGTCCCCTGTATTTTTTGTACTTTTGTTCAGTCAATCCTTGTCTCGTAGATGTTGGTTTCGAAAAATTTATTATATCCCTGCCAGCCGGGGGTGGTTATAGCATTAAGGAGCTCTGTAAAGGTCTCCATTTTGGCATCGGTGTTGTCTGCGAGGTTAAGCGCAACAGCTTCCATGATGGCGGGCTTTTTGGGAGAACCATACTCAAACTCCCCGTGGTGTGCCAGGATGCAGTGCTGAAGCTCCTGCTTAAGAATGAGAGGAAAGCCGTCTATCTCTTTGGCCTTTTCCCCGATCATTTCACAGCCCATGACGATGTGTCCGAGGAACTGCCCTTCATCGGTGTAATCGTTGAGAGGGAAGAGACTGAGCTCACGTACCTTGCCTATGTCATGGAATATTGCTGCAGTGATGAGAAGGTCTCTCTTAAGAGCCGGGTAGGCGCTGCACATATAATCGCAGAGCTTTGTCACGCTGAGCGTATGCTCTAGAAGTCCTCCTATAAAGCCGTGATGTACGGTCTTAGCCGCACTTGACTTGCGGAAAAGCTCGATGAACTTCTTGTCTTCGACAAAAAACTTCTGAAGGAGCTTTTTGAGATAAGGATTTTGAATGGAATTGATGATCCCGAGCAGCTCTTCAAACATCCGGTCATTGTCCTTTGCTGACACGGGGAGATAATTGGCGAGATCATATTCACCCTCGCGGCATTTCCTCGCGCGCTTGATGTTGATCTGAAGCGCCCCGTTAAAGCTTGTGACTTCACCGAAGACATCTATGCAGTCCGGAGCTTCAAATTCATCGATTCCATCGCTGTTGGGCTCCCAGATCTTGGCATCAACAACACCTGTCTTGTCCTGAAGAGTGACGGAGAAATAGTCCTTGCCATTTTTTGTGGTGGCTGCCTGCTTGTGCTTACACATGTAGATGTCAGCTATTCTGTCTCCGGGGTTAAGATCTTTGATAAATTTCATAAATTTCCTCGTTTCTGTTGAATATTATTCACCGGTGGAGGATGAGAGGGTGGCCTCTATCTCCAGTTCAACGTATCCTGTGGGGGACTGTCTCATTACAGTGATTGTTATTATATCATCAGGAGAGCATTGTTCAAGTCTTGATATGAACTGCTCATAGGATAACACATCGACTCCGTTGATCGAAGTGATGATATCTCCGCTCTGTATACCTGCCTGCATTGCAGGGGAATCCATTTCTGTATGCTTTATATAGGCTCCCTGAGGGATCTCCATCTGAGTGAGGATGTCGCCCGGGATGGTGGTACCATGAACTCCAAGGTAAGCCCTGTCACGGCCGTTTGAGAGGTCCTCAAAAAGAGATTTCAGCTCAGTGATGCCTATGGCACAGATATGGTTTGGCAGATCCTTGGTGTTGTAGGACATGTCGATAAGTCCTATGACCTGGCCGCTTAAATTTGCAAGAACGCCGGTACCAAGAGAACTTCCGTAGATGTCTGTTGTAATTAGCTTGTAGTAGGAGTCCTCAAGTCCGAGGGGTGTCTTTTCCGAAGTGATGATACCGTAGGAGATGGAGCCCTGGATACCTATGGGGCTTCCCACAGCAATCACGGGAAGGCCTGTGAGATTTCCTGAATTTGAACTTCCAAGCTGTGAAGTAAGTACCTTTTCTCTTGTCGTCTCGGAAAGAGCATTAAGGCGTACACTTATGACGCTTATGCCGGTTATATTGTCTGTAAGGCTTAATCGTGCAGTTGCCACCGAACCATCGAAGAAGGTGATCCTGATTTTTTCTGCGTTTTTGATGGCAGAAGAGGGAACCGCTATGAAGTAGTTTGTTCCATTGTTGGCTATGATAACTCCTGATGCCTGACCACTGCTTTCAAAGGAATCGCTGAACCAGTTGGTGTCGTTTGTGACAGCCGTCACTGTGACAATACTCTTTCCCACATCGCTGGCAACGGACTTAAGGGACGACATCATCTTGTTGTAATCTGAGGCGTTAAATGAGTATGATGCAATCGCCTGGTCAATCTGGTCCTTCTGTGTTGCCTCCAGACTGAGAGCTTCACTGGCTGCAATTGCACTGTCAGCAGCATACATCTCCTCCGGGGTGAGTTCGTTCTGAACGTTTTCTTCAGGGAGTGAGACCGGTTCAGGCTGGGCCTCCGGGTAAAGTCTGTCGCTGAACACAGGCTGTAAAAGCAGGAATGTGAAGCAGGCAACAATACCAAAGATTATGGCCAGGAAGAAGGTTATGGCAGTTCTTCTGAGCAGTTTTTTTCTGTTGATGGGACGCTGCTTTATCTTTTCTATGATAAAGCCGGTGTCCGCCAGCTTTTCGTTCTTGTCATCAAAGCCCTGTGGCATGGTATTATTTGTCCTTCCTGAAAACTGAAATGTAACAAAAAACTTTACGTAACATTATATCGTAATACGCAGGTATAGACAAATAGGTACAAAATGATAAACTGTATCTTGGATTATTATGACTTTCCATATATTATAGGAGGGCCCCTTTACTGATGCCGGTCTTCTTTAGTAATTCGGTATCCTGTGTGATAAGGAAAAATAACGACTATGAATGATAAAGCACTTCACGTACTTGAGTACGACAAAATAATTGAAAAGCTTTCGGAATTTGCTTCATCCGAGCCCGGAAGAAAGCTATGTCTTTCGCTGAGACCTTCCTCAGATATCAGGCAGATAAGGTCTGATCAGAAAAAGACCGGGGATGCGATCGCAAGGGTCTTTAAAAAGGGCTCGGTAAGCTTTGGAGACAACCGTGATTTCTCCGGGATTTTGAAGGCACTCAAAATAGGAAGCTCTCTTGATATGAAGGCTCTGCTGCAGATTGCGTCTTTTCTTGACAATGTGAACAGGGTTAAAAATTATGGGAAAAGCCAAAGGGATGAGGATGCCCCTGACAGCCTTTCCGAGTCCTTTAAAATGCTGGAGCCGCTTACTTTTGTTAGCGCGCAGATCCGGCGGTGCATCGTCTCAGAGGACGAGATGAGTTCTGACGCCAGTCCAGGACTTCGCCATATAAGACGTGGCATAATGCTGACAAACGACCGTATTCATGAACAGCTCCTAAGGATGATAAACGGGAGTCTTCGCACCTACCTTCAGGATGCGGTTGTTACAATGAGGGGAGACCGCTACTGTATTCCGGTAAAGGCTGAGTACAAATCGCAGATAAACGGCATTGTCCACGATCAGTCATCCTCGGGCTCAACTCTTTTCATAGAGCCTGCGGCAATAGTAGAGCTTAACAATAAGCTCAGGGAGATGAGCCTTCAGGAGAACGCTGAGATAGAAAAGATTCTTGCAGAACTCTCCCTTTCAGTGGGTGAGCATGTGGATGCCATCAGGTATAACAGCGAGATAATGACTGAGCTGGATTTTGTCTTTGCAAAGGCTCATTATGCCCTTGACATCGGGGGAATGACTCCGGTATTTAATGAGCATCACTTCTTTGACATCAAAAAGGGCAGACACCCGCTCATTGCAAAAGACAAGGTTGTCCCAATTGACGTATATTGCGGAAGGGACTTTGACATGCTGATAATCACGGGACCAAACACCGGCGGAAAGACGGTCACGCTAAAGACGGTAGGCCTTTTGACACTCATGGGACAGGCAGGACTTGCCATTCCAGCGGGGGACAGGTCGGAGCTTTCCGTATTCGACGAGGTTTATGCGGACATTGGTGATGAGCAGAGTATTGAACAGTCACTCTCCACTTTTTCATCGCATATGACGAATACGGTATCAATACTCAGGGATGCCAATGAGAATTCTCTGTGCCTGTTCGACGAGCTTGGTGCCGGAACCGATCCGACAGAGGGAGCAGCTCTGGCAATCTCGATTTTGAATGAGCTTCACGGCCGGGGAATAAGGACGCTGGCCACCACCCACTACAGCGAGATCAAGGTCTATGCCCTGAATACCAGGGGTGTGCAGAATGCCAGCTGTGAGTTTGATGTGGAATCGCTGCGGCCAACCTACAGGCTCCTTATCGGGCTTCCGGGAAAGAGCAATGCCTTTGCCATCTCCTCAAAGCTGGGGCTGTCAGATGAGATAATTGAAGCAGCAAAGGAACAGATTAGCGGCGATGACAAAAGATTTGAGGACCTTATTGCAGATCTTGAGATGAGCAGAAAGACAATTGAGAAGGAGCGTCTTGAGATAGAGCAGTACAAGAAAGAGGTTCAGCAATTGCGGCAGCAGCTTACCCAGAAAACCGACAAGCTGGATAGGCAGAGAGATGAGATAATCAGGAAGGCTAACGAAGAGGCAAGGGATATTCTTCAGGAGGCAAAGGATGTTGCAGATGAGACCATAAAGGTCTTCAGAAAGGCAGGTCCCGGAGCAAGCATGCAGGATCTTGAAAGGACAAGGACAGGTCTTTCACAAAAGCTATCTGACAAGAATAAGGCAATAGCTGTTAAGAAGGAAAAGCAGGTTCAGTCACACAAGATACTTAAGGAGTCTGAGCTGAAACTCGGCGAGAGCGTAAAGATTGTATCAATGGGGCTAAAAGGAACCATAAGTTCAAAGCCGGACAGGGAGGGCAATCTCTTTATCCAGTGCGGCATCATGAAGACAAAGGCCAATATCAGGGATCTTGTGCTTGTGAAGGATGAGGACGGAAAAGAGGCCATGAAGAAGTTCTACGGAAGATCATCGGGTAAATCCGGTATGGATCTTTCAAGGGCTGCAAACATTAAGACAGAAATAAATCTGATAGGTAAAAATTCGGACGATGCCATAGCAGCGCTGGACAAATATCTTGACGATGCATATATGTCGCACCTTGGAAGTGTGCGGGTTGTTCACGGAAAAGGCGCAGGTATACTCAGGCAGGCTGTGCATGCGCACCTAAAGAGTGTACCTTATGTCAAATCCTATAAGCTTGGTGAATTCGGAGAGGGTGACGCAGGAGTTACAATAGTTACCTTCATAAAGTAACAGGGGGAAAAATGGTTAACAAACAGAAGATATTAATTGTAGATGATGACAACAATATTGCGGAGCTTATTTCTCTTTATCTGATCAAAGAGTGCTTCGAGACGAGGATATGTAATGACGGGGAATCTGCTATCAACACCTTTGACAGCTTTGCTCCTAATCTCGTCCTTTTAGATCTTATGCTTCCCGGTATTGACGGGTATCAGGTATGCAGGGAGATAAGGACAAAATCACAGGTTCCGATAATAATGCTCTCTGCAAAGGGAGAAGTCTTTGACAAGGTACTCGGACTTGAGATGGGGGCCGATGACTACATGGAAAAGCCCTTTGACTCAAAAGAGCTGGTTGCAAGAGTCAAGGCAGTGCTAAGAAGGTACAAGCCTCAGGTACAGGAGGTTCAGGAGTCTGATGACAAGGTGGTCAGATATCCAGACCTTGAGATAAATATGACCAATTACTCAGTGACCTATATGGGCGAGAGAGTCGACATGCCGCCAAAGGAGCTGGAGCTTTTGTACTTCCTTGCAGCTTCTCCCAATCATGTATTTACAAGGGAACAGCTCCTTGATCAGATCTGGGGCTACGAGTATATAGGTGATACAAGAACCGTCGATGTGCACATAAAGAGGCTTCGGGAGAAGCTGAGCGACCATGATAAATGGCGTCTTGCAACAATCTGGGGAATTGGCTATAAGTTTGAGGTACAGCAGTAAATGAAGCGGACTTTATATATTAAATTTCTGCTTGCATATCTTCTTTTCGGAATATTTGGTTTTGTCGTTGTAGCCACCTTCGTGTATGGCATGACATACGAGAGGTTAAAAAGAGATAAGGCAGACAGCATGTATCAGATGGCAACAAGGATTGCAAACACCTATGCAGCAGATCTGTATAACTCAGAGACGAGTCTGGATGCAGTCCACAGTGAGCTGTCATCTCTTTCAATGTACATGGAGGGGTCGCCCATATGGATCGTAAACCCGTCGGGAAGACTGGTTCTGGATTCGTCGAGGGTTCTTGATCCGGTTGAGGAGATAGTGATCACAGGGTTTGATCCGACAGTAACAGGAAGCTCCTATTACACCACGGGAACCTTCTGGGGTTCCTTTAACCAGGAGATGCTGAGCGTCTTTGCACCTATAACCGCAAACTATAAGGTGCAGGCCTACGTCGTTATCCACACTCCGATCACGGGAATTGAAGCAAAGACCAATACGTTCCTGAACATATCCTATCTGATGCTGATAGTGCTCTTTTTACTCTCGCTCATTATCCTGATTTTTTTCACGGAGCTCGTGTATGTGCCGCTCAGGAAGATTACGACGGCAACAGAGCAGTATGCGGCCGGTAATATGGGATATGAGTTTTCTGTAGAGTCAGAGGATGAGATGGGATATCTGTCGGCGTCGCTGTCGTATATGGCAGGAGAGATTGCGAGGCAGGAGGACGACCAGAAGAAGTTTATTGCAAATGTGTCACATGATTTCAGATCGCCGCTGACATCCATCAGGGGATATCTGGTGGCAATGCAGGATGGGACTATTCCGCTCGATATGTACGACAGATATCTTGGAATAGTCATCAATGAGACTGACAGACTGACCAAGCTCACCAACGAGATGCTGACCCTTAACAATCTGAATACAAGGGGAATGCTTCTTGATAAGAGTGATTTCGACATCAATCAGGTGATCAGAAACGTTGCAGCTTCCTTTGAGGGAACCTGCCGCGAAAAGAGAATAGCAATAGAGCTGATACTAACTGATGACACGATGCTGGTGAATGCAGATGTTTCCAAGATCCAGCAGGTGCTCTACAACCTGATCGACAACGCCATAAAGTTCAGCCATCACGATTCCTCCATCAAGATTGAGACTACTGAGAAGCACAGCAAGGTATTTGTTTCAGTCAAGGACAGTGGGATCGGAATCCCCAACGAGGACCAGAAGCTGATCTTCGACAGATTCTACAAGTCGGATCTGTCCAGGGGAAAGGACAAAAAGGGAACAGGTCTTGGACTTGCCATTGTAAAAGAGATTATCAAGGCTCATGAGGAAAACATAAATGTAATAAGTACTCAGGGGGTCGGAACAGAGTTTATCTTCTCGCTTCCAAAGGCAGCAGCCATGGATGCGGAGGACGAATAAGACAGTGAACGTTCCCTGCTCTGCAGGGAGCCTGTCGTGAAAGAAGGAAAAACATTTTGCATATAATACTTCATCAGCCGGAAATACCGCAGAATACGGGAAATATCGGAAGAACCTGCGTTGCCACAGGTACAGGTCTTCACCTTATAGAACCTTTGGGGTTCAGGCTCAATGAAAAAGAGATAAAGCGCTCCGGGATGGATTACTGGGATAAGCTCAATGTGACCAGATACATTGACTTTGAGGATTTTAAAGAAAAAAACAACGGGGCAAGGATATGGTACGCCACCACCAAGGCAAAGCGCACCTACTGCGAGGCTTCGTTTTTGCCGGATGACTTTATCATGTTTGGAAAAGAGAGTGCGGGGATACCGGAGGAGATTTTGGTTGACAACGAGGAATACTGTATCAGGATTCCCATGGGAGAAGACATAAGGTCATTAAATCTTTCAAATGCAGTAGCCATCGTGCTTTACGAGGCTCTTCGGCAGAACGGATTTTTGAATCTGGAAAAGCAGGGTGAGCTTCACAGACTTAAGTGGAAGAGTTAAGGGTAAATGGATCAAAGAAAAGAAAACATTAGCGGCAGATATAAGAAGGATGATCTGCTGACAGTTGATATTACGGATATAGGAACGGATGGAGAGGGTATAGGTAAGTATGAGGGCTATACTCTTTTTATTAAGGATGCGGTAATTGGCGACAGAGTCAGGGCAAAGGTCATGAAGGCAAAGAAAAACTATGCCTATGCACACCTTGAAGAGGTCATTAATCCATCGCCCTTCAGGCAAAAGGCAAGATGTCCAAAGGCCTGCCAGTGCGGTGGTTGTCAGTTACAGAGCATGATTTATGAAAGACAGCTTTTATTTAAACAGAATAAAGTCAAAAACAATCTTGTTCGCCTCGGAGGATTTGACGAGGGGTTTATTGATAAAGTCATGGAGCCAATTATGGGCATGGATGATCCCTGGAGGTACAGGAATAAGGCACAGTACCCTATTGGCAGGGACAAAAACGGTGGACCGGTTGCAGGCTTTTATGCCGGAAGGACTCACAGCATTATCCGGGTTGATGACTGCCTCATAGGTGTTTCTGAAAATAAGGACATTCTTGACATTATACTTGGGCACATGAAGGAGTATGGGATTGCACCCTATGACGAGATTACAGGAAATGGACTGATCAGGCATGTTCTGATAAGGAAGGGCTTTTCAAGCGGCCAGATAATGGTCTGCGTTGTGATCAATTACAGCGATAAAGCGCAAAAGAGGCATAGAGGAAATACGCCGGCAGATGCAGGTGCTGCTGAGAACAGACAGAAAGCATTGAGTGATACGGCTGCAGAGTACATACCGGGACAGAGAGCTCTTATTTCGAAATTGTCAGGTATCACCGGAATGACATCTGTCTCTGTCAGTATCAATAATGAGAAGACCAATGTTATCATGGGGAGAAGAGTCCATACAATCTGGGGTAAGGAAACAATAGAAGATACTCTGTGCGGACTTTCCTTTGAGATATCGCCGCTGTCATTTTATCAGGTAAATCCGGTTCAGACAGAAAAGCTTTATGGACAGGCTATAAAATATGCGCATCTGACAGGATCTGAGACGGTCTGGGATCTGTACTGCGGGATAGGAACAATCTCTTTATCCATGGCAAGGACAGCCGGAAAGGTTTACGGCATCGAGATAATTCCGGATGCCGTCGAAGATGCAAAAAGAAATGCTGCCATTAATGGTATGTCAAATGCAGAGTTTTTTTGTGGGAAGGCTGAGGAGGTGCTGCCGGGGTTCTATGAGACTGCTGACAGAGCTTCGAAGGCCATCCACCCTGATGTGATCGTCGTGGATCCACCGCGAAAAGGATGTGACGACAAGTGCCTTGAGACAATGCTTAAAATGTCTCCGGGCCGCATTGTCTATGTGAGCTGTGACAGTGCGACTCTTGCCAGGGATTTACGTGTTCTTGCAGACGGCGGGTACAGGCTGGCGACCGTTCGTCCATGCGATATGTTCCCATGGTCCTGTCATGTGGAGACGGTTGTTCTTCTGTCCCAACAAAAACCAGACGAGCATGTACGCATAAAGATTGACCTTGATGAACTCGATGAAACCAGTGCTGAGACTAAGGCAACATACGAAAAGATTAAAGTATGGGTACAGGATAACTATGAATTCAAAGTATCGTCTTTAGATATTGCGCAGGTAAAGAGGCTGAATGGTATTATAGAGCGTGAGAATTATAATAAGCCAAAATCAGAGAATAGCAGACAGCCGGGATGTCCGGAAGAAAAGGTTAAGGCTATAGAGGATGCTATGAGGCATTTTCAGATGATTAAGTAAAAGATAAGATATTGATTTGATGAAAGAGATACCGGTCAAAGAAAGCACAAAATGTCGGGATTTATTTTCATGGAATGATATACTTGCATTACAGTGAGCGAAGGGAGTGAAAAAGATGCAAGGAAAGATTGAAGGAATTCAGGAATCAATCGATTTCATTGAAAAGAATCTGACGAGGGAATTGGATATTGAAGATATTGCAAGTGTTGCTGTTCTTTCACCATCCTATTATCAGCGCATATTTGGCGCTTTGTGCGGAATGACTGTCGGTGAATATATTCGTGCACGAAGGATTGCATGTATTACTGTACCGCTGCAAGGCCTACGATCGAGGGCAAGACCAATGAGGATTCCAAGGAAGTCCAGACTGAGAAGCTGGAACTTTCGGCGACTCCGCTTCCGAACGGGTTTGTGAAGGTGAAGACTGGGGCGAATACAGATGATACGGTTTATAACGGCTGGTATTCCGCTGTTTATCAGTCGCCAACATCGGAACCGACTGAGCAGGGACAGGGTTAATGTGTGGGGCAGGGCTTCGGCTCTGCCCTTTACCTTAGATTGGAGGAAAGTGAAATGGCACTTACAAAGACAGTGAACATTGAGGGCAAGGATGTAACTTTCAGGGCATCGGCAGCCATTCCAAGAATATACAGAAACAAGTTCCACAGGGATATCTATAAGGATCTTCATGACCTGCAGAAGAGCATTGATGAGAACGATCCCGAAAACTCTGCGCTGGATTCCTTTTCGCTGGAGCTGTTCGAGGATATCAGTTACATCATGGCGAAGCATGCGGATCCTCAGGGCGTTCCGGATACGCCGGATGAGTGGCTGGATCAGTTCGGGACATTTTCTATCTATCAGGTGCTGCCGGAGATCATCGAGCTCTGGGGGCTGAATGTGCAGACGCAGGTGGAGAGTAAAAAAACTTCGAGCGACTGACCGGGAAATGACAACGCCGCTCTTGCTGTTAAGGGC
>JAILJR010000186.1 GCA_024694565.1 Butyrivibrio sp. | reverse complement strand
CTTGTGGATAAAAAAGCCGAAAACTATGAATTAAGGCTGGTGGCCATCATCTCACAATTACTGTATATGAAACTTGGCGAAGACAGGTCTGTTGATAAAGAGAAACTTCTCTCATTCGCTGATGACAGGTATAACGAATATATTAGAGAAAATGAACAGAAGTGTATTCTCTCAGATATTTGTGAAAAAGTGAAAATTGGTTATATGTTGAGGGTAAAATCGATAATAGATTTTTCATCATCAGATGAATGCTTTGATTGTGACTGGGATGATATGGAAACAGCTCCGGTAGGACTTACCGATGATGACTACAGAAGCTTCAGTAAGTTAAGTGTACACTGAACTGAATCTCTGGAACGAAAACAAGGATATCACGAAGCCGCTGATTACTATAGAGGAGCAAAACGGGAAGATCTGCCAGTGTTACGGCTTCGCAGACAGCATAAATGGAGATGCCCGGATTAGGGACTTTATAGATTTTTCATAAACAGATGAATGCTTTGATTGTGATTGGGAAAATAAGGAGACACTTATGGAACGTCTGAGAGATGGAATGCCGGACAAGCCGACAACTTTAATTACAGGGGATACACACAGAAGGTTTGACCGCTTACAGCATTTTGTAAAAAAATTTGGTGTTGTTGAAGGTGATGTCATGATCATTTTGGGTGATGCAGGCATAAACTATTACGGCGGATATATTGACGACCCTGTTAAATACAGCCTTTCAAAGCTGGGACTTAAGTTATTCTGTATACATGGGAACCATGAGATGCGTCCTGAGGCAACCGGAAGGTATAAGGAAACGGAGTGGAATGGGGGAATAGTATATTGTGAAGAAAAGCATCCACACCTGATCTTTGCCAAGGATGGAGAAATCTATGATATAGATGGTCACAAAACACTGGTAATTGGTGGTGCTTACAGTGTTGATAAGTACTACAGACTAGCGCTTGGTGAGAAATGGTTTGCTGATGAACAGCCTCCCGATGAAACTAAGGAATATGTAGAGCGTCGTCTGGATAAATGTGGTTGGAATGTTGATGCTGTTTTGTCACATACTGTGCCTTATAAGTACAGACCGACAGATCTATTCATCAGTGGTATAGATCAGACAACAGTAGATACAGGTACAGAGAAATGGCTGGGATATATTGAAGAAAGGCTGGTTTACAAAAAATGGTATGCCGGTCATTTTCACTGTGACCGGAATATTGATAATCTTAGCATCATGTACGGGAAAGTAGGGAGGTTTATGAGTGATGCGGATCTGAGGTTTTCAATGATATGATTTTTTTAAATGGTGGATTCATAGAACCATTGGTTGATAAGGTGCTTCAAAGATTAGATAGTTATCTAAATTTGTCTCAACTACTTTCAACTATATAGGAATCGGGGAACTGAGCCATTCAGAATCAAAGAGTGGCTCAGTTTTATGTCCGGACACTAACCTTCCGGGACAGTTATCTTTCTTTGGGCTTTAAGCTACTCTTAGTAAAGACAAGTTAATCATCATAAATGAAGAAATGTCGAAAGGAGACGTTATGGGTGAAAAAATGCTTATCCTGGGGGAAGATCAGTTCTTTAGTATGGATTGTCATAAGACAAAACTGAATAACAATGTCCTGGTAGTCGGTACTTCAGGGGCTGGTAAGACAAGAAGTATTGTGACGCCAAATCTTATTCAGGCAACGGGAAGCTATGTGGTTTCTGATCCAAAAGGGAATCTGTATAAAAAGTATAAAGCATATCTCGAAAAAGAGGGGTATAAGGTCAGAAAGCTGGATTTCACTGAGCCAGAACACTCTTCACATTATAATTTTTTCAGTTATATAAACAATACACGTGATATTCTCAAGGTGGCGCATATGCTGATATATCAGCATGAAGGCGGATACCGTGCAGACCCGTTCTGGTATGAAGCCGGTCAGCTTCTTTTGCAGGCTGCTATGTCTTATCTCATCGAGGAGTGCCCAAAGAAGGAACACAATCTCCATAATCTTCTGAAACTTGTAAATATGTGTAATACCTTTTTTACACAGGCTATGAATGAACTCTGCAGGTATGCAGACAAAGAGTGTGAAGATTGCACTCTTCCCGTTCCGGTGCGCTTCATCATGGATGACTTTGCGACAAACTGCAAGATAGAGGATTTCCACAGAATGATTGCGTCAATAAGATCCCGGGGAATTCCGGGTATTGCAATAATTTAAAAATGCGTTATAATATTTGTACATCAAAAGAAGTTCTTATTCTTAAATCATTTTTCTTAGTTTTTCATCTCATGTGTTAGCATAATACAGCAACTACAATTGAATATGGTGCTTTTAACATTGCCTTGCATCCCCCGGAGACAGAGGTGTCGATTGCGTGTGCAGAGGATGGTGTAACTTTAACTATGGAGTACTTATTACAAGGAGGCAAAAGAATGTTTAACAGCTATTCAGTAAGGATTGATGTTGAGGCTACAGGTCGCAAGATCAGAGAGCTTAGGATTCGCAAAAAGCTCAGGATCGCGGAGCTTGCAGAAATCATGCACAGCTCTGAGAACACAATCTGCAAATGGCAGAGAGGAGCCTGCTTGCCTACAATCGACAACCTGGTTATACTGAGCGAGCTTTTTGAGACACCGATGGACGAAATAGTTCAGAGAGAGGGAAGGGGCGATGAGCCCCTTCTTCCTGTATTAAGATCTGCATAGTATTAATCCCGCAGCAATTGACATCGTGAAAAACTAAGCTTCCATAGTCTTTAACCTAAACCCCGAAGACGGTTATGGGTTCTTCAAAATAATGGTATGCTTTCAATGTAAAGATCAAAACCAAGAAAGGCTAAAAAAGTAAAAAGCTGAGGAAACGGACATGTCAAGGAATATCTATAATGTGTTTTGTGCAACCATCGTGTTTATGGTGATTTTTGTAAATGGTATTTTTGGAACTTTAAAATACAGCATTCAGTATATCCTAACCGGCGAAAACCTTAGTGCCAGGATGATTTTTTTCCTTCTGTATATAATCTATCTGTATTCTTTAGTGCGTTGCAGTATGCTGTTTTGGATTATAACTTTGGTATGGTTTTGCTATGAATTTTTCATAAGCTTTCAGGCAACAAAAGAGGTTTTTGAAGAAAAAAATTGAGAACTATGATTCCCGGATGTTTAATAGGCGTATACTATAACCATTGGAAACTATCCTGCGGGTGTTAACAAATTGATAAGAAAACGGAGTTTTTTAAAATGAAAGCAGACAAACTGGCTGTGGTATTTCCCGGAATGGGCTACCATATCGATAAACCACTTTTGTACTATTCTAAGAAGCTGGCAAAAGCGCGTGGCTACGAGGTCGTCGGGATCAGTTATGATTTTCAGATAAGAGCCAAAGATATCATGAATGACAAGGAGACCAAGAATGAGGCATTTCTTCATGCTGTCAGCGAGACTGAAAAGCAGCTTGCGTCAGTGAATTATGCAGATTTCAAGGATATTCTATTTATCGGAAAAAGCATCGGAACAACCGTGGCGGCATATTTTGACAGGAAAAACGGGATAAATGCAAGACAGGTTGTATTTACTCCTGTGCCGGAGACCTTTGATCATCTCAGAGATAATTGCGGCGTAGTTTTCCATGGCACAGCTGATCCATGGTGTGAAACCGCACTGGCAGAGTCTAAGTGTGAAGAGCTTCATATGGAGCTGTTTAAAGTAGCAGGTGCAAATCATTCATTGGAAACTGACGATCCTATCATCGACTGCTGCAGGATGCAGGGGATCCTGGAGAAGGTCAACGATATGCTTGTCTGAAGCAGTAATAGAAAGAGAAACATGTTTGTTGCATGTAAAATGATGTGTTACAATACAGAAAGTAATATGGTGCCGCAGAGCTGATTTTTTCGTCATCGGCTGCTGAGGGTAAAAGGGAAACAGGTGGAAAACCTGTGCGAACTCGTCACTGTAAATGTGGAGCACTGTCATAAAGTTGTTAGACCACTGGGGATACCGGTGCATTATCGGTACCGGTCTTTGGGAAGGTGATGACAGTGTGAGGATACATGAGCCAGGAAACCTGCCATATAACTGGTACAGGAAGAAATATCCGGACCACGAGTAATTGGTTGTACCGTGAATCACAGGGCATGTGGCCCTGTCTTTTTCGCGTGTATAATGCTCATTCCAGGGGTTTGGAATGAGTATTTTTATTTGACATTTTTTATCAAAATCAAGAGGAGGAACACAATGAAAAAGAGAGTATTAACAGCGATTCTGACGGGAATCGCAGCATGTACAGTTCTGGCGGGCTGCGGAGACGCTGCAGGGCCGGCTGCAACTACGCAGAGCAGCGCCCAGGAGAGTGTGGAAGACAAGGCACAGGCCGGTGAAGAGAACAAGGAGGAAGCGAAGGAGAGCACTTCAGAGATGGGCGATGAAGAAAAGGCCAAAGAAGTTGCAGATCTCATCGATGCGATCTATGTGCAGCAGAGAACCGATGAGACTGATGAACTTTGCGAAAAGGCCAAAGCTGCCTGGGATGCACTGACTGATGCTCAAAAAGAACTGGTGGAGGGAGAAAATGCAGATCCTGATTACTTTGGAAGAGACACCGGTGATGCTTCAAAGGATGATCCGCTATGTGGTGATGGGATTGGAGAGAATGAGATACTTGTTGTCAGCTTTGGCACCTCATTCAATGACAGCCGCGTTGAGGACATAGGCGGCGTCGAGAAGGCTCTGGCAGAGGCTTTCCCTGACTGGTCCGTGAGGAGAGCTTTTACGGCACAGATTATTATCAATCACGTACAGTCACGAGACGGGGAAAAGATAGACAATGTGGACCAGGCGCTGGACAGGGCAGTATCTAACGGAGTCAGGAATCTTGTTGTTCAGCCGACGCACCTTATGCACGGAGCTGAATACGATGAGCTGACTGATACTCTTGAAAAATACAAAGAAAAATTTGAAAGTGTAGCTGTAGCTGAGCCTCTTCTTGGCGAGGTCGGCAATGATGCAACTGTTATTAATAAGGATAAAGAAACTGTTGCAGAGGCAGTTGTTGATGCAGCAGTAAAAGAAGCAGGTTACGACAGGCTTTCAGATGCAGCAGCTGACGGGACTGCTTTCGTACTTATGGGCCATGGAACAGCGCATACTGCTAAAGTGACCTACAACCAGATGGCTACCCAGATGAATGACCTTGGCTATGACAATGTTTTCATAGGAACAGTTGAAGGAGAGCCTGAAGAGACCGCGTGTGAAAACGTGATCGAGGCTGTAAAGGAAGCAGGATTTAACAAAGTGATCTTAAGACCTCTCATGGTAGTTGCAGGTGATCATGCCAACAATGACATGGCAGGAGACGACGATGATTCATGGAAGAGCATGTTTAATGCATCCGGTGCATTTGATTCTGTCGAATGTCAGATAGAGGGACTTGGCAGAATTAAAGATATAAAAGACCTATATGTTGCACATACCACAGAGGCAGTAAAAGAGATCGGATCTTTGGGAAGTTCAGACTCAGCTTCATCTGAAACTGCAACTGAGGCAGCGGTGCTGAAAGACGGGGAATATCAGGCAAAGTTTACTACTGACAGCTCAATGTTCAAGATAAATGAAGAATATGATGATATGGGTACACTTACCGTCAAGGACGGCAAGATGACAATCCATATCACACTTCCTTCTGAGAATATAGTAAACCTTTATCCGGGGCTGGCTGAGGATGCCCAGAAGGATGGAGCAGTCCTCCTTGAACCTACAAAGGATGAAGTAAAATACAGCGATGGCACTACAGAGACAGTTAACGGCTTTGATGTGCCCGTTCCGTACCTTGACAAAGAGTTTGACCTTGCGATTATAGGAACAAAGGGAAAGTGGTACGACCACAGGGTGTCAGTAGCTTCTCCCGCGAAGTAACAGGCAGAAAAGTGCTGCGGTTTATTCAATGGCCTGAATCAAAAGGAAACAATTTACAAGTCAGTGGTCAGTCAGGCTGGGCACTGACCTGCAGCCGAAAACGATATCTGAAGGATACAATTCAGTTGCCGGTCGGAGCAGTCCGCCGCAAGTGTAAGTCTGCCCGGGGTGACGCAATTTCATAGCGCACTATACGGTTTCATGATACAATTATCGTAACTGAGAGGATATGATTGGAAATTTATTTTTACAGATCCTAAGGGAGAGAGGCAGGTGGGCGCTTCGCATAAACGGAGTTTGTCCTGCGACCGGCGCCGCCCCAAATACTCCCCTGCGGATCAGGGAAGGAGGACCACTGTATGGACCGTAACAGCACGGTATATCAGACCTATGTAAAAATCCTTGGCCGTGAACTTGTGTGCGCTATGGGCTGTACTGAGCCAATCGCACTTGCATATTGTGCGGCGAAGGCCCGCTCCGTTCTTGGAAGCATACCGGACCGGATCAGGGTTGAAGCAAGCGGTAATATTATCAAGAATGTAAAGAGTGTTGTAGTTCCCAACACCGGAGGAAGACGGGGCATACCGGCGGCTGCTGCAATCGGTGTGCTTGGCGGAGATGAGAGTGCATGCCTGCAGGTGATTTCCAAAGTGCCGGATAAGGTTAAGGACGAGCTTGGGGATTATCTGGAGAAGACTCCCATAGAGACTAATGCGCTTGAATCGGACTGTCTTCTGGATATGATCGTCACTGTATTCAAGGATTCTTCATGGGCAAAGGTGCGGATTGCAAATGAGCATACAAATATCGTTCTGATTGAGACTGATAAAGAAGTACTCTTTGAAAAGACCATTAACGAACCCGAGGAAACGGAAGACGATCTTCCTGATTATGAGCTTCTGACTGTTAAGGATATTTATGACTTTGCGTGCACCTGTGATCCGGAGGATGTTCGTCAGATCCTGGACCGCCAGATTGAGCTCAATACTGCAATATCACGGGAAGGACTTCGAAATGATTACGGCGCAAACATTGGAAAGGTGCTGCTAAAGACGGGAGATGATATACGTACAAGAGCCAAGGCAAGCGCAGCTGCCGGGTCTGATGCACGTATGAACGGCTGCGAGCTTCCGGTGGTGATATGTTCAGGCAGCGGCAATCAGGGAATGACAGCCTCTTTACCTGTAATCGAGTATGCCAGGGAACTAGGCGCAAGTGATGAAAAGCTTTACAGGGCATTGCTTATTTCAAACCTCATCACGCTCCATGTAAAAAATGATATTTGACGTTTATCTGCCTACTGCGGCGCTGTAAGTGCGGGAGCAGGAGCCGGCTGCGGAATTGCTTACCTGTGCGGAGGCAATGAGACAGTCATATCTCACACTATTGTAAACTCACTTGCCATCTCATCCGGAATTGTATGTGACGGAGCCAAATCCTCATGCGTGGCAAAGATTGCAATTGCAGTGGATACAGGAATTTTCGGATATGAAATGTACAGGAATGGTCAGCAGTTCTATGACGGCGAGGGGCTGGTCCTTAAGGGAGTAGAGAACTCAATAAGGAACTTTGGTCGTCTTGGACGTGTGGGTATGCGAGAAACCGACAAAGAGATCATTTCAATGATGACGCATCCCAATGAGTGTAAATGAAAGGAGAATATGAAATGAACATATTTAAAAGCCTTCCATTTAGGCTCCTGCTGAGTATCTTTCTGGGAATAATACTTGGGCTTTTCCTGCCGCGCAGTGTCATGGTTGTCATAGTGACAGCGAAATACATACTCGGCCAGCTGATATCTTTCTGCGTACCGCTGATAATCATTGGATTTATTGCGCCGTCCATTACACGGCTTGGAAACAGTGCCACGCGTATGCTGTCAGTGGCGGTAACAATTGCATATGTTTCCAGTGTACTCGCTGCATGTATGTCTATGATTGCCGGTTACATAATAATCCCGCATATGGCCATCATCACAGAGACTGAGGGGCTTAAGGAGCTTCCCGAGGTTGCATTCCAGCTTGATATCCCGCAGATAATGCCGGTCATGTCGGCTCTTGTCTTCTCAGTTCTGGTCGGGATTGCCGCAGTCTGGACAAAGGCGGAAACAGTTACATCCATTCTGGAAGAATTTCAGCAGATAGTGCTCAAGATTGTTGAGTATGTTGTCATACCGGTCCTTCCTTTCTTTATTGCATCTACCTTCTGTTGTCTTTCGTGGGAGGGTTCTATCACAAAACAGCTGCCGGTTTTCCTGATAGTGATTGTCATTGTACTGATCGGACATCTCATATGGATTACGGTTCTCTATTCAACAGCATCGATCTATTCCGGGCGTTCAGGTCTGGAAGTCATAAAAAACTATGGTCCTGCATATCTGACTGCAGTCGGAACGATGTCTTCAGCAGCGACACTGGGTGTAGCACTCAGATGTGCGCATAAGAGTAAAAATCTTCGCCCGGATATGGTGGATTTTGGTATTCCGCTCTTTGCAAACATCCACCTGTGCGGATCTGTTCTTACAGAAGTATTCTTTGTAATGACTGTGTCAAAAGTTCTTTATGGGCAGCTGCCTCCGCTACATACCATGATCCTGTTTGTGATACTTCTCGGTGTGTTTGCAATCGGTGCACCCGGAGTTCCGGGCGGGACTGTTATGGCTTCTCTGGGACTTATCACAGGCATCCTGGGATTTGATGCCAACGGTACAGCGCTTATGCTTGCCATATTTGCTCTGCAGGACAGCTTCGGAACAGCCTGCAATGTTATAGGTGATGGCGCCCTGACACTGATCCTGACCGGTTATGCCCAGAAACATGGCATTGAGGAGCAGTGATACATTCCGGGATACAGTAAGGATTATTTATGACAGGAATCAGAATTTTAAAAAAGTACATATTTATATTATGGTTTTTGCTCATATCAGCTTCAGTGACCTCCTGCGCCCGGCAGGAGGTTACTTCAATTAACGAAGATTCAACTAAGGAAGCAACATCTGAAATGATCAGAAGGACATTTCTGGTTGATATTGCGTTTGAAGGAGGTTCCGGGAAGGCATACATAAAATCTCCTGTTGAAGTAACTGACATAGACGGATCACTGAGCGCCAGATTTGTGTGGAGCAGCGAAAACTATGATTATATGATAGTTGACGGCATCAGATATGATAATGAAAATGAGGGCGGGGAATCGACCTTTACTGTTCCGGTTGAGAGTGTTTCCGGAACACTTAGGGTTGTCGGTGATACCGTGGCTATGAGCGCGCCGCATGAAATAGAGTATCTGATAACCTGGGGCGAAACAAGTGAAACCGGTTCAGAAACCCCGGCCGTTGCCCACGCAGATAAGGAGGCCGTGACAAGTGCTCTGAAAAATGCAGGTTTATCCGGTACCGGAAGTACTGAGCTTAAATATGCTGACTGTTTTGAAATAGAAAAATATGGAGATTATACATTTGTCTCAATAGACAATTCAGGGGATTATCTTATCGTACCTGAGGGCGGTGATGTTCCGCAGGGACTTCCTGAAAATGTGGTCGTCCTCAAAAAACCGCTGAACCGGACATATCTTGTGTCCACGTCTGCGATGGATCTTGTAAACGCATGCGGGGCGCTTGATATGATAACTCTTTCCGGGACAAAAGCAGGCGACTGGTATATTGATGCGGCAAAGGAAGCCATGGAAAAAGGTGACATTCTTTATGCCGGCAAGTACAGGGCGCCGGATTACGAACTTATCCTCAAAAGCGGGTGCAACCTCGCTGTAGAGAACACCATGATCTATCATGAGCCCGCGGTCAGGGAAAAGCTGACGGAACTGGGTGTCCCGGTTCTGGTTGAGACGTCCAGTCTGGAGATGCATCCGCTTGGGCGCCTTGAGTGGATAAAGCTTTATGGAGCATTATTTGACAGGGAAGAGGAGGCAGCCGATTACTTCAACGAGCAGCTGAAAATGATGGAGCCTATCATCGACAGGCATCAGAATACAGGAAAGACTGTGGCATTTTTCCATGTTACAGGAAATGGTCTTATCAATGTAAGAAAATCCGGTGACTATATAACAAAAATGATAGAGCTTGCAGGCGGTAACTACGTCCTGACGGGAGCAGGAAAGGGGCAGAATGCTCTTTCAACCATGAATATGCAGATGGAAGAGTTCTATGCGGAAGCGGTTGGGGCCGATATCATCATTTACAACAGCACGATCGGCGGTGAAATAGCTTCCATTGATGAGCTGGTTAAGAAAAACGCGTTATTTGCGGACTTTAAGGCTGTAAAGGATGGAAAGGTCTATTGCACTGAGCAGAGTCTTTTCCAACAGATCACCGGAATGGCACAGTTCATGCAGAACCTTAATGATGTATTTAATGATGTGGACAGGGAATATACATATCTGAACAGACTGGACTGAGGATAATGAGTAAAAGACGATGCGGCGTTTTCTTTTGCCTGATCATAATTCTTATAATTGCTCTTATATGGATAAATATAGCCATGGGTAGCACCTATGTTTCTGCAGATGAAATACTGCGCATAATTACAGGAGAGGACTCCGGGACAATGGAGACCGGTATTATTATGCGAATAAGGCTTCCCAGGACTGTAGAGGCATTTTTGCTCGGGGGTGCACTTGCACTTTCGGGGTATCTTTTGCAGACTTTCTTTGGAAATCCTATTGTAGGACCATTTGTGCTTGGAATCTCTTCCGGAGCCAAGCTTTTTGTGGCGATCACCATGATATTCTTTTTGTCTGCGGGGAAAGAGCTGGGGCTCAACATGATGGTATTAGCTGCATTTGTCGGAGCCTCAGCAGCAATGGCCTTTGTACTTGTTGTATCAGTCAGGGTTAAGAGCATGAGTATCCTTGTGGTATGCGGGATCATGGTGGGATATATATGCTCAGCCATTACTGATTTTGTTGTAACCTTTGCAGATGATTCCAATATAGTAAATCTGCACAACTGGTCTATGGGAAGTCTTTCAGGTGCCGATTGGGATGGAATAAGAGTGATAGCTGTAATTGTGGCCGCAAGTCTTTTGATGACAGTTTTTATATTAAAGCCCATCAATGCATACAGACTGGGCGAAGCCTATGCAAAGAGCGTCGGTGTGAACATAAAGCTTCTGAGGGTATTGCTGATATTTATATCGAGCCTTCTTGCAGCCTGTGTCACGGCGTTTGCGGGTCCTATATCCTTTGTGGGTATCGCAGTTCCGCATCTGGTGAGGTCATGTCTTAAGACTGACAACGCCCATGTGATGATACCTGCATGCTTTCTTGGGGGATCTGTCATAACACTGTTTTGTGACCTTATTGCAAGGACGATCTTTGCACCGACAGAAGTCAGCATCAGCTCAGTAACAGCGGTTTTTCTAGTGCCGGTAGTTATATTCATGATGATACGAAGAAGCGACAGGAATGGGTGAATATTATTAGCAGATAAGAGACAGGAACGGGTGAATGCCTAAGCAGAGAAGTAACAGTAACGGGTGAGTGTCAAAACACAGAAGCGGCAGGAATGGGTGAATGTCTAAACAGAATGGGATCAGGGCTGAAAAACTGAATATTGGGTACAGGAAGGATCTGATCAGGGACATTTCACTTGTAGTAGAACCTGGAAGGATTGTTACCCTGATCGGACCAAACGGCTGCGGGAAAACAACCCTTCTTAAGACTCTTACCGGAGAGCTTAAGAGCCGCGGCGGTGTAATCTATCTGAATGGCGATGACAGAGACTTACTGAAGGCATCAGAGATCGCAAAGCGGATGTCACTTGTCATGACTTATAAGATAAGGCCCGAGCTCATGACCTGCAGGGAGGTCGTCGAGATTGGCAGATATCCTTATACGGGAAGCCTTGGGCTGCTTTCTGAAAAGGACAACCTGAAGGTTACAGAGGCTATGGCCTGGACGGATGTTTCGGACCTGGAAGGGACTCTTTTTACAGATATCAGCGATGGGCAGAAGCAGAGGGTGCTGCTGGCAAGAGCAATATGTCAGGAGCCTGAGATACTGATCCTGGATGAGCCGACATCTTTTCTGGACATACGGCATAAGATCGATATCCTTGAAAGGATAAGGGCTTTTGCAAAGGAAAAAAATGTGGCTGTTCTCATGTCACTTCATGAACTGGGGATAGCGCGGAACATATCTGATACAGTGGTCTGCATCGGGGACGGAAAGCTGCTTAAGACTGGAACGCCGGCAGAAGTTTTTACCGAGGAATTTATAAGGAAGCTTTATCATCTTGAGGATGTGAACATAGAGCTTTTGGGAGAGATACCATGGCTAAGGTGATAATGATACAGGGGACCATGTCAAATGTCGGGAAGAGCGTAATTGCTGCAGGTCTGTGCAGGATCCTCTCCGACGACGGGTACAGGGTTGCCCCGTTCAAATCGCAGAATATGGCACTCAATTCCTTTATCACAAGGGAAGGGCTGGAGATGGGAAGAGCCCAGGTGATGCAGGCAGAGTGCGCCAGGATCGAGCCCATGGCCATCATGAACCCGATACTGTTAAAGCCCACCAGTGATGCCGGGTCACAGGTCATCGTTAATGGCAGGGTCGTTGGAAACATGAAGGCCAGGGAGTATTTTGCGCGTAAGAAGGATTTTCTGAAGGATATCAGGGCTGCCTATGAGGCTCTTTCCGATATGGCTGACGTGATAGTAGTGGAAGGGGCAGGATCACCTGTGGAGATGAACCTGAAAAAAGATGACATCGTCAACATGGGCCTTGCAGGGATGCTTGATGCACCGGTGCTGCTTGTGGGCGATATAGACCGCGGAGGCGTCTTTGCACAGCTGATCGGGACGCTTGATCTTTTAGAGGAAGATGAGCGTGACAGGGTAAAGGGAGTTATTGTCAACAGGTTCAGGGGCGATAAAAGTCTTTTTGATGAAGGAATACGTATACTGGAGGAGCGCGGAAAAACAAAGGTTGTTGGTGTTGTTCCCTATATGAAGGTAAGACTTGATGATGAGGATTCACTGTCAGAAAGATTTGAAAAAAACAGCAGTGCCGGGATCATTGACATCGCAGTCATAAAGCTTGCACATATTTCAAACTTCACGGATTTTGATACCTTTGAGCAGCTGGATGAGGTCTCGGTGAGGTATGTATCTGAGGTTAAGGACCTGGGAAATCCGGACATCGTCATCATTCCGGGGTCCAAGAACACTTTATCTGACCTGTCTGTTCTCAGAGAGAACGGACTTGCAGAAGCTGTTGTGAGTAAGGCAGCAGAGGGGGCCTGCATTTTTGGAATTTGCGGGGGCTTCCAGATGCTGGGAAGAAGGATAGCGGACCCCCTTATGGTTGAGGAAGGCGGAAGCCTTGAAGGTCTTGGCTTTTTGCCGGTGGATACTGTTCTTACAAACGAAAAGGTAAGAACCTGCTACAGCGGCACGGTAAGCGGCGCAACCGGAATCCTTGCAGGGCTGGAAGGGCTTAAGGTAGACGGCTATGAGATACACATGGGAAAAACAGAGCCTTTTGAAGCTGCAACAGAATTTACATCGGGCGGCACCGGTTACTGCGCGGGGAATGTCTATGGGACCTATGTCCACGGTTTTTTTGATAAGAAAGAAATCGCAAAAAACGTTATCTCCAAGTTGGCAGAGGCGGGTGGAAAAAGGCTTCATACTGAGCAGCTGCGTGACTATTCCGACTTTAAGGACAGTCAGTACAATATACTTGCAAAAGGGCTGAGGGAGAGTCTTGATATGGAATACATATACAGGATTCTGGGACTGCAAAATGACAATTGATGAGCTTTTTAATATAGAAATATGGGATACTGATCCTGAATTGTACAGGCAATCTGTAGATAAATGGGATTCAATAGCAAAGCCCATAGACGGGCTGGGATACTTTGAGGAGATGATAAGTCGTATTGCCGCTGCACAGGGGAGAGTCTGCCCTGATATATCAAGGAAGGCCATGATAATAATGTGCGCTGACAATGGCGTCTTTGAGGAAGGGGTATCTCAGACAGAGCAGAAAGTGACAAGGGATGTGGCTGAGCTTATGGGAAGGAAAATGAGTTCAGTAGGCATCATGGCCAAGGATTACAGAGCGGACTTTTTTGTATATGATGTGGGAATTAATTCACAGGATATACCTGCGGGAGTGATTGATGCCAAAATCAGAAGAGGCACTTCTGATTTTCTAAAAGAGCCGGCAATGACCGAAGATGAGTGCCTGAAAGCCATCGATACGGGAATAGCTGCAGTGAAAAAATGTACAGAAGAAGGTTATGGCATTATCGCCACCGGTGAGATGGGAATCGGCAATACTACCACAAGTACAGCGCTTTTGTGCGCACTGAAGGGTCTGGACCCGGGGACTGTTACCGGAAGGGGTGCGGGATTATCAGGTCGTGGTCTTGAAAAAAAGATCAGTGTAATAGAAAGAGGCATTGAGAAATACAGAGGCGGCAGGAAAAAGCAGGCTATCACAGCAAAGGATGAAGCATTTGAGGCGCTCAGGTGTATGGGAGGCCTCGATATAGCAGGGCTTGCCGGTGTGTTCATCGGGGGAGCGCTTTATCATGTTCCGATAGTGATTGACGGACTCATAAGTGCCACAGCTGCATATACCGCTGAAAAGCTGGTACCGGGCTGCAGGAATTATATGATCGCATCTCACGTTGGAAGAGAGAACGGCATGGATATTATCCTGGATGAGCTTTCGTTAATACCGGTTATATGTGCAAACCTGGCGCTTGGAGAGGGGACAGGTGCACTTCTCCTCTTTCCCATGCTCGACATGGTAAAGTCCTTATATGACAGCGGGACATCATTTTCAGATACAGAGATTAAGAAGTATGAGAGGTTCGAAGAATGATATATCTGGTTTTGGGAACTTCGAACAGTGGAAAATCTGCCTTTGCTGAGGAGCTATCCATGAAAACAGGTGATCCGGTCAGGCTTTACCTTGCAACCATGAAGGTCTGTGATGAAGAGGGGACTGAAAGGGTAAAGCGGCATAGAAGGCAGCGCAGGGGCAAGGGATTTGTGACGATAGAGGCACAGTACAACATCCAAGAAGCTGCAGCTGCGGCGGATAAGCCGGAGGACACCACAGTCCTGCTTGAATGTGTATCAAATCTTGTTGCCAATGAGCTCTATGAGAATCCGCTCAGAAGACATCCGGATCATGACCTAAGCGCAGATGAAGCTGATAAAATGGAAGATTCTATGGCAGATGAGATTGCTGAAGAAATAAAAAGACTTGCTTTTAAGGTCCACAACCTTGTTATAGTATCCAACGAATATGATAAAGACGGGGAGAACTACGATGATTCCACCCGCCGCTATGTGAGGATGCTCAGTAAGGTCAATGACAGGATAAAAGCTTTTTCGGATAAAATATTTGATCTGAGAAAGGTCATCAGCGAGTCAGACAGGCAGAAAGAGCCTGTGTGAGAAAGACAGTCGGAAAGGGCAGTCAGATTGCGGGAAGGACAGACAGATTGCGGAAAGGACAGACGGATTGAAGATATTTAGATGGTTTGCGGTTTCTTTTTCATTGTACAGCAAGATCCCCATGCCGGTATTTGAGTGGAAGGACGATGATATGGCTCATAGCCTGGTGTTCTTTCCCTTTGTCGGGGTGGTTATCGGAGCGGTTGTATTTGCGATTAACGCACTAAAGCCTCTGGCAGCAATTCCTGTGGCTGTCCGGATTATTCTGACTGTCCTGACCCCGCTTGTCGTAACAGGTGGGTTTCATGTGGATGGTCTGATGGATACGGAGGATGCTTTAAACTCCTATGCTTCAAGGGAAAAAAAGCTTGAGATCCTGTCGGATCCGCATATTGGTGCATTCTCCGTGATCTCGCTTATTAAGTGGCTTCTTGCTTACGCTGCTTCTGTCACGGCTATACTGTTAAATCCGAAGGCCGATACCCGAGTGCTTATTATACTTGGAATGACCTTTGTGATTTCAAGGTGCCTGAGCGGGATTACTTCACTTACTTTTACGAAGGCAAGAGACAATGGGATGCTCCATGAGGAGACCAAAAACAGCCGGAGGGGAACGATCATCTTTCTTGCGATCATTCTGGCAACATGCATTCTGCTGATGACAGGAGTGAATGCAGCTTATGGAGCCGGTGTAGCCTTAGTGTATCTTTTGCATACATATTTTTACCGCCGGAGGGTTTACAGGGAGTTTGGCGGAGTGACGGGTGATACAGCCGGTTTTTATCTGACTGCAGGAGAAGTGCTCACATCTGCTGCATTGGCGATATTGCTTTATATTCTGCCATAGCACGAAGGAGTAAGATGAAAGAATTGTTAGTTTGTCATTCTATAAGACTGGCTTTGGGTATAGTACTTGATCAGATTGTGGGAGATCCTCATTTTATGCCGCATCCTGTAAAGGCTATTGGTAACCTTATCTCTTTTCTGGAAAAGAGGTTACTTGGACCTGCCTGCAGCTCTGACAGCAGAGATTTAGGGAAAGAGAAAAGACGCGGAGTACTGCTCTGGTTTATCGTGATGATCACGGTTATTGCTGTAACCTTTGCTGTTTTGTATGTGACCCACAGTATTAACAGATATGTCGGGATTATTGCAGAGGCGATTCTTACCTGTTATATTCTGGCAGCAAGAAGTCTGTGCAGGGAAAGCATGGCTGTGTACAGAGATCTTAAAAAGGGAGATGCGAATGCGGCAAGAAAGTCCCTTGCCATGATAGTTGGAAGGGACACGGACTGCCTTGATGAAGAGGAGATAGCCAAGGCTGCTGTTGAAACCGTTGCTGAAAATACCTCGGATGGTGTGATAGCACCTTTACTGTATACCGCTGCTTTCGGGCCGGTTTTTGGGATGGCATATAAGGCTGTAAATACCATGGACTCAATGATTGGCTACTGCAACGACAGGTATGGGCACTTTGGATGGTTCGCGGCGAGGGCGGATGATGTTTTTAATTATATCCCCTCAAGGCTCAGTGCCATATTCATGATAGTTTCAGCTTTTTTGCTTGGCTTGTTTTCAAGAGAATATAGCGGATTGAGAGCCCTTGAGATCTGGCGGCGCGACAGGCTGAATCATAAGTCCCCCAATTCAGCCCAGTCTGAAAGCGTATGCGCCGGCGCACTTGGTTTAAAGCTTGGAGGGACCCATCTGTACAAAGGGGTGGCAGTAGAAAAGCCGACAATAGGCGATGAGATAAAAAGGGCAGAGCCGGGAGACATAAAAAGAGCGATCAGGCTTATGTTTATGACTGAGGCTGTCGCTGCAGCAATAGTGTTCGTGATTTTGGCATTGTTACTAAGGATTTGATAAAAGACAGCTAAGATATATTGCTGTTTGGATGGAAGGGAAGATGACCCACGGCGGAGATATATACAGGAACAAGGTGAATATTGATTTTTCAGTCAACCTGAATCCCCTTGGGACGCCGGAAAGGGTGAAGGCTGCAGTGGCTGAGTCAATCGGAAGAGCATCTTTTTATCCTGATATCAGACAGGAAGAGGTGAGGAATGCAATTGCCGGGGCGCTGGGGATTGACAGAAGCCTTGTCTATGCAGGAAGCGGCGCTTCAGAGCTCATTATGGCTTTGGTCAGAGCTGCCCGGCCTAAGAAGGCTCTTTTGTTTGAACCGGCTTTTTCAGGTTATGAGTATGCACTAAAGGCAGCGGGATGTGAGATTTTAAGGTACTATCCCGGTGAGGAAAAAAGCTTTGCATTAACAGGTGGTGACGTGGCTGCCATCGAAGAAGACTGCGACATACTCTTTGTCTGTGATCCCTCCAATCCTTCCGGGCAGAGCATAGATGAAGGTGTTCTGGCAGCTATACTTGATAAAGCTGCAAGGATTAATGCTGTTGTCTGCCTCGATGAGAGTTTTTTCCTGATGTCAGACAAAGCGGTTAGAGACGTACGAATGCGTAACAGGCTGGCAGAAGAATACAAAAACCTCATCATAGTAAGGTCGCTGACAAAGATCCTTGCCATGCCGGGCATAAGGATGGGCTATGTTCTGGCAGCGCCTGATATTATCGGGAGGATAAGCAGGCAGCTCCCGGAGTGGAATCTGTCTGTTTGCTGCGAGGCAGGGATAAAGGCGGGGATGAAGGAAATCTATGAGACGGACTTCATCAGGAGAACGGTAGAAATGATAAAGATGGAGAGAAAAAAGCTGGCAGAAAGCTTAACCGGATTTGGGTTTAAGGTATATGACAGCGATACCTCTTTCCTATTGTTTAAAGGACCCGTTGATCTGTATCAAAAGCTTTTGAAACGTGGGATTCTCATAAGAGACTGCAGGGAATTTGATGGTCTTGGAAAGGGGTATTACAGGATTGCGGTGAGAAGTCATGAGGATAATAAGAGGCTCGTCAGCATCCTGAGGGAGCTTAAGACAATGGACCTTTGACATCGATATTATATGATGAGCAGGTTACCGCTTGCGCACGCCCTTTGGTGCTTACGGCATCTGCAACAGACCGGAATAAGTAGGATTTAACTATCGCTTACAGAGGAGATAATTCGTGGATTTTGAAAGTGTCAGACCCGTGGATATAGAAAAAAGAAGCTTTGAGATAATAACCAGGGAGCTTGAGGATGCAGGAATAGTTCTTGATGAGAGAACGGCTTTTGTGACAAAGCGCTGTATCCACACCTCTGCTGATTTTGAATACACATCTACGCTTACTTTTTCAGAAGGAGCAGTAGATGAGATGAAAAGACTCATAAAAGGCGGTGCCTGTATAGTCACTGATACAAATATGGCTCTGGCCGGAATAAACAAAAAAAGGCTTGCATCCTTTGGAGGAGAAGCCTTCTGCTTTATGGCTGATGAGGATGTGGCTGTAAGGGCGAAGGAGCTGGGGATAACGAGGGCAGCGGTATCCATGGAAAAGGCGTCAAGGCTTGGGAGGGATGTAATATTTGCAATTGGAAATGCTCCTACAGCTCTGATTAAGCTTTATGAAATGATGGAAGAAAAGATTTTTGTACCAAAGTTTGTGATAGGAGTCCCTGTCGGTTTTGTGAATGTAGTGTGGGCAAAGGAGCTCTTCTTGGGTGGGGATGTACCTTACATAATAAACCGTGGAAGAAAGGGCGGAAGCAGTATTGCAGCTGCTATCTGCAACGCGGTCATCTATGAAATGGAATGACAGCAGCGGGACTTGTTGCCGTCACAAAATGAGGAAAAAGCAGTTGGCGACAGCTTTAGGATGAGGTAAGACCCTATGAATAAAGGCTTCACAACAGGGAGCTGCGCAGCGGCAGCCGGCAAGGCAGCTGCGTATATGCTCCTCTCAGGCAAAAAGAAGGATCAGATAGAGGTGAATACTCCCGCCGGAATAAAGTACTGCCCCAGGATAGAAGAGACAGAAATGGGCGATGGTTATGTAAGCTGTGCGGTGAGGAAGGAGTCAGGAGATGACCCCGATATCACGGATGGCGCTTTGATATTCGCCAAAGTCTCATATTGCAGTGAAGATGAAGGTGGCAGCAATGTGATAATCGACGGCGGCAGGGGCGTTGGCAGAGTGACCCGCCCCGGGCTTGACCAGCCTGTTGGGAGTGTTGCGATAAACTCAGTACCAAGAAGGATGATAGAGGCTGAGGTAAGGCAGGTAATGGAGCTCTTTGATCATGCCACAGGCTTAAGGGTTGAAATATCCATACCGGGCGGAGAGGAGCTTGCAGCAAAGACCTTTAATCCAAGACTTGGTATAGAGGGTGGAATATCGATCATCGGAACAACAGGGATTGTTGAACCCATGAGTACAAAGGCCCTTCTTGATACCATAAAGGTTGAGCTTCGGCAGGCAAAGGAGATGGGACAGGAAGTGGCAGTTGTTTCCCCCGGCAATTACGGGATGGAGTTTATGAAGGCGGAGTATGACTATGACCTTGAAAGGGCTGTAAAATGCTCGAACTACATCGGCGATACAATCGACATGGCGGCAGATCTGGGATTTAAGAAGATGCTCCTGTGCGGACATGTGGGAAAGCTCATAAAGGTTTCAGGAGGTATAATGAACACTCATTCCATGGAAGCTGACTGCAGGATGGAGCTTATGGCTGCAGCAGCCATAAGGAGCGGGGCATCGGAAAAAGCCCTGAGGGAGATACTGGACTGCGTATCAACAGAGGCTGCCATCGAGGTCTACATCCGGGAAGGCATTGATAAAAGCTGTTTTAACTACATCTGCGAGAGGATCAGGTTCTTTCTTGAAAAAAGAGCTGCCGGACGCCTGGACATACAGTGCATAATCTATTCAAATCAATACGGACTTCTTGGAAAAACAGATAAGGCTGAAGAATTTCTTGAAACGAGGTGTTAAATGGTAAATTTTGTAGGGGCAGGTCCGGGAGCAGTTGACCTCATAACCATAAGGGGGATGGAGCTTTTAAAGAAGGGTGATGTCATTATTTATGCGGGAAGCCTGGTTAATCCCGACCTTTTGAAATATGCAAAAGAAGGCGCTGACATTTACAACAGTGCCACTATGACACTTAATGAAATTCTCGAAGTGATGATAAAGGCTGTAAGAGCCGGTAAGGAAGTAGTAAGGCTCCATACGGGAGAGCCCAGCATATACGGAGCAGTGCGGGAGCAGATGGATGCCCTTGATAGAGAGGGTATAGAGTATGCTTCATGTCCCGGGGTCAGTGCATGCTTTGGGGCGGCAGCAAGCCTCAATCTTGAGTATACACTTCCGGATGTCACACAGACGCTGATAATAACAAGGCTTTCGGGAAAAACAAAGGTACCTGAAAAAGAACGGATCGAACTTCTCGCAGGACATGGCTCATCAATGGCGATCTATCTAAGTGCCGGAATGCTTGATGAATTGTCTGACAGACTGCAAAGAGGAGGGTATGATAGCAATACTCCTGCGGCAATAGTATATAAGGCAACCTGGCCGGAGGAAAAAAGGATACTGTGCAGCATCGGGAACATGGCTGAAAAGGCAAGACAGGAGAACATCACCAAAACCGCCATAGTTCTTATTGGGGATGCCATAAACTGCAGCAATTACCAAAAATCAAGGCTATATGATCCGACATTTTCAACTGAGTTCAGAAGCGCCGGGAGCACAGATTCAGGCATTTGACAGATTAAATTTTGTATCGGCGACGGGTGATGATTGTCCCGGCCTCAGGATGACAGAGATAAGTTTAAGAATGATTGGGACGACACACCGGTACTTTCAGGGCAGAACCATGAATAAGATAGCAGTATGTTTTACACACAACGGTGAAAAGGTAATAGAGCGGCTTAATGAGGAGAGCCTAAAAAAGGGGATAACTCCTGTAAAGGCCTATGTGCTCAGGGATTGTGATAAGGCTCCTGAGGACTTTATTAAAGTGACTTCATCCATCGGTGAGTGGACAGGAGATATGTTCATGCCCGGGAATGCGCTTATCTTTGTAGGAGCAGCAGGGATTGCCGTGAGAGCGCTCTCAGGGCTTGCAAGGGATAAATTAAGTGACTGTCCTGTGATAGTTATCGATGACGAAGGCACATTTGTGATTCCCATACTATCAGGACACGCGGGAGGCGCAAATAAACTGGCAGTGACCATTTCAGAGCTTCTGGGAGCAGTCCCCGTGATCACAACCTCGACGGATGTGAACGCGGCTTTTTCCGTGGACAGCTTTGCTGCAGAAAGGGGCCTTTGCATAGTCAACAGGGAAGGGATAAAGAAGGTATCTGCAAAAGCAATTGAGGGGAAGAATATAACTCTTTCCATAAAAAACTTTCCTCCCGGAGAAAAAACTGATGTGATCGTTGCGGATGAAACTGACGCAGAGTATTCCGTTCTGCTAAGGCCCAAAAGATACACTGTCGGAATCGGCATGAAGAGAGGCAAGGACGAGGCAGGAGCCGAAGCATTTTTCCTGGAGGTGCTGAAGAAGAACGGCATCGGACCGGAGGATGTCTACGCCATATGCACCATCGATATAAAGGAGGATGAGCCCGCTATAAAAAGTCTGCGGGATAAGTACCGAATTCCGGTCCTTTCTTTTGACAAAGAAATCTTAAGCAAGGTGAACGGAAGGTTTCATGGTTCGGACTTTGTAAAAAGCGTCACAGGTGTTGATAACGTGTGTGAGAGAGCCGCAGTGGCCGGGGCAGGAGCGGGTGCTGAAATTGTTTTTGGCAAGCACGCCAAAGACGGTATGACAATTGCGATTGCATGTAATCCGGGCAGAAGTGTCGGGCTGATGTAAAGCTCATTTACGTGCGTAAAGGCCTGGATCAAAAAGGTGGATAAAACATGGGAAAGATATATGTAGTCGGCATAGGTCCCGGCGATGAAAAGATGATGACAGCACAGGCCAGAGAGGTATTGGAAGGCTGCGATGTGATAGCTGGATATATAACATATATAAATCTCGTTAAACAGTATTTCCCTCAGAAAGAATTTTATGAAAACGGAATGCGCGGCGAGCTTGAACGGTGTGAAAAATGCATAGAGCTTGCCGTGAAGGGTAAAACAGTAGCGCTCATTTGCAGCGGTGATGCAGGAGTATACGGAATGGCATCACCTCTTTATGAAATTGCCGGGAGAGAAGGTTTTCAAGACATAGAGGTTGTTCCCGGAATTACTGCTGCGCTAAGCGGGGCAGCCCTGCTTGGAGCTCCGCTCAGCCATGATTTCTGTGTTATAAGTCTCAGTGATCTGCTCACACCATGGGAGGTCATCGAAAAGCGGCTCAGAAGTGCAGCTGCGGGAGATTTCTGTATTGCGATATACAATCCGGCAAGCAGGAAGAGAGGGGACTACCTGCAAAGGGCCTGCGAAATACTGATGGAAAACCTCCCCGGGTCTACTGCCTGCGGCTATGTGAGAAATATAGGAAGAGACGGATGTGAGCAAAAGGTATGTATGTTAAAGGA
>JAILJR010000144.1 GCA_024694565.1 Butyrivibrio sp. | reverse complement strand
CCCTTGTGAGCGGTCGGCACTTAGAGGCCGTACTTTGGCCTCTTAGTACCGCTACCAGCGAGCAGGAGCGCAAGCGTGCCCGAAGTGATTGTACAATATGCACAGCCGGAGCTGGTCGGGTGGGCTTTTGTCGGTCGGCTCATCTTTATTTCAGTGTGAAATTTTGGATGCGTAGTTGATGATTTTTGGGTTATTCATTTTTTTCAGGTTTTTTAGCATAATTATGGGTTTATATGAAAATAAAATACTTATAGAATATAAGTAACTTGATCAACTGCAATTTTTTAATGGAGGGTGAAAATATGTCAGTTCATGTTATTGATGAGGCGAATAGGTGTCTGCAGTGTCCCAACCCAAGGTGCAGGGAGAACGGATGCCCTATTCACACTAATATTCCTGAGATGATAAGGCTTTTTAAGGAAAATAAGATGATCGAGGCGGCTCAGATGCTGTTTGAGAATAATCCGCTGTCGATGGTCTGCTCACTTGTGTGCAATCATGAGAATCAGTGCGAGGGTCACTGCGTCAGAGGAATCAAGGGAGAGCCTGTCCATATTTCTTCCATCGAGAACTATATTTCAGATTCATGCTTTGAGAGGCTTGAGCTTCATCCTGCTCCTTCAAACGGGATGAAGGCGGCTGTTATAGGTGCAGGCCCTGCGGGTATCACTATCGCTATCATACTTGCTCTTAAGGGCTATTCGATAACTGTCTTTGAGACCCATGACAAGATCGGCGGAATACTGCGCTACGGTATCCCGGAGTTCCGTCTGCCCAAGTCCATTCTGGACAGATATTACAAAAAAATGAGAGAGCTTGGAATCAAGTTCAGACCTAATTTCTCCATTGGCGGCTCAACAGGAATACAGGATCTTTTAAATGACGGCTACAAGAGCGTGTTCATTGGAACCGGCGCATGGCGTCCCAGAAAACTCGGCATTCCCGGTGAGACCTTCGGAAATGTATTCTATGCCATAAACTACCTTAACAACCCTGATGTCTATGACCTTGGTGACAAGGTTGCCATCATCGGAGCAGGAAACGCTGCAATGGACGTTGCAAGAACAGCAATCCGTCACGGCAGCAGAGAGGTCACAGTCTATGTGAGGGGTGATGAAGTCAACGCTTCGAAGTCAGAGTTTGAATATGCACAGGTTGACGGTGTGCGCTTTGAGTACAGAAAGGCCATCGTCCGCATTCTTGATGAAGGCCCTGTCTTCTGCGACATGGTTCCCGACGAGGATAAGATCAAAGAAATGGAAGCAGCAGGAGAAGACACCTCAAAGATTCCATTCAAAGTCCTGTATGAAACCGAACAGCTTATCCCTGCAGACAGCATAATGATAGCCATCTCCCAGGTACCTCAGGACCGTATAGTTACCCGTGAGAAGGAGCTAAAGCTTAACGAAAAAGGCAATCTTGCCACCAACGAGATGGGCGAGACCTCACTTCCCGGCGTATTCGCATCCGGCGACGTAGTAACCGGCGCCAAGACCGTAGTAGCCGCCGTAGCCGTATCCAAGCGCATCGCTGAAGATATGGACGAGTACATGAGGAACAATAATTAATTGGGCTTTGTGAAATAATGCAGAGATCTGAGTACAGAGTTACAATCCGGCTGACAGCCGTGCAGACCTTCCGCAGCCGTCATACGGATTGTAACGATCGTTCTTCTTAACCGAATTTCAACAAATTGTGGACAGACCCGCCCTCTTATTGTTATAATGTTTTGGAGCATTTCGAAGTCGAAGTAACCACGAAAGGCGCTTAGAATATGGGCATGGACAATGGCGGAAATATCAATGAGAACAGTGTAGAGGATATCATTAACAGATATCGTCCTGAGATTGACAAGCTGCTTCCGTATCTTGGCTGGCTTCAGAGGAACATTCAGGTCGATGTGGTCCAGAGATACTCCAATAGCAATCTCAAATCGATCCCATTTCCTGTTTATGATTCCAATCTCCTTGCTTTTGTTAAGGCATGTCAGTCCACGAATCTTCTGGACCGGAATTACGTCTATGTTTACTCGCGCAACAGGATTAATAGCGCCAAGGATGAACTTCTTTTCATAGCAGATGCTCAGATCACGGACATGGAAGAGCTGTCCGGGATTCTTTCCAGTTATATACTTAGGGGAATGACCAAAGGTTCAGTCTGGTCAGAGGGAGTCCGAAACGGTGTTTTGTATCATACCGTCAAGAAGATGGACGACCTGGTTAAGTACTGGAGCGGCGAGAAGAGCAGCCTTTAAGTACCGGAGTTTACTTAAGGCTAAGGCAGCCGGTTTTACAAAATAAAAACAGCCGTAGGGGGAGCGATGGGAGAGAAATCAGTCCAGAAGAAAAAGTACATCCTTGAGAAGGCCAGGGAGGTCTTTTCTGAAAAGGGCTTTAAAGATGTGACAATGAAGGATATCGTAGATGCCTGCGAGATAAGCCGCGGGGGTCTTTATCTTTATTTTTCGAGTACTGAAGAGCTGTTTCTTGCGGTCCTTGCGGATGATACGCCGGAGGATGATGAAGAGGCAGTGGTGGCTGCTCTTTCCGGTGATGCAACAGCCGGAGATATGCTGGCTCTTTTCCTCAAGGAACAGAAAAAAGAGATCCTTCGTAAAAAGAACAATCTTACTACCGCTACATATGAGTATTTCATTGCTCACAAGGTCGAGGAGAGGCAGAACCCTCTTAAGAACCAGTTTGACACTGCGGTTCGCATAATTGAAAAGCTAATAGAGAACGGTGTCGACAATGGTGAGTTCTATTGTGAGAATCCCCACGGATGTGCCCGCAATCTCATGTATGTCGTGGAAGGCATGAAGATCACTTCCCAGACAATCGGGATTACAGCTGAAGCAATAGATAAAGAGTTCATGTATGTTCTGACGGGATTAGTGCCCGATGAATTAAATAATTAATTTACAGAAAAAAGTGCTTAAGTTTACGACTAAGCACTTTTTTGTAAATATGAGCGGGTGACTGAACCGGTTTAAGGTTATTAAAAAGAAAAAGGAGAGAGTATGAGCACTGTAAGACGAATCTATGTTGAAAAGAAGAAAGAGTTTGCCGGAAAGGCAAGGGAGCTTGAGTCTGAAATCAAAGGATATCTCGGCATCAAAAGCGTGAGCGATGTAAGGATATTCATCAGATATGATGTTGAGAATGTCTCTGACGAAGTGTTTGAGAAGGCTTGCAGAACAGTCTTTTCAGAGCCGCCCGTTGATATCCTTTACAGGGAGAGCATCGATATCCCGGATAATGCCAGGGTGTTCAGCATCGAGGCGCTTCCGGGGCAGTTTGACCAGAGGGCGGATTCTGCAGAGCAGTGCGTGCGCTTTATAAAGGGAGATGAGAATCCTGTCATCAGAACAGCCGTAACATATATGCTCATCGGAGATGTGACAGACGACGAGGTGGACAGGATAAAGAGCTACACCATGAACCCTGTTGATTCAAGGATAGCTCAGGATGAAAAGCCTGATACGCTTTCCATAAACTATGATGAACCTGCGGATGTCGCAGTCTTTGAGGGCTTTAAGGACATGGATGAGGAGAGCCTTAAATCTCTCTATGAGTCCCTGGGCCTTGCCATGACCTTTAATGATTTTAAGTGGATACAGCAGTATTTCTCAGGCGACGAACACCGCGATCCAACCATGACTGAGATAAGGGTCCTTGATACCTACTGGTCAGATCACTGCCGTCACACCACCTTTGGAACTGAGCTCAAGGAAATCAGGTTTGAGGACGGATATTATAAGGAAGCAATTGAGAAGAGCTACAAGGATTACCTCTCTGCCAGAGATGAGCTTTACAGGACTGAGGAGAAAAAGAACGAGAAGTTCATTTCCCTTATGGACATTGCTCTTATGGGAATGAAGAAACTGAAGGCTGACGGGAAGCTTACCGATATGGAGGTCTCTGAGGAAAACAATGCCTGCACGGTTGTAGTTCCGGTTGATGTGGACTACGGCACAGGGACAAAGACTGAGAACTGGCTTGTATTTTTTAAGAACGAGACCCACAATCATCCCACTGAGATTGAGCCCTTCGGAGGAGCTGCAACCTGTCTTGGCGGTGCAATAAGGGATCCGCTGTCAGGAAGAGGATACGTTTATCAGGCCATGCGCGTGACAGGAGCTGCGGACCCTACGGTTCCCGTTGCAGACACCATGAAGGGCAAGCTCTCACAGAAAAAGCTGGTGAGAGGCGCAGCAGCAGGCTACTCATCCTATGGCAATCAGATCGGACTGGCAACCGGTTATGTAAAAGAAATCTATCATCCCGGATACGTAGCCAAGAGAATGGAGATTGGCGCTGTAATGGGAGCTGCTCCTCAGGAGCATGTTATCAGGGAAAGTGCTGACCCGGGTGATATCATAATCCTTCTGGGCGGAAGGACAGGAAGAGATGGCTGCGGCGGAGCAACAGGCTCCTCCAAGGCACATGACAGCAAGTCACTGACAAGCTGCGGAGCTGAGGTTCAGAAGGGAAATGCACCCACAGAGCGAAAGCTTCAGAGACTTTTCAGAAGACCGGAAGTAAGTGAGCTTATAAAGAAATGTAATGACTTTGGAGCGGGCGGAGTATCGGTTGCGATAGGTGAGCTTGCTCCCGGACTTGATATAAACCTTGACCTTGTGCCAAAGAAATACGCAGGCCTTGACGGAACGGAGCTGGCTATCTCTGAGTCACAGGAGAGAATGGCGGTTGTGGTTGACCCTAAGGACGCGGATGAGTTTTTGGCCTACGCAGGAGAGGAAAATCTTGAGGCAGTCAAGGTTGCTGTGGTTACTAAGGAACCTAGGCTTGTACTTAACTGGAGAGGCAAAAAGATCGTCGATATAAAGAGGTCCTTCCTTGATACCAACGGTGCGCATCAGGAGACGAAGGTAAAGGTAGAGATTCCATCAAAGGAAGACAATTACCTTGACAAGATTGCTTCAGAGGGTGCTGCCAAGGCACTTCTCAACGGCGATGTAAAGAGTGCGTGGCTGAATGAGCTTTCAGACCTCAATGTCTGCTCACAGAAGGGGCTTGTAGAGATGTTCGATTCCTCAATCGGAGCAGGTTCTGTTCTCATGCCTTACGGAGGAAAGTATCAGCTGACTGAGACCCAGACAATGATAGCCAAGCTCCCTGTTCTTGGCGGAAAGACAGACACGGTTACCATGATGAGCTATGGCTTTGACCCGTATCTGTCAAGCTGGAGCCCTTACCACGGAGCAGCCTATTCCGTCACGGAATCTGTTTCAAGGATAGTTGCATCCGGTGGTGATTTCAGAAAGCTCCACTTTACTTTCCAGGAATACTTTAAGAGAATGACTGAAGATCCAAGCCGCTGGAGCCAGCCGTTTACAGCACTTCTTGGTGCCTTTGATGCACAGCTCAAATTCGGCATCGCATCAATTGGCGGCAAGGATTCAATGTCAGGTTCGTTCAATGAGATAAATGTACCACCCACACTTGTTTCTTTTGCAGTGGATATTGCAGGTATAAAGGACGTGATCACGCCTGAGCTCAAGAAAGCCGGAAACAGGCTGGTTCAGTTCAAGATTTCACGAGACAGATTTGACCTCCCTGACTATGAGAAGGTATGCGTACTCTATGACAGCATCACAAAGCTTATGCGGGATGGCGATATTGTCTCAGCTTATGCCGAGGATTCCTACGGTATCGCAGCTGCTGTAAGCAAGATGGCGTTTGGAAACGGACTTGGGGTGAAGATAACAGATCTTACAAACAAGGAAGAGTTGTTCAGGAATGACTACGCGGACATAATCGCAGAGGTGCCGGCAGAAAGCCTTGACAGGGCTCTTTCTGTGAGTGGTGCAAGACTCATCGGCGAAGTGATTCCGGAACCTGAGTTCAGGGCCTTTGGCGCATGCATAAAGATGGAGGAGGCACTTTTGTCCTGGAAGAACAGGCTTGAGAAGGTCTTCCCTTCAACAGCATCGGATGATAAAGAAAAGGTGGAATCACCTCTTTTCAGAACGGATAAGGTCTATGTATGCAGACATAAGGTTGCAAAGCCAAGGGTATTCATTCCGGTATTCCCCGGAAGCAACTGCGAGTATGACTCTGCCCAGGCCTTTGAAAGAGCCGGAGCGCAGGTCGATGTGCGTGTGTTCAGAAACCGTGATGCAAAGGACATAACAGAGTCCGTAGCCGAGTTTAAAGCTGCCATAGATAATGCGCAGATCATCATGTTCCCCGGAGGCTTTTCTGCAGGTGATGAGCCTGACGGAAGTGCCAAGTTCTTTGCAACAGCCTTCCAGAATGAGGAGATAAAGGCTGCTGTGGAAAGGCTTTTAGACGAGAGGGACGGACTTGCACTTGGTATATGCAACGGCTTCCAGGCCATGATAAAGCTGGGTCTGGTACCATTTGGCAGGATCACGGGACAGGATGAAAATTCACCTACTCTGACCTTTAATACTATAGGAAGACATATTTCCAAGATGGCAACGATCAGGGTTGTATCCAACAACTCACCATGGCTGCAGAAGGCTGAGCTCGGCGGAGTCTACACCAATCCTGCATCGCACGGAGAGGGAAGGTTTGTGGCACCCTCTGATGTGCTTAAGGAGCTTTTTGCAAAGGGACAGGTTGCTACCCAGTACTGTGATCTGGATGGTAATGTGACAATGGATGACGAGTGGAATATCAATGGTTCCTACATGGCAGTTGAGGGTATTCTCTCACCTGACGGCAGGTGTCTCGGAAAGATGGCACATGCTGAACGCCGCGGCGATGGGGTGGCCATCAACATAACAGGGGAACAGGACCTTCAGATATTTGAGAGCGGGGTTGAGTATTTCAGGTGATGTAATCCGGCCGGACAATATGCTCAGACGCCTTCGGGGACGCTTTCGCTCCGTGTGCTTCGTAGCGGTACTAAGGCACTAAAGGACAGTGCCTAAGTGCCGACGAGCACACAAGGCCCGCTCAGGCGCCTGACCATATTGTCCGGCCTCCTGAAATGATATACGGTTGACAGCATATAGATTTTCATCTATATGGCTGTATATGAATAGAAAAAATATGCGTTTGTTTATGAGAGTATGAATAGTTTTAGATTTATAGGGAGGAAGTAAATGAAAGCCTTTCTGATTTTAGAAGATGGGACTGTCTTTGAGGGAAAGCATATTGGAGTTGAGAAGGATGTTGTTAGTGAGATAGTTTTTAATACCTCTATGGCGGGGTATACTGAGGTGTTTACAGATCCTTCTTATGCGGGGCAGGCGGTTTGCATGACTTACCCGCTTATTGGAAATTACGGGGTGTGCCTTGAGGATATGGAGTCTGACCGGATCTGGGTTGATGCGGTTATAGTGAGGGAGCTTTCCAAGGTTCCCTCAAATTTCAGGTGTGACATATCCATTCAGGAGTTTCTGGAAAAGTATGAGATCCCGGGAATCGAGGGGATTGATACAAGGGCACTTGTCAGGCTCCTTCGCGAAAAGGGCACCATGAACGGACTCATCACCACCGACCCGAATATCCGCTTTGAAGACGTAAGGGAAAAGCTCAGGGCCTATACCACGGGGGATGTGGTTTCAAGAGTTACCTGTAAGGAAAAGACCTTTTTAAAGGGGGTGGGAAATCTCTCAGAGAACGGACCGCTGTCCGGGAGTGCATCCTTCAATAAGGAAAGCTATGAGGCATTTCTTTCCGGAGATAAGTCCAAGAGAGAAAAGAAGCCTGCAATTGTAAAGGAATTAAATGGCAAAGGACTAAGGGTCGCCCTTCTTGACGTGGGAGCCAAGAAAAACATTGCGGCTTCTCTTTCTGCGAGGGGGTGCGACGTTACAATCTATCCTGCGGGTACGGGTGCGGAAGAGATTCTTTCAGACAGACCTGATGGCATCATGCTCTCAAATGGCCCCGGGGACCCCAAGGATTGTAAGGATGTCATAAAGGAGGTAAAAAAGCTTTACGACAGTGATGTTCCGATTTTTGCAATCTGCCTCGGTCATCAGCTGATGGCGCTTGCAACAGGCGCAGACACTTATAAACTGAAGTATGGTCACAGGGGTGGAAACCACCCGGTGAAGGATCTGGAGACGGGAAGGTGCTTTATCTCATCCCAGAACCATGGCTATGTTGTAGACGTGGACAAGCTGGATAAGGAAGTGGCAGTGCCCGCGTTCATAAATGCCAATGACATGACAAACGAAGGACTCAGATATGTGGGAAAGAACATCTTTACTGTTCAGTTTCATCCCGAGGCATGCCCGGGACCACAGGATACAAGCTTTTTGTTTGACAGATTTATAGAGATGATGCGCTCATAGGATATGACTTTTTGCGGGCAGAAGAGGAAATTGCCCACAAGGATTCTGTGTTTTGCAGGATACGCTCCTTGCTCTGCAGGGAGCCGGTCAGATACGATTACTGTTTTCCTGAAGAAAAACAATAATCTATAGATTGCGAAAGGAACTAAGATGCCAAAGAATAAAGATGTTAAAAAGGTCCTTGTGATAGGTTCGGGACCAATTGTAATCGGTCAGGCTGCGGAGTTTGATTACGCCGGAACCCAGGCCTGCAGGTCGCTCAAGGAAGAGGGAATCGAGGTAGTGCTGGTAAACTCAAATCCTGCGACCATTATGACTGACAAGGATATTGCAGATGAGGTTTACATTGAGCCTCTGACTGTAAAGACACTGGAACAGATAATTGAAAAAGAAAAACCTGATTCGATCCTCCCCACTCTTGGCGGACAGGCCGGGCTTAACCTCGGCATGGAGCTGGATGAATCCGGATTTTTAAAGAGCCACAATGTAAGGCTCCTTGGAACTACTGCCGAGACTATCAGAAAGGCTGAAGACAGGCAGGAGTTCAAGGACACCATGGAAAAGATAGGAGAGCCCTGCGCTGCATCAACAGTTGTTCACAATGTTGAAGACGGAGTAGCTTTTGCCAAAAAGATCGGTTACCCTGTTGTGCTTCGGCCTGCATTTACGCTCGGAGGCTCCGGCGGAGGAATTGCCAATAATCAGGTGGAGTGCGAGGAAATCCTGAAGAACGGTCTTCGTCTGTCAAGGGCCAATGAGGTTCTTGTAGAGAGATGCATCTCCGGCTGGAAGGAGATAGAGTATGAGGTGATGAGGGACAGCGCCGGCAACTGTATCACTGTCTGCAACATGGAGAACATCGATCCTGTGGGAGTCCACACCGGTGATTCCATAGTCGTTGCACCGTCACAGACTCTTTCAGACAAAGAGTATCAGATGCTCAGGAGCGCTGCTCTTAACATAATTGATGAGCTTAAGATCACAGGTGGATGCAATGTCCAGTTTGCACTTCATCCCACGAGCTTTGAGTACTGCGTGATAGAGGTTAACCCCAGGGTATCAAGGTCCTCAGCTCTTGCCAGCAAGGCGACAGGTTACCCTATCGCTAAGGTGGCTGCCAAGATTGCGCTGGGCTATACCCTCGATGAGATAAAGAATGCCATCACCGGGAAAACTGTTGCAATGTTTGAGCCTGCTCTTGACTACTGCGTGGTGAAATTCCCAAGGCTTCCTTTTGACAAATTTATCACTGCCAAGAGAACTCTTACCACACAGATGAAGGCAACGGGAGAAGTAATGAGCATCTGCACCAATTTTGAGGGCGCAATGATGAAGGCTATCCGCTCCCTTGAACAGCATGTAGACTGTCTCACCAGCTATGATTTCTCAGAGCTTGATGACGATGAGCTTCTTGGCAGGATGAAGGTGGTTGATGATCAGAGAATCTGGGTCATCGCCGAGGCGCTTCGCCGAGGAGTTAGCCACGAGGCTATTCACAGGACCACCATGATAGACCTCTGGTTTATCGACAAGATACACACCCTCGTCAAGATGGAGCTCAAGCTACTTCGTGCCGGTGAAAAGAACAGTGAGGGAAAATACGCAACGCTCGAGGATGCCAAAAAGATAATCAGCTTTGACACCATGCTCGAGGCAAAGCGCCTTGAGTATCCTGATACCGTGATAAGCAGGTTCACCAGATTTACTGTTTCAGTACTTAAGCAGCTCCGTGAATTTTACGGAATACGTGCATCGTTTAAGATAGTAGACACCTGCGCGGCAGAATTTGCAGCACAGACTCCATATTATTACTCCGTTTACAACGGTCCCGATTCAGAAGACGAGGCTTCACTTGGTCAGAAAAAAGACAAAAAGAAGATTCTGGTTCTGGGCTCCGGACCGATAAGGATCGGACAGGGCATCGAGTTCGACTACTGCTCCGTACATGCAACCTGGGCATTCAAAAAGGCTGGCTTTGAGACCATAATAATAAACAATAACCCGGAGACTGTCAGCACGGATTTTGATATTGCCGACAAGCTATACTTTGAGCCGCTTACCCCCGAGGATGTTGAAAATATTGTTGAGCTTGAAAAGCCGGATGGGGCTGTGGTCCAGTTCGGCGGCCAGACAGCCATAAAGCTTACCCAGGACCTCATGAAGATGGGGGTAAAGATTTACGGAACCGATGCTGCCGATGTTGATGCAGCAGAGGACAGGGAGATTTTCGACCGTATACTTGAACAGACAGGTGTGAAGAGGGCGGCAGGTGCTACTGTCTACACTGCTGAGCAGGCAAAGGAGGTTGCAAACAGACTTGGTTATCCCGTTCTTGTAAGACCCTCATATGTCCTTGGCGGGCAGGGAATGCAGATTGCCCTCTCCGATGAGGAGATAGAGGAGTTTATGGGCATAATCAACCGCTACGCCCAGGATCATCCGATCTTAGTGGACAAATACCTGCAGGGTATTGAAACTGAGGTCGATGCTGTCTGCGACGGAGAGGATATTGTGATCCCCGGGATCATGGAGCACATAGAGAGGTCTGGCATCCACTCAGGGGACTCGATTTCTGTTTATCCTGCGCAGTCTTTATCCGACAAGGTAAAAGAGACTATCGCAGAATATACCGGGAGACTTGCTAAAGCCCTGCATGTTATCGGACTGATCAACATCCAGTTCATAGCTGTTGGGGATGAGGTTTATATCATAGAAGCAAATCCAAGGTCTTCAAGGACTGTTCCTTATATCAGTAAGGTCACAGGCATCCCCATTGTAGACCTGGCTGCTCAGGTAATGCTTGGAAAGAAGCTTAAGGACATGGGGTATACTCCGGGACTTCAGCCGGAGGCAGACTATGTGGCTATCAAGATGCCTGTCTTTTCATTTGAAAAGATAAGAGGAGCGGAGATAAGCCTTGGACCTGAGATGAAGAGTACAGGAGAATGTCTTGGCATAAGCAGAAGCTTCAACGAGGCGCTCTATAAGGCATTCCTTGGTGCAGGCGTGAACCTTCCAAAGCACAAGCAGATGATAATAACAGTAAAGGATTCTGACAAGGAGGAGGTTGTTGAGATAGCAAGGCGCTATGAGAAGCTTGGCTATATTATCTACGCAACCCGCTCAACCGCAGAGAAGCTTAATGAAAACAACGTAAAGGCCAGGCGTATCAACAGGATCAGCCAGGAGTCGCCCACCGTGATCGACCTTATTCTGGGGCACAAGATTGATCTTGTAATTGACACGCCCACACAGGGCAGGGACAAGTCAAGAGATGGCTTCCTTATAAGGCGGACCGCGATCGAGACCGGAGTCAATGTCATCACTGCCCTCGACACTGCAAGAGCCCTTGTGACGAGCCTTGAGAGCGCCGAGACCGAGGATGACCTGGAGCTGGTGGATGTGGCAAAAATCTGATTGAAAAAGCGTTTTATTCGGGGACAGGTCCGGGACAAATGTCCCGGACTGTTGCTCACCGGCAAAATACCTTTTTGCCACCTGATATTAAATGAAGGAAAACTGTATATGAAGATATTGGTAATAAACGGACCTAATCTGAATTTCCTGGGAATCAGGGAGAAGAATATTTATGGAAATCAGGACTATGAGTATCTTTGCAATATGATAAGAGACAATGCAAAGGCTCATGGCGATGAGGCAGAATGCTTCCAGTCAAATCATGAGGGAGCAATAATTGACAGAATACAGGAGGCTTACAGTGATGGGACAGAGGGGATTGTAATTAATCCCGGGGCATATACACATTACAGCTACGCTATTCATGATGCGCTTAAGAGTATCGAGAACATCCCCAAGGTTGAAATTCATATCTCCGACATTCAGTCCAGAGAGGAATTCAGAAAAGTTTCCGTCACTGCCCCCGCCTGTGACCACCAGATCTACGGCCACGGCCTAAATGGCTATATAGAAGCTATGGATCTGATCAGAATGTCAGCCGGCTGATATCATGATGACACCGGCAGAAGCACATAATGTAAATCCGGCATGAACATGTTGTCCTCGGTAAACTTCAGGCTTATGCCAGTGCCATCATTTCATTAGATTAGGTAAAATTAGCTATATTATTATATTTTTATAAAATATTCAAAATAGCAATTTTCAAAATGTTCAATTTGGTTAAAAATATTATGTAGCAGGAGGTGCCGGAATCAGATGAGCAGGAAGAAAATTGCATTTTTATTATCAACTGTATTATTGTACTCGACGCTTGCCGGATGCGGCAGTGCGCTGGGGTCTCAAGGCACTGTTTCCGCCGGGATCACGGGCGGTACGACAGTGTCTTTTTCTGCGGACAAGCCAGGTTCCATTACCATGATGGTTGATGGAACGCTTATCACCCAGGAAAACGGAAGGGATGAGTTTGAAAAACAGTGGGAAGCCCTGACAGGGATTGACCTTGTTATCATTCAGCCCGAGCATGATATCTACTATGATGAGGTGGCAAAGGTCTTTGAATCAGGGGATCTGCCTGATGTCGTGCTGCTTAGTTCAACCTATTACACTTCATATGCTGCGCAGGATATGCTCTGCGATCTTATGCCCTTCTACAGCGGGTCGGAGCTTGAGAAAAAGATTAACGCAGCGGGAAATTCCGCTCTTATCGACGGAATAAAGATAAACGGAAGACTCTTTGGCATAACGCCAACGAGAGGTAATGGCTGTGTCACATATATAAAGAAGGCATGGCTTGATAATGTAGGTTTGTCTGTCCCCAAAAACTACAATGAGTACATGAACATGCTCAAGGCTTTTACAAAAGAAGACCCTGACGGCAACGGAATAAATGGTGATACATACGGAGTCTCTGCAGCAGGACTTATAAATAATGAGGCCCCCTACGTAAATTATCTGCCTGAGTTTTATCAGGACGCATATCCTTCTTTTTACAAAAAAGACGATGGTTCCTGGGTTGACGGCTTTACGGAGGAGTCCATGAAGGCTGCCCTTTCCAGAATGAGGGATGCATATTCGCAAGGCTTCATGGATAAGGACATCGTGGATAACGGAACAGGAGACTGCAGGGATAAGTATTATGAAAACAAGTACGGAGTCTTTACTTACTGGGCCGGAACCTGGGCAAAGACTCTTTCGGGAAAGCTTGTTGAGGCTGGGGTAGACGGAGAGATAGTAACTATGCCGCCTCTTCAGGAGACAGGACAGTATCTTGAGAGGGTTGCGCCGGTGTGGTGCATAACTTCCAAGTGCAAAAATCCTGCAGGTGTATTCAAGTACTTCCTTGAGACTATGAATGATGGCGGTGCAGTTGAGGAGCTGTGGACCTATAGTCCTGTTTCTGACAATTACTCCAAGAATCACATAGACCATCTGCTTGCGGTTGTTCCCCTTGAAAACGATCCGGGGGCAGGAAGCATTACCAAAGAACAGGCAGCTGCCCTTAAGCTTTTTAATGAGAACAGCAGGATGGCAGATCTTCCATACAGCACAGATGCATACTCGCTTTATAACGATGAGCTTATGTCACTGAAAAAAGAGCTTATAAAGAAAGTAGTCGTAGACGGAGAAGATATTGAAGCTGCATATGCAGAATTTAAAGGCGCAAACGGTGACTACATGTCCCAGGCAATTGTCGATTCGCTGAATGCAGAGTAGAAGGAGATTGATCAATGAAAAAAAGAAGTGGCGTAAGATTCAGTATTACTATGAAGATCCTGCTTGGAAGCATACTGGTTAATATTCTTATCTGTGTGATAATGGGCGTTACAATATACAGCTTTGTGAACACCTCTTTTGTCAACAGTACCTCAGAGGATACTCTTTCCATATGTAAGCTGGCAGCAGGACAGCTCAACGGAAATCTTCTGAGCCTCTTGGATACCGGCTCAGACCAGAGCTATGCAAACACTGTAATGCAGGAGGATATGACAGCCGTTGTCAATGTTGCAAAGGTACATGCCATCTATTCTGTGGCTGACAGAAACGGATCCCTGGTCTATCTTTCCAGACTCAATTCCTCTTCACCTATAGGAACTGCCGTGGAGCCTGAGTATGTGGATGCCATGAGGCAGGCACTGACGTCTGATGGCTACGTGTCCAAAGAGATCAGGAAGGCAGCAGACGGAACCAACTATATCACCGCATATGCACCTATCAGGAATAAGAGCGGTCAGAACGTGGGTATTCTTGGAATCGATTATATAGTTGATGAGGTTGTAAATACCCTGAAGAGTATTGTTACAACAATCATTACAATTGCCCTGGCGCTGGCAATCGTTTCTGCGATAGTTTCCATCATTCTTGCTAACGGCATTACAAGAGGGCTTAAGAAGGTAAATCAGAAGATAAGCGACCTTGTAAGCAACGACGGCGACCTCACCCAGAAGATCGAGATCAGGGGCAATGATGAGGTATCCGATATTGCGGACAATATCAACGGACTTCTTGAGTACATACGAGGTGTTGTAAGCTCTATTTTTAACAGCTCCAACAAACTGTCCGGCTCAGTTGACACAGCTCTTTCAACTACTGTAAAGACAAATGACCAGCTTGACGGCGTCTCTGCAACAATGGAGCAGATGAGTGCAGCAATGGAGGAGACCTCAGCATCACTTCAGCAGGTGCAGAGCTCTACCAATAAGATCAAAGAGGATGTACAGGAAATGTATTCAAGTGTCCGCGAGGGAACCGACTACGCAGCGGACATGGAGGGCCGCGCTGTAAAGATGCGCAGGCATGCTGAAGAAGAGACGGATGCAGCCAGAAAAGCAGCTGATAACATGACGACCAGCCTCAATGACAAGATTGAGAAGTCAAAGGCAGTTGAGAATATCAGCAGTCTGACCCAGACCATCCTCGACATAGCTTCCCAGACAAATCTTCTTTCTCTCAATGCGAGCATTGAGGCAGCAAGGGCAGGAGAGCATGGAAAGGGCTTTGCGGTTGTTGCCGAGGAGATCAGCGGCCTTGCAACGAACTCTGCTGAGACGGCCAAGAAGATCCAGGTTATTTCAGATGAGGTTATCGGAAATGTTCGAGAGCTTGCTGAGGAGTCCACAAGAATGGTGGACTTTGTAAGAGAAAAGACTATCGGCGGCTATCAGCAGCTGATGGATACCGGTGTGCAGTATCAGGAGGATGCAGCCAGGATATCTGAGATGCTTAGAAACGTCGAGAATGCTTCTCAGAATATTGAGAACTCCATGAATGTGGTATCCCAGGCGATGGATGATGTCTCAACAGCTGTTGAAGAGAGCGCAAGGGGAATTGGCGATGTCGCCGGAGCAGTAACGGAGATGTCTGCAAATATGAAAGAAAACAGAACCGTAGTCAACGAAAATGCAGAGATTGCGCAGGAACTTGACGGCGAGGTCAACAAATTTAAATTCTGATTTAAAAAAGTTGTTGAAAAAATCAGAATGATAGTTTACACTGTTATAGTTATTTGATGCAACTTAATACAGGAGGATTTTTTATGATTTCTGCAAGTGATTTCAGAAATGGTATGACCATCGAGATCGATGGCAATGTATGTCAGATCATTGAATTTCAGCATGTTAAGCCCGGAAAAGGCGCTGCTTTTGTAAGAACAAAGCTCAAGGACATCATCAACGGCGGTGTTAAGGAGACAACCTTCCGCCCTACTGAGAAGTTCCCTGCTGCAAGGATTGACAAGAAGGATATGCAGTATCTCTATCAGGATGGAGACATTTACAACTTTATGGATTCAGAGACCTATGAGCAGATTGGTCTTACATCCGATCAGGTTGGAGATTCTCTCAAGTTCGTCAAGGAGAACGAGGTCTGCAAGATCAGCTCATACAACGGAAACGTATTCGCTGTTGAGCCTCCTATGTTTGTTGAACTTGCTATTTCAGAGACTGAGCCGGGATTCAAGGGTGACACTGCAACCGGTGCGACCAAGCCTGCAACTGTAGAGACAGGTGCAACTGTTGCTGTTCCTCTCTTTGTTAACGAGGGAGATGTTATCAAGATCGACACAAGAACCGGTGAGTATCTCTCAAGAGTATAATTTTCAATTTATTCTTTACCATATCTGAGATGTAGCTAAATCATATTCTGATAATAAAGAAACTTCTTAAGACAATAGAAACCTTCGGGTCTTTCTATTGTCTTTTCTTATGCCCTTTTCCGGGCAGAAATTTTTCAACGAAATCAAAACAACAACTACAACAAAAAAAGGAGCCGGATACTGCCGGGCACATGTTTATGGCGTTTACAGTATCCGCATCCGACCAGACAAAGCCGGATATCAACCGGCAATTTATAAAGGAGAAAAAAGTATGAATATTAAGGAATTTGGTATTGAAATGGAGAAAAGTGTAAAGCAGGCACTTGGAAACAGGTTTGAGGTTAATTATACAGAGGTTCAGAAGAACAATGGGGTGATGTATCATGCACTGGGCATCAGGAAATGCGGACAGAACATTGCACCGACAATATATATTGATTCATTGTTTGACAGCTATAACAATGGAAGCCTCTTTAATAATCTTGTAAAAGAGGTTGTCAGGATTTACAACATTCATGCCCCAAAAGGCAGTGAGGGAGCAGAGTTTTATCAGGACTTTTCGCAGGTTGCTGACAGACTCTTTTTCAAGGCGGTAAATTTCGAAAAGAACAGGGACAAGCTTAAGGACGTTCCCTATAAGAGGGCTCTTGACCTTGCACTTGTACCTCTTTGCAAATACAAAAGCAGTGAGCTTGGAGACGGAGTCATAACTGTACAGAATTCGCATCTGAATCTGTGGGAGATAACCAGTGATGAGCTCTGGGAAAATGTCAACGAAAATTCGAATCGAAATGCCCCTGTAAGGATAACGGGATTATTTGAGATCATGGAGAAAATCACAGGGCAGCAATTAAGCATTGACGAAATTGGTCAAATGAGTGATGCCTGCGGTATGTATGTGATCACCAATGAGCAGGGCATGTATGGTGCAGCCGCGGCCTTTTACCCGGATGTTCTCAAAAGTCTTGCGGATGACATGGAGACAGATCTTTTTATAATTCCTTCATCTGTGCACGAGGTCATTATCCTTCCCGACCCTAACTTTGGTATGGATGTTGAACAGATCCGCAGTATGATAGGAGAGGTAAATGAGACAGCGGTCAGGGAGGAGGATATCTTAAGTGATAATCTTTACGTTTACGACCGCGAAGCAGACAGGATATTTATTGCAGGTGCGAACGAGGAGAGGTCATACGCCTGAATGGTGCATCGAAGAAACGCTGCGACTTTGCTGCCGGAAGTGCATTGTCAGGAGCTTCAGATAACTTAATTGTGACGGGAAAAAGGCGGAAAAAAAGCTCCGTCAGACGGCGGAGCTTTTCAATGATGCACCCGACAGGATTCGAACCTGCGTTAAAGGCGTCGGAGGCCTCCGTTCTATCCATTAGACTACGGGTGCAAACACAGATTATATTATCACAGAAATGTAATTTGTGCCAGTATATGCCTTAAAAACTTGACTTGACCGCATTTTATGGATAAAATCACTATGGTGTATTATAGGATAGCTTTTTCTTTAGGTAAAAGTGTATATGCCTGAGGAAGATATCTGAACGATTCAGTGAAAATCGTTCGGAAAGTAAGGATATTGTGAAATATTTTATAGCATTGTTAAAAAAAATATGAGTTAACAGAGGTTTTTTACATGGCTAACAAGAGAAAGAGCAGTAAAGGTGTCGATGCGAACTGGAAGGCATTAAATGCAAACGTCGGCAAGGGAAATGCTTCAAACTGGAAAAAGAACAACGTGAATCTGACAGCTTTTTTGTCCGATAATAAGAGGATTCTCATGCCGGCAATTCTGGTGATCGCAGTCATCATTACGGTTGTGGTTGCGATCAATGCAAACAGGAGAGCTGCGTCGAAGCTGCAGGAGAGTACTGAAGGGAATACATCAACGTATGAGATTCCCGATGTGACTATGGAGGAAAACGCCTATCCGGAGGTCAATGCTCTAGTTGAGAAGTATTACAGGGCATCGGCCGACGGTGACAGGGATACCATTGTCGAGATCTACAAGGGACTTGATGACACGGAGATTCTAAAGGCAATAGCAGCTTCGGATTACATTGAGAACTATGAAAATATTACAGTCTATACCAAGCCCGGTCCCGTCGAGGGAAGTTATGTAGCTTACGTTTATAATGAGGTAAAGCTTAAAGACTACGACGGAAGTGTCCCCGGACTTGAGACGCTGTATATCTGCACGGATGACAGTGGCAATCTTTATATCAACGGTGATATAGCCGATGAGAATGAACTTGATTATATCAAGCAGATTAATTTGCAGGCCGATGTGATAGACCTCAACAATAAAGTGGCTTCAAGCTACAATGAGCTTGTAAGCGGTGATGAGAAGCTGGCAGAGGTTCTGACCAATATGAGATCCGGACTTCAGGTATCAGTTGGCGAAGCCCTGGCAACAAATGAGGCAGCTGCACTTGTAAGTGCCAATTCCACAGCTGATGATGGCGGGATGGAGACGGTTGTAGTATCCAGAGTCATAAGAGCCACTGATGTTATTAATATCAGAAAGTCTGATTCCGAGACTGCGGAGGTTCTGGGTAAGACTGAGAAGGGGCAGGAGTTCAACGAGCAGGAGAGGCTTGCAAACGGCTGGAGCAAAATAGAGTACAACGGCAGCTCTGCCTATGTAAAGACTGAGTTCTTCGACACAGTTTCCGAGGAGACCAGGGAGGTGCCAAAATCCGCTTCCTCTGCAGAAGGCGGTAACAGTGATGGCGCTTCGCAGGATACTGCGGCAGCTGCTGCAAGTGAAAGCTCACAGGACTCTTCAGCCGCTGCTTCATCAGAAGCTTCTGTTTCAGATGCATCAGCATCAGCTTCATCAGCTGCTTCTTCCGAGAGCTCTTCGTCAAAAACGAAGGTCACAAAGACCGGAAAGCTTCGCACAACCGAATCTGTAAAGCTTCGTAAGGGGCAGGGAACTGATACTGAGGCTCTTGAGACAATCTATCAGGGTGAAACAGTAAATGTAATAGAGCATTTATCAAACGGATGGTCAAAAGTAGAGTATAATAAGAAGACAGGATACGTTAAAACAGAGTTCCTTGAAGAGTAATGAAATGTATGAGACGGCGAACTGACCTCATATCATACTGTCAGCAAAATAAAAGCTTTCTTCAGGCATATCTGAGTGGTTTAAGCGTAATATCCTGAGAGAGTTCACAGGTAAAGCTGTAAAGGCAATTTCTTTTGGAGCATAGTGACTAAAGACAGGAGGGCGTGCTATGTTTGGACGTTTACGTGTTGGAATTATGGGTACAGGCAAAATTGCAGGGATCATGGCTGAGACTCTTAAAGGTGCCAGGGGCGCTGAGCTTTATGCGGTGGGTTCCAGGGCAATGGAGAATGCTCAGAAGTTTTCAAAGTCTTTTTCGGTCAAAAAGGTATATGGCTCATATGAGGAGCTTGTAGCGGATCCCAAGGTTGACCTTATCTATATCGCTACTCCACACTCAGAGCATTTTGAGAATGCGAAGCTTGCGCTTAATGCCGGCAAGCATGTGCTCTGCGAGAAGGCCTTTATGCTAAATGAAGCTCAGGCCTCGGAAATTTTTAAGCTGGCTGAGGAAAAGAAGCTTCTGATCACAGAAGCTATCTGGACAAGGTATATGCCAATGCGTGCAAAGATAATGGAGGTGCTTGCAAGTAATGTAATAGGCGAGCCTACCATGCTTACTGCAAATCTTGGATATAACATTATCTACAAGAACAGGATAAATGATCCTCACCTTGGCGGAGGTGCTCTTTTAGACCTTGGAGTTTATGTGCTTAACTTTGCGTCGATGGTATTTGGAGACGACGTTTCGGACATTGCCTCAATCTGCACCTTCAACAATCTGGGTGTGGACATGCAGGATTCGATAACTCTTCGTTATTCCAATGGAAGAATGGCAGTGCTTAATGCATCAGTTCTTTCAAACAGTGACAGAATGGGCATAATACACGGGACCAAGGGTTATATGGTAATTGACAATATCAACAATCCTGAGGGAATTACTGTATATGATGCCAATTACAAAAAGGCTGCATATTACAAGCGGCCAAAGCAGAAGACGGGTTATGAGTATGAAGTTGAGGCCTGTGTTAAAGCTATTTCACAGGGATGGCTTGAGTGTCCGGAGATGCCTCACGCCGAATCACTTAAGATGCTGAATATGATGGACTTTATCAGAAAGTCAAATAATATTGTCTATCCTGCTGAGATACAGGAACCGATTATGCCAAAGGCAGATGAGCAGGTGCAGAATGTTGAAGAGAATGCAGTGACTGAACCGGGATCCACACCTACTATCGGGACCGGTATTGAGAAGCTTCAGACTGCACTTGGACTTCTGACGGATGCTTCGCAGGCGGTAAGCGACGGAGCTTCTTCTGAACAGGGGATTGGAGCAAACGAAGGCACAGAAACAGATCAGAAAGAGATTCAGAACGATCAGACGATTCAGTAGTTGTCGCCTGAATGTGAGGGTAGTATGAGAAAGAGGTTTATTTTGGGGGTGCTGCTTGCAGCTTTGATGGCCGGAGAGCTGTCTTTTAATTCCGGCGCGGCGCCGAATGATACCATAACAAAGATGCAGCAGCAGGAAGCACAGACAAAGCAGGCAATTTCCGATCTTGAAAAACAGACGAAAGAGACTAAGGCTGCCATAACTGCTCTTGAGGGGCAGAAGGAGAAAACACAGGCCAATGTAGATAACCTGGAAGGTCAGAGCAGCCTGCTTCAGGAGACTATAAACGGCTATTCCAACCAGCTGTCATCCCTTAACGAGGAAATATCGGATGCTGAGTATGCAATGGCGGAGGTGTCTTCTCAGATAGTTGAGCTCAACAACGAGCTTTTTGAGGCTCAACAGCGTGAAAAGGCAAGATATGAGCTTCTTAAAAAGAGAATGAAGGTGACCTATGAGAGTGGTGGAACTTCAGGACTGATGCGTCTGCTCCTTGAGTCAGGTTCATTTTCGGAGCTGTTTACCAAATTTGAGTATTTAAATGCCATAGTTAAATATGACAGAGAGAAGATTTCTGAGTACAAGAAGCTTCAGGCAGATATTGAAGCCAGAAAAACCGTAGTCGAGCAGAAGGAATCAGAGCTTGACAAGTACCAGAGCGAGCTTGATGAAAAGCATGATGAGTTGTCAGTCCTGAAAGCAAGTGTAAAGGGACAGCTCGATGAAACCAACAGCTCTCTTTTCTCTGAGAGAGGAAAGCTTGAAGACTACGACAAACAGCTGGCGTCCCTCGACCAGAAGATGAAAAATCTTGAGTCGCAGACAGCTGCCGCACAGGCACAACTGGCCAAGCAGATTGCCGAGAGGCTTGCGCTTGTTAAGGAAGATACATCAGGCTCATATGCTGCTACCGGGACTGAGCTTGAGTGGCTGGCAGCTACGATTCAGGCCGAGGCAGGCGGAGAGTCCTATACCGGAAAGCTTGCTGTTGGTTCTGTCATCATGAACAGGGTAAAGAGTTCGCAGTTTCCCAATACAGTAATTGGTGTTATTACTCAGAATATGCAGTTTGCCTCCTACAGATCAGGAAAGGTTGAACTCATAATGTCCAACGGTGCCAATTCGACCTGTGTGCAGGCAGCACAGGAGGTTCTGGACGGCGCCCGTGTGGGAGACTATCTTTTCTTTATGACCAAGTATTATGCAGATTACTACGGTATTGCTGAGTATACCATGATCGGCAACCATGCCTTCTTCTACAACTGGGTTGTCAAGAAAAAGGTCGAAGAGCCGGTGGAAGAGGAGAATGCCGAGAACACGGAGAATACCTCCGATACAAGCAAAAAATCCTCTGACAAAACTCAGAAGACAGAGGAGACAGAGCCTGCGCCCGCAGAGGAGCAGGAGCCCGAGTTTACTCCTGAACAGCTTGAAATGCTCCAGCAGCTCCTTGAACAGCAGCAGAGCGGTGAAGCAGCAGAAGAAGCCCTCCCCCAGGAAACCCCTTAGAAGGTCAGTTTAATAAGCCGAGTATAAAAGCGTTAGACGTCAAATGTCTTGCGCTTTTTTGCTGATCACTGATTTTAATGGTTTCTATGATTTACAATTCAGTTGCCAGCCAGCCTGAGGAGGACGGGACAAGTGAAAGGCTGAGCCGAGGTGCCTTGAAAAACGTCGGCACTTTGAGCAGAGCACTTAGCGAGGTACTTTCGAGCTTAGTGCGAGCCATAGGTGTGCACTTGACGAGGTATTTTCGAGTCTAGTGCATCATCCTAAGCGCACGTACTTTGGGCGCTTAGTACCGCTACGTTTTTCACGGAGCGAAAGCGCCACCTCGGGCAGACTTGCACTTGTGACGGACTGCTCAGGCTGGCTGGCAACTGAATTGTAACTTCTATGAACGTTTTTGCTGAGAGGACAAAAAAACTCTTGCACTTTAAACTGACAAAGTGTATTATTGTATACAAAGTTAGTTTTGAGACAAAAATCAAATGCTTAAGTTGCAGGAAGGAGCAGAAAAATGTCATATGTTGATGAGGTCTACAATTACGTTGTAGAAAAGAATCCCGCACAGCCTGAGTTCCATCAGGCAGTTAAGGAAGTGCTTGAGTCACTTCGTGTTGTTATTGAGGCTAATGAGGAAGAGTACCGCAAGGATGCCCTTCTTGAGAGACTGGTTACTCCTGAGAGACAGATTCTCTTCAGAGTACCATGGGTAGATGATAAGGGACAGGTACAGGTCAACAACGGTTTCCGTGTTCAGTTCAATTCAGCAATCGGACCTTATAAGGGAGGACTTCGTTTCCATCCTTCAGTAAATCTTGGAATTATCAAGTTCCTCGGCTTTGAGCAGATATTCAAGAACTCACTTACAAGTCTTCCTATCGGAGGTGGTAAGGGTGGTTCTGATTTTGATCCCAAGGGCAAGTCAGACAGAGAGGTTATGGCATTCTGCCAGAGCTTCATGACAGAGCTTTACAGACATATCGGAGCAGACACAGACGTTCCTGCCGGTGATATCGGTGTAGGCGGACGTGAGATTGGATTTATGTTTGGCCAGTACAAGAGGATCAGAGATACTTACGAGGGAGTTCTCACAGGAAAGGGACTTTCATACGGTGGATCACTTGCACGTACACAGGCTACAGGTTATGGACTTCTCTATCTTACAGAGGAGCTTCTCAAGTGCAACGGCTCTGACATCAAGGGCAAGACAATTGCAGTATCCGGTGCCGGAAACGTAGCAATCTATGCTATCGAGAAAGCACAGCAGCTTGGTGGAAAGCCTGTTACATGTTCAGATTCCACAGGCTGGATCTATGATCCCGAGGGAATTGATGTTGCACTCCTCAAGGAGGTTAAGGAAGTCAAGAGAGCACGTCTTACAGAGTATGCGGCTGCAAGAAAGTCAGCTGAGTACCACGAGGGCAAGGGTGTTTGGTCAGTTAAATGCGATGTTGCTCTTCCGTGCGCAACACAGAATGAGCTCCAGCTTGAGGATGCCAAGCAGCTTGTTGCAAACGGTGTTCAGGCTGTCTGCGAAGGTGCTAACATGCCTACAACAATCGAGGCTACTGAGTACTTCCAGAACAACAAGGTTCTCTTCGTATGCGGCAAGGCTGCAAATGCAGGTGGTGTTGCAACATCAGCTCTCGAGATGAGCCAGAACAGTGAGAGACTCTCATGGACATTCGATGAAGTTGACAAGAAGCTCCAGCAGATCATGGTCAACATCTATCACAGCATCGATGACGCTGCCAAGAAGTACGGCATGGAGGGCAACTACGTAGCAGGTGCCAACATCGCAGGCTTCTTGAAGGTTGCTGAGGCTATGAAGGCCCAGGGAATTGTATAAAACATAAGATAAAGCCCGGAAGTAGCGATACTTCCGGGCTTTTAAAATTTTCAGAATATTCTCTTAGAATCTGTAAAAAGACCTTAAAAAACACTCAGGGCATACAAATGCTTACATAGTTTAGTCTCACAGTTCAGTGGAGTATTATAAAATTGCCCTATTGTTTAGCTTGCTTTACGTCCTTCAGCCTTACCATGTTCATTAAAATGCTTTAGGAGTTTATCACCATCAGCGCCTACAGCGGTCTGTAAATCTGCATAATTTATGTAATAAGTATATGCATTGAATTCCTTTGAATTTCCCTTGTAATACTTAAGGGCTTCAACAGGATCAGTCGTTTTTGCTGTAGTAGTTGCCGTTGCCGTGGTAGTAGTCGATTTTGCTGAAGATGTTGCAGATGTGCTATCAATTGAGCCCGGCTTACAAACCTTGCAGGGTCTAAGCCCCTTATCTACTGCGGCTTGCATAGTGGTTTCTATTCTTGTCTTTTTAAGAGTGCTGCAGCTGCTCTTGTGATAGCACTCACCGGTCTTGGTGATAATTACAGTGGTATCCGCACTTGCAGCGAATGAAACTGTGTTAGTAAGCATTGAGCCAGAGACAATTACGATTGATGAAACTATTGCAGCATATTTCTTTAATACGTGGTACATTGGTATCACCTCCTTTTTGACATGCTATCATAATTTTGTGAAGTAAATTCGAAATTAGTTTGAATTATGATTTGAAATAATAAGCAACTACGTAATAATGGTTTAATCAAAATGATGTTGAGGTCAAAAGTCACCTCAACATCATATATATATCAACAAATCTAAAGCGTCGAAAGTATGGGATGTAAACCCAACTCTTTTATACACATCTAAAAATCGAATTTTTCTAATTCCGGATATCGTCAAAAATCTATGAACATCCAAAAAGCCAATTTCCTTAGTTTTAGATAGCATTACCCTGCTATTTTTTTCTTTTGACTAAACCAAAATTTCCAAAACACGAAAAAAAGATGTTGTCATGCATCTTTTTTTTACATAATTCAGGATTTAGCTGTATACAATACTTGACTCAGAGAGTGGTGAGACATCTAAATTTAGAATTTTTGTATTTTAGATGTAGTAATAAAAATCCTGCTATCCCGAATTTGGATTTTTTGTATTTTAGATGTAGTAATAATAATGATGTTGAGGTCAAAAGTGAATATCTTGAAATAATTGCTGATTCAGTATAAGATTGTCCTTTGACAGACAAAATTTTTTGCCTGGCTCAAGTATTGAAGACATGTGTACTGAAGAATCTGATATATACATAGCAGTTTTTCCAATCCAACCAAAAGGAAAAAGGGGTTCAACAGCAATTGCGATGTT
>JAILJR010000094.1 GCA_024694565.1 Butyrivibrio sp. | reverse complement strand
AATTCTCTCAAAAACACCCACCCAGAACGGATCTTCAAAATATATCGTCAGTTTTCCGCTTACTCTGTCCATCGTTCTTCATCCCCCAGAATCAGTAGGGATATTCTTTTGTTTAATCCCCCTTTCCTGTCCTTATGAAATGCCCTTCCTGAACAGCCGCAAATGTCGCACTCACAAGGATTCTTAAACCTGTTATAACATTTGCCATCATACGCTTCCGGCATTTTCAAGCCTGCCACGTGCATCAGGATTGTTTCCTATGATTGCTCCTATCTTTTCGCACGACTTCATTTCCTGACAGCCACCGCAGGTCTCCATTTGTTTTTCTCTCGCACACTGCCTGATTGGACATAAAGAATCACAGTACACCGTCTTTGCTCCCGGAATCCGGCAGCCGGAGCAGTTAATCATTTCCGGCGTGATCTCCACTCCATTAAGCTTAGACCATTCCTCTGCCACCTTTTTTCGCAGTTCATCATCGTTATTAACCGTTGCCAGTCGAGCTTCGCAGGCCTCACAGTCCAGCCCGCAATATGCAATGTATTCATTCATGATCAAGGTCTCCCTTCTGCCCTATAGGCCATCGGTGTAAAACGTATTCCATTGACTGTCTTTTCTTCGTCAGTAGGTACGAAACCGACCGCCTTGTAATACGGCAGTCCATTCTCTGCAAATAACGTTAATGCCGCATCCAATATTTTCTCTTTGGTAGACATGACTCTCTCCAATCCGCTAACATCCATTAGCCATAGTATAGCTAACATTTATTAGCTTGTCAATCAAAAAAATGGTCAGCAGAGTTTCATTCTCCACTGACCTAGTACACCAAATAATAAATAACTGCATCAAATCCGCCGAGAATTTTTTCAGATGCAAGGCGGAAGAAGGAGTCGATGCGGGCATCGACGACTGATGACAACGCGGCAGCTGGAAAAATTATCGGTGGATTTGTATCGGTTATTTATTTTTTGGTGTACTAGATTCATAAATTGATCTGTGCAATAAAAAGCGGAGTCAATGGGAACACTCCAATTAACTCCGCTAATAATGCCATTTATCATTCTTTTTGAAATCACTATACTGTTTTTCTGAAATGGATCTGAATGGAGGGATATGAGCCAAACAACGGGTCAAATGCATATCCTGCATTCATCAGCGCTGCTCCGCTGAAGAAAGCATTTTCCGGTTTAGAAGCCTTATCATAGGAAGAAATAACATCGTCAACGACATATATTCCGGCCGGGTCAAGACCATTCATGCGCACATAAATAATCTCCGGATTAGCCCTCATGTCAGTCACTACAAGATTGAGCAGAGCTTCCTCCTTATCCTCTGACACAAATCCCCAGGAAGTGTAGTACTTTTCATCCTCATCGTCTGAAAGGCGATAATACCGCCCTCTCTGGATGAGATCATAATGCCTGTTGAATGTATCTATCTGCTCCCTGACCATCGCCTTTTCCTCATCGGAGAACTGCCTTGGATCAAGCTCATATCCGAATGTGCCCGCCATTGCGACAATAGCTCTTGTCATCAGAGGAACCTCACGCCCGGTCTGATGGTTTGGAGAAGCTGAAACATGGCTCCCCATGGTGCTGACAGGATAACCATAGGATGTACCCTTTTGGATCCTGAGGCGATTGATCGCTTCCGTGTTGTCTGAACACCAGATCTGAGGCGAGTAGAACAGAATACCTGCATCAAACCTTCCGCCGCCACCTGAGCAGCCCTCGATCATAATGTCCGGAAAAGCTTCTCTTAGCCTCTCCATTAGTGAATAGGTGCCAAGAACAAATCTGTGAGAGACCTCTCCCTGTCTGTCAACCGGATATTTCCCGGAAAAGACATTAGAAAGGGATCTGTTAAAATCCCACTTTATATAAGATATTTTTGCACTTTTAAGTATCTCTGACATGCTCTCGTACAGATAATCAACCACTTCATTCCTTGACATGTCAAGAACCAGCTGGTCTCTTCCCATTACCGGCTTTCTGTCCGGGTCGGACAGCGCCCATTCAGGATGCTTTCTGAAAAGATCTGAGTCCTCATTGACCATCTCAGGCTCAAACCAGAGCCCAAACTTCATACCAAGCGAATCTGTGTGGTCTGCAAGCTGCTCTATTCCGTTTTTCAGCTTTTGTCTGTTGACAACCCAGTCTCCAAGACCGGCGTGGTCGTCATCTCTTTTCCCAAACCACCCGTCATCAAGTACGAACATCTCGCAGCCTGCTTCTTTTGCACTATCGATGATGCCTGTTATCTTCTCATCATCAAAATCAAAATAAGTTCCCTCCCAGTTGTTGATAAGAACCGGGCGCTTTACATTACGGAACTCTTTAGGACAAACATTGTCGCGAATTATCCTGTGGAAAAGGAAGCTAAGCTCCGACAGCCCCTTATCGGTGTATGCCAATATCGCTTCTGGTGTCACAAATTCTTCGCCATCTTCCAGCTTCCAGCAGAAGTGCTCATCATTAATACCGGTAACTACACGGACTGTTCCGGCCTGATCCCTCTCTATTTCCTCTGCGTGTTCACCGGAGTACATGAGCATGACTCCATAGCTGTCTCCATGCCACTCATCAGTATTTTTGTCACACAGAATAACAAAAGGATTGTTGTGATGGCTGCTGGTTCCTCTCTTTGAGGCAATCCTGTGGATTTCATGTCCGACTCTGCTTCTCTCAGGAAGTCTTTCCATTGCATGGCGACCATGAAAATGGATGAAATCCAGGTCTCTGCCTGTTATATCCATACAGGCAGATGCCGCTTTATTCAAAAACACGGCTTCGCCTGATCCGTTTTTGATAACCGCAAATCTGGAAATGATGTCCTTAGCCTCAAACACCTGATATGACAGTGTTACCTCAAGTCCGGCTACCTTATCCTCCAGTACCAGTCTTAATGTATCAACCTTATCTTCCTGCTCTCTTACATAGGGAAGTCCCTCCGGGTTAGTCCTTCCGGTCGTGATCTCATGGCCTTTATACCGCAGATCCAATGTGCGTGAACCATTTGCAAGACTGACAGAAACAGCACTTATGCGGTAGTCTCCTGCTCCGTCTGTAGAATATTCCTGGGGAAGCGTATCTGAAGAAATCCCCCGCTTATTCCTGTATTCATAAGGATTTCCGGAGAACCCCCTGTCAATCTCCTTAATAAGATACCCCATATCACAGCAGCCAACGCTCTTTCCGTAATATGTATGGAGTACCATTCCTATTTCATTTATCTTAATCTGATACTCAGTATTTTGGGTTTCCATAAAAAAGACCCTGCTCTTTTCATCAAATTTTACTGACATAATTAAAGCTTTCCTCCTGAGGTTGCTATACCCTCAACAAACTGTTTCTGGAATATGATATAAATAACGATCATGGGCACTATTGCAAGAACTGCAGAAGCCATCATTGCCGGATAATCACTTCCATACTGCCCCTGCATTTTTGCAAGACCTGCACTCAAGGTTGTTGTACTTGCATTTGTGCAGACAATCATCGGCCACATGAGATCCTTGAATGCGAAGAGTGCAGTGAAGATTCCAAGGGAAACCATGGATGATCTTGTAAGTGGAAGCATGATAAACAAAAATGTCTGTCCAATGTTGCATCCATCTATAGCTGCCGCTTCTTCGAGATCCTTGGGGAGCGACTGATAACCTGTCTTCAAAAGATAAGTGCCAAAAGCTGTTACAAGTCCGGGGAAAACAAGACCTGCTGTAGTATTAAGAAGATGCAGCTTTGATACCATCAGATACTGTGGAATAACAAAGATCTGCGCCGGTATCATCATCTGTATCAGAACCAATGAAAACATCAGCTTTTTTCCCGGAAATTCGAGCCTTCCAAATGCATACCCTGCCATAGTAGCTGTAAGACAGGCACAGATAACACGAAAGATGATAAAGAGAATCGTGTTTTTGTACAGTGTCACAAAATTATAGCTCTTCCATACTGTCGCAAAGTTCTCAAAATGCCATCCGTTGTGAGGGAATATGAAAAACGGGTCAACTGATATAGCTTCCTGATTTGTTTTTAAGGCCGTCAGTATCATCCAGACAAACGGAACGAGCATAATAATGGAAAATATGATCAGAACCAGATATGTAATTATTTTATTTACTTTATTTCTTGTACTTATGCTATCCATTATATCACCCCATCTTAATTATAGAAAACAATCTTCTTCTCCAGCTTCTGAAGGAAGAAAGTAACTATCATGATAAATACTACAAGAACCATAACAATAGCTGCACCATATCCTCTGTTGCCATTGGTGAACGCGTAGGTATAGAACAGATATACTATTGACTGTGTCTTATTGAGGGCAAGATTTGTCTTGTCCATGACCATGAACATAAGGTCAAATACTGTGAGCGCACCAATGATCCTTGTCTGGACAATGAAGAATGTTGTAGGACTCAGAAGCGGAACTGTTATGGAAAAGAACTGCCTTATCCCCGATGCTCCGTCAATCTGTGCTGCTTCATAGTAGTCCTTGGGAATCTCCTGTAGACCACCGATAAAAAGGACCATGTTGTAGCCGATAATCGACCAGACTCCTATGATACCTACACTGATCCAGGCAATCCTGGGATCTGATATCCATGCTACATTTGTGTGGAAAATATTGTTCAATAATCCGAACTGCTGGTTATACAGCCATTTCCAGACCATTGCAACAGCTGCCGGCGCGCAGACCATAGGAAGGAAAAAGAGTGTTCTGAATATTGTTTTTCCTGCAAGCTTATTCTGTAAAAGTACGGCAAGAACCAGCGCAATCACAATTCCGAGCGGAACCTCGATAATTGCATATTTTACTGTATTCCACAGGGACTGCCACATCTCACCTGATCCCAATACAGCCTTGTAGTTATTAAGTCCAACAAATATGTTTCCTTTTCCAAAGTCACCTGTCTTGCACAGTGACTGATAGACAGTATTGATCGCAGGATAATAATTCAAAACGATCAGACCAAGCATAGTTGGCAGTATAAATGCCCATCCCCATATCGCCTGTCTTTTCTGGGATGGGGTCATTTTTATCTTAGCCATATAATCCTCCTATATAAAGATGGGGAATGCCGAGGCTTTCCCCGGCATTCGTAGTTGTTTTATATTTTTACTCTGCTGCGATAGCATCCTCAATAATCTTCTGAGCATTGTCACAACATGTAGCCATCAGTGCGCTGTCGCTCGGATCCTGCCATGCATCAAGGAAGCCGCCCTGCTGCTGAAGTGCATCCTCCCATACAGTTGTCTTTCTTGTATAAGGACGGAAGAACAGATCGCCTTCTTCCTCAGCTCTTACAAAAGCAGATACATCCATGCCTTCAAATGCACTTGAGAAGGCTTCTGAAACGCCCTTGAGACCACCCATTGTTACACCAAGCTCAGCCTGCTTCTTCTGGCCTTCCTCAGAGCAGAAATAAGAAATGAGGTCATAGCATGCCTTAGGATCAGCTACATTAGCGTTTGCAGCCCATCCAAGTCCGTTATATGCAGAGTAACGCTCGCCTTCGTCACATGCTCCATTGTTATTGGTATCAGCATAAGGAAGCATTGCCCATGCGTAGTCAGCATGATTCTCTGCTGTGTAGAAAGCATTGATCATCCATGATCCCTGTGTGATCATTGCAGTCTTTCCCGAAATGAACAGTGAATCGGTTCCTGTCTCAGCAACTACTGACTGAGGAGCTCCTACTGTAAGAAGCTGTCTGACCATTTCCATACCTGCTTTTCCTTCAGCGGATCCAATTGTTGTTCCCTTGTGATCCTCTGTTATTACCTTTGCACCATAATCATAAACAAGGTTGTACCAGCCATCCTGATTGTTTGAAGTATTCATAGCCATACCGTATACATCACCGTTTGATGCTTCAGTGATTGTCTTGGCAGCCTCATACATATCATTCCAGGTCCAGTCATCTGTAGGATACTCAACATTGTACTTGTCAAATATTGCCTTGTTATAAAGAAGTGCTATTGTATCGTGATCCTTAGGAAGTGCATACTGCTTGCCGTTGCTGCTGTAGAGATTCCAGACTCCTTCATAGTAGTTTTCCTGCTTTACGGCATCATCTGCTGCAATATAGTCTGTAAGATCAAGAAGTATATCATTTTCCATATACATCTGAGCTGTATTTGAATGCATCCAGAACACATCAGGCATCTCTCCGCCTGAAGCACCTGCTTCAAGGAGTGTCCAGTAGTTATCCCAGTCGATAACTTCGATGTTAACCTTTACTCCTGACTTTGCAGTCCAGTCATCAGCAATTGCCTGAAGTCCTGCCTGCTGGTTTGAATCCCAGATGTTGATGGTTATCGAATCTGTTGAGTAGCCTCCCTCAGAGCCGGTTGCCTGAGCGGCAGCTACGGAATTTGAATCACTGTTTGCTGTTGTATTGGCAGGTGCTGATGCGCTTTCACCACAACCTGCAAGTGCTGCTGTCATTACAGTTGATAAAACTAAAGCTACGATTTTCTTTTTCATTTTATCCCTCCATATTAGGTGTTTTTCTTTCCTGTCCGAACCCTTCGAACAAAACCTATTCTAATTACCACAAGCTTGTATTGGTATGCTATTATGTTATTTAGATTTGTCATTTTGTGAGGTGCACTTTTTATGAAAATGAAAAGAAACGGAATTGGATTTGATTTTTGCGCATTTACCGACTATGATTCCAGCGCAGATGTCCATCTTTACGAGATTGGTAACTATTCCTGCGAACCCGGATATTCATATGGTCCTATAATACGCTCCAGAGGTATTATTCATTATGTGATGTCAGGAAAAGGAATACTGAAAATGGAAAAGAAGGAATATGAAATACATGAGGGCCAGATTTTTTATATACCCTCCGGCATTTCGGCTTATTATGCGGCAGACATAGACACCCCCTGGAGTTATAAGTGGCTCCATTTAGGAGGAACAGAATTTCATTCAGTTTTACGAGACATAGGACTTGATGAAAACAATCCCGTACTTGATGTCAAATCAGAAAATGGTACAAACTCACCCTTTGTCAGTCTGATCAACGATATCTTTGGGAATTATGAGAGACAGTATTATTGCATAGGAAAAATGTACGAAATTATGGACTGCCTGAAAAGCGAGCATGGTCATTCAGGCTCTGAAACTGCCGACAATCTTCAGCTCCAGTACGTCAGAACCGTGATCAAATATATTCAGCTCAAATTCTCAGAGCAGATCCATATGGATGACATAGCCCACACTTGCGGGCTCAACAGAAGCTACCTTACAAGGCTTTTCCACGAGGCTACGGGCTATACTGTTAAGGGATATCTACTGTCCTATCGCATGAAAACTGCCCAGAAAATGCTTAAGGAGTCTGACTATCCGATTCAGTATATCGGAAATGCAGTGGGCTATACAGATATCTTCACATTTTCCAAAGCATTCAAAAAATACTCAGGTCTTACTCCCAGTGAGTACCGTAGTAAGACCTGAGCTTTCAGGTTTTTAGCTTGATAAGCCAATCATCTTTAGTTACTTTAATTTTTCAATTTGAGCCAGCTCTTCATCAGAAAACGACGTATTTCGTATAGACTTGATGTTGTCCAGTATCTGCATTTCCTTTGATGCACCTATCAGAACAGATGTGATCTCACTGTCCTTGAGGACCCACGCAAGAGCCATCTCTGCCAACGTCTGTCCTCTTCGCTCTGCTATAGCCTTAAGCGCACGGGCCTTGGACAATATCTCCTCTGTAATGGCATTTTCCCTGAGGAAACGTCCGTCTGTCTTTACCCTGCTGTCTTCAGGGATACCGTCAAGATATCTGTCTGTAAGCATTCCCTGGGCCAGAGGCGAGAAGCAGATGATTCCCTTTCCAAGCTCTTTTGCCTTTGCCTTCAGGCCGTTCCTTTCAATCGTCCTGTCAAAGATACTGTATCTGTTCTGGTTTATGATAAACGGAACCTTTAGCAGTTCAAGTATTGCAGATGCTCTTTCAAGTGTTGGTCCGTCATAGTTTGACAATCCGATATATAGAGCCTTACCGGAATTCACAATCTGGGCAAGCGCACCCATTGTCTCCTCAAGCGGTGTATCAGGATCCATCCTGTGATGGTAGAATATATCAACATAATCAAGCCCCATTCTCTTAAGTGACTGATCAAGGCTTGCAATAAGATACTTCCTGCTTCCCCAGTCGCCGTACGGCCCCGGCCACATATAGTACCCGGCCTTTGTCGATATTATCATCTCATCACGGTATACTCCAAGATCATCTTTCAGTATCTTTCCAAAATTGATCTCCGCCGCGCCTTCAGTCGGTCCGTAATTATTTGCCAGATCAAAATGTGTGATACCACTGTCAAAAGCAGTACGGCACAGCTTCCTCATATTGTCATAATCAGAGTGATCGCCAAAATTATGCCACAACCCCAGTGAAACTGCAGGAAGCTTAAGTCCGCTGACTCCACAATAGTTGTACTTCATTGATTCGTACCTTTTTTCATTTGCTACGTGCATACTCCCAAGTCCTCCTTAAATATATAGTTGACGATGCTAACCGTTATTCCATTTTCGCTCCGCAGTACGGACAAAACTTTCCGGGACGAAAAAGATGTGAGCCGCATTTATCACAAAAATTTGCCCTTTCATTGGGTGCCCCGTTATCCGGGACAAAAAGCATCACTATCTGATTATCATCTGTTGACAAAACGCCAATTTCTCCGGTCGGAAAACTCACAAAATAGTTCCATCCGTCCGGTTTAAAGGTCTCATCATAGAGATTCCCCATGTTAAGCAGCTCATTGAGGTCAAATACCTCACCTGTAAGCGGGCCCTTCCAGTTGCTTGTCACAGTCATTACGCTCAACACTGCGCTCCGCAGCGACTTAAATCCTTCCATATGTTACATCCTCTTTACTGATAAACTCAATCCTCTGCAGCACTGTCTATCCCCAGCTTGGCGACATCTCCAAGAAACGCAGTGGCTCCGCCAACTGCCTTCTCTGCGTGAAGATTATTCACATAATTGATCAGTCTGATATCCTGCAGATACCTCATCGACTTCTCTGATACCTTGTTTTGTGAAGCTAATTTTATAAGGTCCATATCACTCTTCAGATCATGTTTTGTTATTGCCTGCTGATTGTCGGTAAAAGCATTGGAGACCTTTGATACGATACCCTTTGCAGTTCCTTTCAAAGCTGCCTTATCCAGGCCGTCATTCCAGTCCTTACCTTCATAAAGATTCTGGGTTGTGTTCTTGATGAGCTCAGCCCCGACGTTACCGACAACCTCAAAGCCCGCGGCTTCTGCCTTATCGAGACCGATATCAGTAAGTGAATCAAAGCCTGCCATTGCAATGGCGCCGCTCATATCCTTGTTGTTGACATATGCATCGGACATCCTTGAAGCAAAATTCTTGCCAACAGTATAAGCAGTCTTTATCCCCTGCTGTCCTGTAACTGTTGCAAGTATATCAACACCGATATCAGCTCCTGTCCCGGTAACTTCAAGCCCCTTGACAATATAATCCATCCTGGTTGCATATGCATGGGCCTGCTGACTTCTCTCTTCGTTCCGGGCCTGCCGGTCTGACATGGCTTTGCGTATTGATTCTTCATTGCCACGCTCTCCGCCGTACTTGATCCAGTTGTGGTCAAGCTGGATTTCCCTCGCAAGCTTCTTTTCTGCAGTTTTTTTCTGGACGAGGTATTCATATCCATCCTGTGACAGGTACCGGTTATCTTCCCTCTGCTCTTGAACTGCCCTCCGGGCTGTCTCATGATCCTGCCTCAAAAGCTCCTCATTCTCCGCCCGGCTTTCACCCATTCTCTTCAGCTCAGCAGTTGTATAGGTTGCTCCGGTTAACGGATTGGTGTATGTTCCGTCTCCATTAGCCTTGTACAGGATCTGATCGTCGGTAACCGGGTCCCTGAAATAAAGATCCCCGTCCGCATCTCTTGTGATATATTCCCCAAGGTCCTCATTTTCCGCAGAAGAATTATTAGCAGCAGCTTCTGCAACCTTTTCCTTATCCGCAGCAACATGATCCATATTTCCGGGATCCCCTGCCTCTATATTCACGTAATCTTCCTGATTCTTTTTACCCTCTTCAAAGTCCGTTTCAAGAATCCATCTTTCACGCAGCTGCCAGTCTCCCCGGTCGTAGACTTCATCTCCATTGTCAACCATCTGAGCATACTCGACCTTACCCGTTATGACTATAGGCTTTTTTGTAAAGTCGAAATGGATATTCATTCCTGTCCTGAAAAAAACGTTTTCGCCGGTCTCCTCATCCATTCTGTTCCATCCGAGGAACCATCCGTTATTCAGGTCTATACGGCCCTCAATAAAATGATGGCACTTCATAACACCATTATCGCCACTCATCGTGATGTCCATACGGTCGCCAAAAAGAAGCGCATCCAGCTTTAGCTTTCCCCTGACGGAGTTATCCTCATTCCTGAATATCAGGTTGTAAATACCTGATATCTTTTTCTCATCACCCTCAGTTGGTTTTCCGTCTTTTCCAACAGTACTGATGCAAATCTCTTCTATGTAGAACCGGATATCATACATTATATCCAGAGGAATGCCGAACGCCCGATCTCCATCGAGGTAATCGGAGTAGGCCTTGTCATGCCTTACCTCACACTCCTTCTGTTCGCCCTTGCCAATAAATTCGCCGGTTTCCGTATCAGTCTCCACCCAGTCAACCGTGACTTCAAACAGATCGGCACTGCTGTTTCGTCCTGTGAAATGAAGCGTTATGTCGAGATTATGACTGTAATCCTCGGGTCCATAGTCATAATCCTCCTCATCTTCACTCTCCTCATCGTCCTCATCCTCATACTCTTCGTCATATACTCCCTCTTTGAGGACATTCAGGGTGTAATCCGTTTTTACATTATCAGTTATGTCCAGAATAAAGGATGAATCATTCAGAAGATTCATATAAGCTTCGTCCGTAACATCAAAGACCATGGGCGAAAGCTTAAGCTTTGTCACATTGCCGCCACTTATCTTCTCAAAGAGTTCATATATCGTAAAAACCTGGAAGTGAGTACAGGGCTCAACCCATCTTTCTCCTGATTTATGTTTTCTTATTGCCTCTTGAACAGTTTCAATTGCCATTGTTTATCCTCTTAAACTTATAAAATCATCACTACTGTGTTTCCTTTGGTCCCTTATAGCGGTTTATCCCTCCAATATTTTTGACCTTCGTATATCCTAAAGAGGTCATTACCTTTACAGCATTCCATGATTTCGCACCGCTAAGACAATAGACAAAAACAGGTGTGCTCTTGTCCGGAATAACAGTCTCGACGCTGCTGATCTCACCCTCAGGGATATTTATACTCCCGGGGATATGCCCTTATTTGAACTCTTTGGAATCTCTGACATCGACTAGAACAGCACCCGGTGTCTTCTTAAATTCGTTCACCCCCCTGTTAATGTCTGACCTTTTTAAAGAATCAAATAGTCCCATACTGCCTCCCGACTGTCTGTCGTTACAACTCAGTTCATCATACTAAATAGTATAATATAGATATCCGTCAAATAGAATAACCTACTATGCATTCTTTAGCGTATCATGAGATGGTATACTATATAAAAATGAGACTATGAATACAAGGAGATTAAGACTTTGAGAGCTATTGACCTTCATACACATTCGAACTGTTCTGATGGAACATATTCTGTAAAGGAGCTGATCGATTACGCACATGAAAAGAATCTTGCAGCCATTGCTCTGACTGACCATGACACTGTGGATGGGCTTGATACTGCACTTTCCTATTCAAAAGAGGTCTACCCCGATATGGAATTGATCCCGGGTATTGAGTTTTCTACCGTGAATGAAGGAAAGGACCTTCATATCGTGGGGCTTTATATCAATCACCACGACAGTGCTTTCACCGAGAAGCTCCGGGGCTTTGTTGATTCAAGAATAAACAGGAATATCGAAATGTGCAGAAAACTCCGGGAGGAAGCCGGCATTCCGATCACTTACGAGGAGCTTGTTTCTTCCTTCCCGAAGGCAGTTTTAACCAGGGCTCATTATGCAAAATTTTTGGTGGAACGAGGATATGCGAATTCAATTGCCGAGGTTTTTGACAGATATATCGGTGACCACTGCCCTTATTATGTCCCAAGGGAAAAAATCCTTCCTGAAGAAGCTATTAAGATCATACTTGATAACGGCGGCGTTCCCATCTTTGCTCACCCTATACTCTGTCATCTTGGCGACGCAAAGCTCGATCAGCTTGTAAAGCGGCTTAAGGATGCCGGACTTGTTGGCATAGAAGCAATGTACTCCACCTATGAAATGCGTGACGAGCGTCAGATAAAGACTCTGGCACAGAAATACGACCTGCTCATAAGCGGCGGTTCAGATTTCCATGGTACAAACAAGCCGAAGATAGACCTTGGCGTAGGATTTGGAAAACTGTTCATCCCTGAAGATCTGTTAATCCCCATCAGGGCTGCCTCGAAAAATGCCTGACTTCGACCTTTTCGCCACAATGCCTGACTTCAACAGCAGCCCGCATTATGGCGAAAAGGTGGTACAAAAGAATAACGAAATACTTGAGGAGATACCCTGATCCTGCTCACTGCAAAACCGGTATGTCGAAAAAAAACTGATACAAATCCACTGTAAAATGATCCACAGCGGATTTTTATCAGTTTTCATTTTAAAAGCCCTCTCTGAAAATATGTTCCAGATCGGGCTCAATGTTTGGGAGGAGGCTGCCTCTTGGGGAAGGCAGCCAATATAATAATGAAAAAGAAGTTTTCAGTTATCTGGCAAGCGGACAAACAATATATCTTTTCTTTGTAATAACCATTGATCCGATAAAGTTGATTAGTGTCATCATATCTTTGACCTCCAAAATGTTTGTTTTCTTTATCACTTTTGCTTTCTTGATTATTTATACGAACCAGTAAACTTCATGGCAATGATTTTTGAAAAAAACTTCTTCTTTTTTTAAATATCAACCTTTGTCGTCCCTCCAAGAAATGTCGGCAGTGACTTTCCATCCTTTTTCCACTGTGCATACTCAGCAGTTGCTGCAAACATAACATCTCCGGAAGAGTTTAACGCTGTCTCCACAGAATCCTGAACGACACCTATGATAAAGCCGACAGCCACAACCTGCATGGCTACATCCGGATGTACCCCGAAAAGTGAACATGCCATCGGAATGAGTAGAAGTGATCCACCGGCAACGCCTGATGCTCCGCAGGCAGCCAGCGTCGATATAAATGCCAGAATAAGAGCAGTGGGCAGTGAGACACTGATCCCAACTGTATTAGCGGCAGCAAGTGACATAACCGCAATCGTTACCGCTGCTCCATCCATATTTATAGTAGCCCCCAGAGGTATTGACACAGAATACATTTCCCTGTCCATACCGAGTCTCTCACAAAGCTCCATATTCACGGGAATATTTGCCGCAGAGCTTCTTGTAAAAAATGCGGTCAGGCCTGACTCCCTTATACATCTGAATACCAGTGGATAAGGATTTACCTTAAGCACTATAGCCGCAAGGAGCGGATCAACAACAAGCGCAACAACCAGCATACACCCGACCAGAAGGGCTAGCAGTTTTCCATAGTCGGTAAAGATGGCCAGTCCATTGCTTTCAACATTGGTATACACCAGACCCATGATTCCAAATGGAGCAAGATTTATAACCCATTTTACAGCCTGTGATACAATCTTGGATATATCCTCAAACAGCTTCTTTGTTGCATCACCTGCCAGCTTTTTGGCAGCCAGTCCGAACACGACCGCCCAGAAGAGAATTCCTATGTATCTCCCGTTCGTCAATGATTCTATCGGATTTGCAACCATTCCCATGAGCAGGGCTGACATCACTTCACCTACTCCTGATGGCGCGGTTTCGGATGCCGCCTCCTGGGCAAGCTTGATTGTCTGAGGAAAAAGAAAACTTCCCACTACCGCTACTACCGACGCCAGTAATGTACTTGTCAGATAAAGCGTTATTACAAGGCCAAACCTGCTGTCAAGTTTATCATTTCCCTGTGCAAGCGATGATATGACAAGTACAAATACAAGTACAGGCGCAACAGCCTTCAGAGCGCCGACAAAAATGTTTCCAATAAGGGTGAGCAAACCTAAATTCTGAATTGTCAGTCCAAGTATCACTCCCAGCGCCAAGCCACACAAAATTCTCCATATAAGGCTTATGCTGTTATATTTTTCAATTATCTTCATCAAACTGCTTTTCCTCTATAATCGCCGGTTTATTTCCGACTTGGTCCGATTAGCTGCGGATACTGTAAACGCCAAAGGACGTGCGCAAACATTATCCGGCTCCCGTAAATCTTTTGTTGTCTCTTTAGTTTGCGCTCTCATACAGAATCTGATCTGTAAAATTGTAGCTATCATCCATGGCAGGTATATCCACCGGAAGCTTTCCACTTACCTCTTCGAAGCCAAGAGCGGCACATATGGCCACCGGAAGATTCGGAACAAATGCACTTCCCGCACCTTCCTTTGGAGGAATACTGCTCATTGCAGATGAATTGTAGGCAAGCAGAATCGCATCTGCCTCTGTAAATCTTGCTGCGTCGTAAGGCAGCTGGCAGGAAATAAAGACCACTTTTCTGCCGTCCTTATGACATTCATCAATTACCTTGTCAAATACTCCTGATGAAAAACCATCCTCGGCTGCGGGATCAAGATTGTCTGAACTGTAGGTTCTGGCTATCAGTATCACATGGTCTGCATCTTTGGCAGCTTCAAGGCACTCCTCTTCGTTGTCCTTTGTATTGACAAGTACTGAAAGCTCAGCTCTCTCCGGCATCAGGTCATTTTTTTCCATATGCTCTTTTACCATGTCAACCGTTCCCGCACGGCTCGCTCCGCTATCAGCAAATAATATCAGTGTATTCTCGCCCTCGTTCATCTTTATCGGAAATGCACTGTCCTCATTCTTGAGAAGCGTAATTCCCTGTAATGCCAGATCCATTGCAGCCTTATTCCTGCTCTCTCCGCCAATTCCTTCCTTTGCTGCATCTACCTGTTCGCTTGTAACTTCAAAATCAGTTTTATCAAGAATTCCATATTTTTTCTTTAAAGTGAGAATCCGTTTAACAGAGGCATCTACCATTTCCATGTCGATTTCTCCGTTCTCTGCCATATCAACTGCAGCATCAGTCATCTCATGGGTCGTTTCAAAAACATCACTATCTACTATAATCGGCAGCATAAGCATATCAGCGCCGGCGTTTATAGCAAGTTTTATCACATCCCTGGGGTCAAAATTATCCGTAATTGCTGCCATATCCAGTGCATCGGTAACTATTACGCCTTCAAATCCCATATCCTTTCTTAGTATATCCGTAAGTATGGTATGGCTCATTGTTGCAGGAAGATAGACCTCTTCGCCATTGGCAATCGATTTATAGGTCTGCGTCTCAATCTCCGGATATTGGATATGTGCAGTCATGATCATGTCAACCCCTGCATCAATAAGCTTCTGGAAGGGGATCAGCTCAAAGCTTTTGAGCTCATCATAAGTGCTGTGGATACACGGGAATCCGGTATGGCTGTCTGTGTCAGTATTTCCATGTCCGGGAAAATGCTTGAGAGTTGCTATTGTCCCGGAATCCTTAAGACCATTCATATATGCTATTCCATACTCTGAAACCTTTTCCGGATCGTCGGAAAAAGATCGCACACCGATTACAGGATTGTTGGGATTGTTATTTATATCAACAACCGGAGCATAGTCTGCATTAACTCCCAATAATGCAAGCTCCTTTCCATAGACTTCAGCCATTTTTTTGGCATTCTCAGGATCTCCGGTTGCAGCCAGCGCCATATTTCCAACGCCGCTGGTGCCAAAGGTTACTCTTGCAACATTCCCACCCTCCTGATCGGTCGCAATGATCATCGGCAGTGTACCGCTCTCAACACAGGTGCTCTGCATATCTGAAATCAGCCTCAGTGTCTGCTCAGCATCTACATAGTTTTGGGCATAGAGAACTGTTCCACCGTAATTATGATTCCTGACGTCCTCCCGGATAACATCATTAAGCTCCGTAACATTTACTCCGGGGGTATCTCCTTCAGCATTTTCAACAGTCTTATTGACGTCTTCATCTCCGGCCTGCGGAATTTCCTTCCAGATGCGATAGGACACCAGCATCATCTGCTCAATCTTCTGCCTCGTTGTCATTCCGGCAAGGATATCTTCAACAGCAGCGCCCTCTGTTTCTATTTTGCTGCTGTCATTTTTTTCTTCTTCACCGCTGCCTGTACTGCCTTCTGAGCTGATTACCTCTGCTGCATTTTCAGTCTGATTGACACTGACAGGCTCTGATCTGCCGCATCCTACTGAACTGACCGCAATCAGTATACTTGTAAGTACATAACATATTGTTTTCGATAAGCCTTTTTTTACCATACGTAAACTTTCCTTCCTTTTCAGATCATATCATGCAGCAAAAATTTACTTTTGGCCGCAGTATTATACGATGAGACGATCGACAAAAGCTCGTCTGTCCGGATCCGGATGTGCATATTGCACAAGCAACTGAGAGATCCTTGCGAACGGTCGGCTCATACAATTAGTATATCGTACTTAGTCGATTTTAATCATCCCCTTCTTATAAAAAAGGTGTATAATAGTTACAATTCAGTTGCCAGCCAGCCGGAGCAGGCCAGAACAAGTAAAAGGCTGAGCCGAGGTGCCTTGAAAAACGTCGGCACTTGGCGCACGTATTTTGGGCGCTTAGTACCGCTACGTTTTTCACGGAGCGAAAGCGTCACCTCGGGCAGACTTACACTTGTGGCGGCCTGCTCCGGCTGACTGGCAACTGAATTGTAACGTATAAAACTACATATTAACCACTTGTACGAGGAGGATTTTATGAAGAATTATAAGATATTTGCAGCTACTGCTCTATGTGCTGCCCTGATATTGACTGCTTGCGGTTCAAAAAAAGAAGCGGATACCACATCAATTTTTGAACCTATAGGTGACGCGGCTGTATCACAGCAAGAGGCTTCTGATAAGTCCGGTGAGCAAGACACAGCTTCGAATGATAACGGATCATCGGTTCCGTCCGAGAATGAGACAGCAGACGGATTTATGGGCGCATACCTGCAGGCTTCTGATAAAGATAAGATTGATACAACAAACGAAGCCGGCGTTTTATACAAGGTTGTTTACGATGCAGCAATTGACGGCGATGATCTGATAATTTATGGTGCCATGGATTACCGCAACGACAAGGGCCAGGATTCCATGACAGTATCATCCGATCTCAAACACATCTTCAAAGTAACCGATGAAACTGTTTATCAGATGGTCGGCGGTGAAGCCGGTGCCGAGGCTGTTTCAAAGGAGGATTTTTCAGAATACCTCAAGAATCTGATCGATTCAGGTCTTTTTCTTGATATAGAGGTCAAAGACGGAGTAGTTGTTTCTGCATCAATCAATTCCTGATATTGGATTTTTCGTTTCTTATAATCGTGAAAAAGGCTGTGAGGAGATGATTTATCTCTTTCACAGCCCTTTTATCATAATAAAATAATGGTTTTACCTGTTACTTAACACTTACTGAAGTGATGTGCGGGTTAGCACCCTCATACCAGTACAGGAAGCCCTCCATATCAACTGTATCACCAACCTTAAGATTCTGAACAGCCTTGTAAACATCTGTATCCTTGCCGCACAGATATGATTCGATGGTGAAAGTATATGTATTACCATCTACAGATGCGTTGAAATAAAGGTCATCTCCCTCGGAACCTGATCCGTCATAGTTGTACAGGAATGCGGCTTCCTTTCCTTCAGCATCCTTTGACGCCTCGATCGTCATACCCTTGAAAGAGACGAACTCGTTCTGATGATCGATAAGAGCACTGTCTGAAAGCATTGAAGTCACATCAAAAGCATCTGCGACATAGTTTCCTTCTACGATATCAAAGGTTGCATCAATGATCTCAACCTCTCCTGACCATTCGGACTTATAACCTGTTACCTTGATCTTGGTTCCCTGTTCCAGCTTATCATACTCTTCCTGTGAACATGGCATATTGTAGATGAAATATGCTCCGTCCTCTGCCTGAGTATAGAACGTTGCGTTGCCAACACCGTTGTTCTCCCACCAGCCCTGCTTAGCCTGAACATAGGTCTCAACAGTAACCTCGGAATCAACATCAGCAGCAATAAAATCTGCGTGAGTCATAACTGAGCCTGATTCTGTACTCTCAGCACCATCTGCCTGTGCCGGTGCGTCCTGGGAAGCCTCCGATGCTGCTTCCTGTGAAGCTTCCTGCGCTGCCTCTGAAGTCTCCGTTGTAGCCTGTGGTGCCGGCTCACTCTTAGCGCCACATCCCATCATGCTAAGCGCAAGACCTGCTGTCAGCATTAAAGTGATATACCTTTTTTTCATAATTCCCTCCTCCGTTTATCCGGCTCAAATATCCGCCGTTAAAAATATCTATGAATTACTGTATACCATATTATCAGTAAAAAGTCAAAAATCCCGGTTAAAATTCAAATGTTAGCCGGACGTGGGTTGTTGCAATTCAGTTGCCAGCCGGTCATCCATTTTCGCGTTTTTGATCCAGAGATCCTGCCTGATCTTAAGATCATCCTCAATCACTCCCGTACCCGGATCTGCCGTATAAGACAAAATATACACCAATAGCAATCCACACAGCGGCAAGAGCGCAAAGAAGCAGCTTTGACTCTTTCGGAAGTGGACCAAGCTCTGCCTTTCCGGATTGAACAGCGCTGCTCTGATCAAGGTGGTAGAGGCTGGTAGTGTCTGAATATAGTTTATCTATATATGCATCATCTACATTAGTCTTTCTGCGCGATGCCTTGGTTACATCTTCTATGAGCTGACCGGCAGCATCACGGAGCGATGCAGAACCGTTAAAGACATCCGTTGTAAAAGTATACTGCTGATTATCGAGAAGAAGCCTGGTGACATCAATCTTCACATCATAATATCTGCTGTTATCCTCTCCTGCCCTTGAGAGATAATCCTGATATTCAGGTGAGTCCTGCGCTTTTCTGGTCACCGGCACATAGCCTTCTGTCTCGGCGTATGCAGTCTGCACCTCATTCGTGAGCATGAATTGGGCAAAGAGCCACGACGCCAGTACTACCTGAGGGTCTTCTTTGTTAAAGATGCAAAGCGAAGGCCCCTGTGATATCATGGTGTAGCTCTCATCCCCGCTCTCTCCGGGGCCTGCAAACTGAGGAACCGGATATACTGCTGTCTCAAAGTCAACTATCTTGTCTTCGGCTATGTCACATAGCGGAGCATTCGTCCCCATCCATGTTGAACCCGCTGTTGAATCAACTGCAAAAACGCACTGTCCGGCATTCAGAAAATTGGCCGGATATCCGGAAATCTTGAAGGTCGAAAAGGCACCTGTCTTTGCATATCCGGCAATCAGCTCGAGATTCTTTTTCGTGACATCGTTGAACAGCTTTATGTTTCCAAGCGAATCAGAATAATCAGCCCCCTGTTGGCGCAGCATCTGTATCATCATATTGTCCGTCGACTTATAAATAAACGGGATGAGGACCTTCTGCCCGTTAAGCTTAAACATGCCATCTGCATCTTTTTCTGTCGCTGCTTCGGAAACCTCCCATACAAAGTCCCAGGTCAGTACCTCCGGAAGCTCAAAGCCCAGCTTCTCTACATAGGTTTTGTTGACATAACAGGCCTCTGTTGAACGCATATACGGAACTGCATAATATCTCTCACTAATCCTACATTCCGACAGAAATTGAGGAACTATCTCTTCCTTAGTCGGGCCATCAAATTTAAGTTCACTGCCACCCAGACCATAGCTCTCATCCTCGAAAAGATCATCCAGCGCAACCACCGTGTCCGCGCCTGAAAGGTAGGTAGCTATATGATCCGGATATGTAATGCAGACGTTGGGCGTCGTACCTGTTGAGATGTTGGTGATCACATCATTGTAAATCTTGCCGTAGTCAGTATATAATCGCAGTTTAACATCAATATTCGGGTACAGCTTTTCAAATTCGTTTATGGAGCTTTCGTAGATTTTGGTCTGGGTTTTATTGGTATCATTCTTGGCCCAGAAAGTAATCTCAATATTTTTCGACTCGTCAAAACTCTCCGGAATCTCAAACCCGGTTGACTGCTTCTTGCCATGACAGGCAGAAAGTAAGACGCAAAGAAGCGATGCCATGACAGAGCATATTATTATCTTCTTAAAAGAAATCCTGCCTCGCAAAACAGAAATCACCCCTTCGTACCTCCTCTTGCAACGCCATCCATAATCTTTTTCCTGAAGATCAGAAACAGTATTATAAGTGGCAAAGAAACAGAAACCACTGCCGCCATCATCGCCGGAATATTCTCTCTTCCAAAACCGTTCTCCCTGATCTCCTGTATGCCGTTTGATACAAGAAAGTAAGCCGCATCATCAGTAATAAGTCGCGGCCATACATAAGAATTCCAGCACTCAATTACTTTGAGAATTACAATTGTGATTATCGTCGGTTTTGAAATAGGAATCATGACCCTCCACAGATAGCGCAGGTCACTGGTGCCATCAACCTTTGCAGCCTTGTAGAGCTCATCCGGTATCTGCTCAAAGTTCTCTTTTAACAGATATATGTAAAAGACTGCCATTACCGAAGGCAGGATCAATCCGGGAAAAGAATTGCGCATATGCAGGTCAGTAATGGTCACATAATTCGTTATTATTACAAGCTCATTTGGTATCATCATCAGAGAGAGAAAAATCCCGAACAGCAGATTTTTTCCCGGAAAACTCAGCCTTGAAAAAGCAAAGGCTGACAGCACCACGATCACCAGCATTATTGCAGTCGTGATCACTGTAAAGATCAATGTGTTCACAAGATATCGTCCGAGCGGCACTTCCGTGAATGCACTGACGTAATTCTGAAATGTGGGCGAAGTCACCACCAGCCTGGGTACAAACTCACTGTTGTAGGAGCTGTAGCTTTTAAACGACGTGATGATCATCCAGTAAAATGGGAAAAGTACTATTATCGCCCAAAACACCAGCAATATGTATCGCAAAACATTTACCGCTAACCGGTTTGCTTTGTCCCTTTTTTCAATTTCGACTAAAGATTCTTTTTCAGACATATTTTATCCTCTTCCAGGTCCTATAGGGTTCCGTCTATCATTGATAATATACTGTCTTTCTGCTTACAAGCAGGTTGATGACCGTTATTGTAAAGACAATGGCAAAAAGAATGATTGCAGCTGCTGATGCATATGACGGATAACCTCCACTGTTACCATAGAGCATGTCATAAATATATCCGACTATAGTATTCATCCCGGCAGCATTGAGATCAGTTCCAAACAGAGCAACCTCATCGCTGTATGCCTTAAATGCCCCGATAAACCCGGTGATCACAAGATAAAATACCATCGGTGAGATCATAGGCAGCGTAATCTTTAAAAACACACGCCATCTTGGCGTCGCATCTACCTGTGCAGCTTTGTAATATATGGGATCAACAGAGGCAAGTGCGCTTGTCAGTATAAGAATCTTGAACGGAAGAACAACCCAGATTGTATAGAAACACATGACAAACATTTTGGCCGCATAGGGACCGTCAATAAAATCTATGCTTTCGCCTCCAAAGAAATTAATAAGAACATTTACCATTCCATCTGTGTATGCGGTCTTTCTGAACAGGATCATAAATACAAGTCCGACAGCAAGTGTGTTGGTCACATACGGCAGAAAGTATATGGTCTGAAAGAGCTCCCTGAGTTTTCCTATAGAACTCAGGGCAAGAGAAATAATAAGTGCTATTATCGTCGACAGTGGTACTGTTATCAGAACAATAAAAAATGTGTTCTTCAGCGCCCTGATGAAGTATGGATCGTGAAGTACATAGGAGTAATTATATTTTCCTATTCCAAAATAGCTCTGTGAAGCAAAGTTGTATCCCTCCTCAAGGGAATACGTAAACACATCTATCATAGGATAGACAAGAAAAACACCTAAAAATATCATTGCCGGCAAAAGACACAGGCAAGCTAACAGTGTCTGTTTTTTATTATCCATAACGTGAAATCTCCTGCATTTGCACCGTTTCTGAATTAATTGATTTTTCGCAGAAAGGTTTTACATCTCTTTACTAATTAAATTATGAGTCGCCCGACAAAAGCTCACCAGGCCGGCCCCGGCTGTGCATATTGTACAATCACTTCGGGCACGCTTTCGCTCCTTTCGCTTCGTAGCGGTACTAAGGCACCAAAATACGGTGCCTAAGTACCGACGAGCTCATAGGGCCGCTCAG
>JAILJR010000055.1 GCA_024694565.1 Butyrivibrio sp. | reverse complement strand
CATTGCCGGTACTGTTGGTGGTGGGGCTTTTAAGCCTCATGAATAGGGCGTGATCATGATTATGGAAGAAAGGTAAGACAATGGAAAAGAAATTATACAGAAGTAATGACAGAAAGATCTTTGGAGTGTGCGGAGGAGTCGCGGAATACTTCGGATGGGATCCTGATGTGGTAAGGGTTATCTGGGCGATAACAGCAGTATCTACAGGAATAGGGATTCCGGCATATATAGTAGCGACATTCCTTATGGACAATCGTCCAGATTACGTAAGCAGGTATGATGGGGATAAAAAGGAATAATGTATCAATCCATAATAATGATCACGGACAAAAAGGCTTCAGGGCTTAAGGGCGCTGGAGCCTTTAATAGTGCAAGGGTATCTATAAAGGAGCATTTATATGGATCAATAAAACTGGTTTGGATATTTGTCCGAGACAAGGGTTATTTGCAGCTTTAATTTACTGCGGAAAACTATTAGAATATAAGGGTAAAAAGGTGAATCCAAAACTCATTTGGAGAAATTATTTGTAGAGTGAATGGGTGATACGTGAAAGCTGTCTCAAATGATGCCAGTAAATGTGTGGGATATATCCTTACATTCTCCAACGGGGCTAGTCTTTACCTGTCAGGAGATACATCTACAACACCACAGATGGCTGAGCTTGCTGACCGTAATCTTGATTATGCATTTATATGTTGCGACGGTGTCTACAACATGGATGTAACGGAGGCTATGGAGTGCGCTACAATGATCGCAGCAAAGCACAGCATCCCATATCACATGATTCCTGCTGATAAGACTAACTGCTTTGATCGGGCTGTAGCCGAGAGTTTTGATGTTCCTGGAAAGATCATAGTAGAGCCTGGTGAAGAACTGATACTTGTGAATGAGTAATGCTGTTTTGGAGGTACCTATGTGAACGCTAAGAGAGGCTATGTTCCGGATGATGAAAAGAATTTTTCACCGGATTCATTGAAGATAATGCGTGAAGCTACGCGCCATATCTGTTATCTCATAAACGAAGGGTATGATCTTAAACAGGCATCAACCTTCGTCGGAAATCATTATCTTCTTTCTGAGAGACAGAGGATGGCTATAGTTCGTAGTGTTGCTACAGATGAGCAGCTCGTTAACAGAAGGTCAAAAGAAAAAACTTCTCTGGCAGGAAGTGAAGTCTGGATTGATGGATTTAATACTGTAATCACACTGGAAGTTATGCTGAGTGATTCTATATTGTTTGAGTGTATGGATGGAACCATCCGAGATCTGGCAGCCTTAAGAGGTACATACAGAATTATTCCGGAGACAGAAGAAGCAGTAAAGCTTCTCCTTAATGCCTTAAATAATATGGGTGTTGGAGCTGTCAATTTGCTACTTGATAAGCCGGTGTCTAATTCGGGGCGGCTTAAGACTCTAATAGCGGAAGTGGGAGAGGGAAGTTACTTTGATCTGAGTATTGAGATACTGAATGGCGTGGATAGAGTATTGTGGGAAAAGGAAAATGTTATTACCTCGGACTCCATTATACTTGACCACTGTAAAAGCTGGGTGAATATGATGAAGCAGTGTCTGGAAGCACATGGTTCACATACGCTCTGTGTTTGGGATAAGGGTTCCTTAAGGTTCGCCTGACTTTATGGTTGGAAAAGAAAATGATGTGAAATGGGGCATTAGCTCAGCTGGGAGAGCGTCAGGTTCGCAATCTGAAGGCCAGGGGTTCGAACCCCCTATGCTCCATTATTCCTGTGAAGAATTGACGAGAAAGGCTGGTATCACAATTGAAGCCACTAATCATTGCCTTAATCATCGCCGGTGCTGCTGTGATGATGACAAATATCATAAGATACAATCGCTTTCTACATACGACGCATGATGTTCTTTCATCAGGGAGCAGCAGGGACAGGTTCAGAAAGTATCTTGCACTTGTCCTTCTGATATTCTTTCTTATAGGGTACTTGTGCATAGCCATTCTTTCCAGGCCCGATTTGATGATGGCGTTGATACTCTTTTTTGGCAGCATCTTTGTGATGATTGTACTGACTCTCATGTATGGCCTCCTTGATACCGCAAAGAAGAGGAGTATTGATATTGCGGAAGTCCTGGTCGGCGTTATCGATGCCAGAGATCCCAATCTTAACGGGCATAGCCTTCATGTTCAGAATCTGACGATGCTGTTTTACAAGTATCTTCCAAATGATATCAAGGGTGTCATTAATCCAGTCAGCCTAGAATATGCAGCACTGATGCACGATGTCGGCAAACTCGGTGTGCCGGAAGCTATATTGAACAAACCGGCAAAGCTCACTGAGGAGGAATGGGATGTCATGAGGTCCCATCCGGAGGTTGGTGTGAAAATACTAAAGCCATTGGAGACATTCGACAGGATTTCCGACTGGATCCTTTATCATCATGAGCGTGTTGATGGAAATGGGTATTACAAAGTTCCGAAGGAAAACATACCACTTGCCGCAAGGATCATCGCAATTGCAGATACATATTCAGCTATTACTATGAGAAGGTCGTACAAAGCGCCCCGCACACATGAAGAGGCAATACAGATAATAAAGGATGTTGCAGGAACTCAGCTTGACAGGAATTTAGTTGAGATATTTGTAAAAATACCCAAAGAAGAGCTGGCAAACTGTATTCCGGAACAGGTGAAATATTAAAAGAGTGAATAAGTGCTGTGAAAGGAATACCTGATTACCATGGGGAACGAAAACGGAACCTGGATTATGTATGGCGTAGAGTGGGATGATCCCGAATGCCTGCATACGGTACGGGATGCGATAGATTACATAAACGAAATAGGCTTTTTACCCTTATTTAAAAATGCTATTCCGGGATTTTCACTTGAAGAAGAACTGTTCCTGGTTATTGGTGGTGCGGAGATCCGGAAGTGGATCCGTGGGAGTGGCGTGAGCGTATTGCAGGAAGTGGTGAGGTTGCATACGGAAAGTTTTTTATGAAGAAAGCAGGCTTTATATCAAAAGAATGGCTGCCATACTTTGCTAACTACAGGCGTGATGGCTATGATTTCGATGCTCTCTGGGATGATGAGAAGGCCTCAAGAAGGCAGAAGAAGATTATGGATCTCTTTGAGGTTGAAGATGAGATATATTCCAACGAGATTAAGGCCAGAGCTGGCTTCGGGAAAGGCAGAGAGAAAGGCTTCGATGGAACACTGACTGAACTTCAGATGAAGACTTATCTTACTGTCAGGGACTTCCGGCAAAGGAAGAACAAAAAAGGCGAGTTTTATGGCTGGCCGATAGCTATTTATTCTAAGCCGGAGACTATATGGGGCTATGAGCATGTGACATCCAGATATAGCGAGAATCCTACTGATTCAGGCAAAGCTATTGCAAAGCATATCATGGAGCTTTATCCAATCGCCGGAGCTGATGCTATCAGAAAGCTGATAGGCAGTGTTGTTGCAGCATCGGTTAAGCCAAAGAAGAAAAAAGAAGTGCAGTATCCGCAGTATCTCTTCAAGGCACTCGGATTTGATAAAGAGCCTACTTCCGATCAGATGATGGGCTTGGAATATAGCATTACCATGCTTAAGGACAGAGATCAGGAGGCGCTTAAATACAGATACCAGGACGGTCTTACCTATAGAGAGATAGCTGAGAAGTTCGGTGTTTCTGATGGCAGAGGCGGACAACTTGGTAAGGATGCGACAAACAGGCTAAAGAGAGAGCTTATTTTCCATTAGTGTGACGGTTTTGTGCTGTTGCCCCTGCTATTATATGCACATAAGAACAAGGGATCAATATATTTGTATTTATAAAAATGCTATAAAACGCAAATTTGCGCAGCTGAATAATGCTATAATGAACGTGCATGGGGAAATATTGAGGCTCTAGGTATTTTTATTTCGATATCATTGGAGGATGGTGCGCTGCATGAAAGTGATGAAGACTTTAAAGCGCTGTTCAATCTTCATATTATGCCTGCTCTCATTGCTGCGCTGGGAGCTTACAGTTCAGTCTGATTTAGGAAACAATGACACAGATGTTTTGGTTGTTGGGGTTCCTGCGGACAGATGCCCTGTATTCTATCTGGATCCGGAGACAAAAGAGACAACGGGAATAGGCGTGGATCTTATGCGCGTTGCTGCAGAAGAGGCTGGATACAGCGTTTCCTTTAAGATTATTTCGGAAAAAACTAATAAGGATGCTTTGGATAACCCTGAGTACGACATTATTATGCCTTTTGGAAGTGCAATTAAAAGCTCGTCCGGCAAGGAATCCATCGTTACTGAGAATCTTATTCAGACGCCATTTACTATGGTAACAAAGGGAAATAAGAATCTTCCAGCTATAAATGAAAGCCATATAGGAATGCTCAGCTCTCTGGCAGGAGGTGCAGAAACAGTTAAGCAGCTTTATCCGGGGATAGGGATCACTCTTTATGATACGATGCAGGAATGTGTTAAAGCACTCAGGGCAGGCGAAGTAGATGCGCTGATGCATAATTCATATGTCTGGAGCTATGTTTTACAGAAACCATCATATTCTGATCTGAAGGTTCAGCCTGCTACCATGTTTTCCATGGACTTCCGTGCAGGGGCGCTTAATACACCTGAAAAAAGGGTTATTGTTGACAGGCTCAATACAGGCATCGATAAGCTGAGTGATACCCGTAAGCAGGCAATAGTTCTCGATTATACTTCAAGACGTTTATATCAAAATGATTTTTGGGATTATATATTTGAATATAGATTTATCCTGGTGCCGGGGACTATTTTCTTTGTTTTATTTGTTATTGGAATAGTTCACAGGCAGAGAGCTATACATAGACAGCAGGAAGAGAAAATACGTGAGTTAAAAGAACGGGATCCTCTAACCGGTGTGTTGAATTTAGAAGGCTTTACTAAGCGCGTGGAAGAGCTTTTGCTTACGCATCCGGAGAATCAGTATCTTCTTTCATTCAGTAATATCAAGAATTTCAAATTCATAAATGAAAGCATGGGAAGGGAGACCGGGGATGAGCTTCTGCGCTTTTGGGCACAGAAGTCGACCGCAACATTCTCTGATGAGGAAGCAATGGGGCGAATCACCGGGGACAGGTTCGCTGTGCTTCGTAAGTTCACTGACGCAGAGCAGATGGGCATAGATGAAAAAGAAGTTTTTGAACCGTTAAGGAATTACTTTACAGACAGAGGTAAGGAAATTCAACTTCAGATATGTACAGGCGTTTATGCGATCACTCCGGAAGACCACAAAAACATTGATGTGGATCGTATGCTTGATTATGCCAGAATGGCCGAAAAGAAGGTCAGGGAAACGCTTAAGACAGGATATGAGTTTTATAATCCTGAGCAGTGGGAGAAGGGCAAGCAGATAGTCGACATAAGCGGGCATCTTCCGGCAGCTCTTCAGGGAGGTGAAATACAGGTATGGTATCAACCCCAGGTGGATTACACTTCCGGCATAATAAGTGGGGCAGAAGCACTATGCCGTTGGAAGCATGCAAAACTTGGCTGGATTTCTCCAGGAGTGTTTATTCCAACGTTGGAAGAAACCGGAATGATTTTTGACCTGGATAGTTTTGTATGGGATAAAGTTTGCCAGGATCTTCATAGATGGAATATGGAGGGAAAACGCCACTCAGTTTCAGTAAATCTCTCCCGATCTGACATAAGAGAGGACAGAAATATTCCCGGTATTTTCTATGAACTCACCAAGAAATATGACCTTGACCCGGATCAGCTCAGGATTGAGATAACAGAAACTGCATACGTTGAAAATCCTGGTTTTCTGATCAAAAACACCTCTGAACTTCGCGAGTACGGGTTCCAGGTAGAAATGGATGATTTTGGGAGCGGTTATTCGTCACTTCATATGCTCAAAGAGGTTCCTGTTGACCGCATAAAGATGGACCTCCATTTTCTTACCGGATCAGGGGATATGGAAAAGAGCCGCATCATAATTACTCAGGTAATTAAAATGATAGATTTGCTCGGAATGAAACTGATTGCTGAAGGAGTCGAGACCAAAGCTCAGGCTGATTTCTTAGAAGAAATAGGCTGTAAGGAAATGCAGGGATATTATTTCTATAAGCCGATGCCTGTCGATGATTTTGAAAAGGCGTGGGATAAAGTCTGAAGCAACATGGCTTACTTCTTACATCTCAATGCAGGGCTGAGGACAATCTATGAATAGTAGCCAAAAAGACAAAAAGCCTGTCTAGGTGTTTGCCACAGGAATTATTCTTGTGACAGCAATTATTATTGTGGTCTTTTATAATCTCTATCTGGTTTCATCTGCGGTTCTTGTGATAATTTTTGTTATCTTCTTTATTATCTTTTCCATTTATAATCGTAAAAACATGGAGGCAGGTGAGCTGGCAAGTGAGATTGGAGCCATATCTGATATTTATTCGACAATGGAGCTGATCGACTTGGAGAGCGGTATCACAAAGCCTATAAGATCCGGGCTGGACAACATAAATGCTCTTGGTACCAAAAGCATGGGTATGAATGCCACTGGTATAAAGTTAGTTTTGAAGGCATGGATGATTGGAAGCTGCAGGTCAGCGTCGGAGCGGTACTGTGTGATGAAACCAACAAAGAGCCCTTCTCAATGCTTCTACAGCAGGCCGACAAGGCAATGTATGAAAGTAAACAGCACAAGGGTAATCATATGATCTTTGCGTAAAGAGACTATTTTATCGAGAAATAGTGTAAAGAAGAATCTTATGTGGAGGCGCATTTATTTGCTACTTCTCAATATAGTTATCTTGACGATGCTGTTTGATTAAAACAAGAACCAGGTTACAACTTACTACAGAAACAGTTCGTTCAGCTTATTTATCATGGTTCTGCGGCCGGTCATGTACTGCCTTATCAGACTGTCACTGTAGCTCTTGAAGGCATGGCACATCTGTGGGTGGGTGAAGGTAAAGGATATAAAAGGAGGCTCCGTCCTTGTAATCCTGACATGTTCATCGCTGATGATCAGCTGTATATTGGAAAAGGGTGCCTCCGGCAGATCCACAAATATGTAGCCGGGACGGCTGTTCATGTTGCTGATGATATTGCTTATATGTTTCCGGTAGCTGTCCTTTGTGTAGTATATGTCAGGGATACCCGGAACGGCTTCAACAGCAGGCTTATCTGTCTCAAGCACTTCAGGATCACACAGTGGAGCACATTCAAAGACCCGTTTGTTTTTAAGGACTCTTGAGAGATTATTGTAGCTGTTCCATACATCCATCAGCTGAGCGCTGTCAAAAGATTTGGCGGCAGACTCCGGCATGGACATTAAGGAAAGCGAGGGCTGTATTATTCGAAGATCTTCAGAACCTGCAAAATCCGCAATGTCTGCAGTGCCGGCAGGAAGAATATCCACCAATGGCTTGGAATGGGATAACATGGTGCTGAACTGGGTCTGCATGAAGCTAAGGAATGGCTCCTCAGTGTAGTAGT
>JAILJR010000051.1 GCA_024694565.1 Butyrivibrio sp. | reverse complement strand
TCAATTCAGATGGAAGTATAACTCTTACAACCGGAGAACAGACTATCCAGCTTAAGTTTGATCCTGCCAATGGCTCTCTTACAACTGCAAATGGAAGAGAAGATGGTATGGTCAACCTGATTTTCAATCAGAGATTTGAAGGACTTGAGCCTTTTGGATACCAGAAGCTTCCTACAGACGATGATGATGTAATTACAGGACGTATGACTCTTGATTTCTCAACAGTTACAAATTACAACACCAGCGGTTCAGCAACTATCAAGGCAGTGAAGGGTGACAAGAAGAGTCTTAACACAGGACGTGCTGTTGGAGAGCTTAACGGTGTATCTGTTGCAACTGACGGACAGATCTACGCTTCCTACTCAAACGGCCAGACCAAGCTCCTTGGTCAGATCGCATCAGCAGAGTTTGCAAATGCTTCCGGACTTTCAAAGGAAGGCGACAATCTCTATTCATCAACCCTTAACTCCGGTGATCCTACAATCCAGGATATCACCACAGACGGCGGCTACATGAGCACAGGCGTTCTGGAAATGTCAAACGTAGACCTCTCCAAAGAGTTTACGGAAATGATCACAACACAGCGTGGATTCCAGGCAAACAGCCGTATCATCACAGTATCCGACACACTCCTTGAGGAACTCACCAACCTCAAGAGATAATTAAAAATATAATAAACTCCATCATACAAAAATCCCCGGGAAATCACCCGGGGATTTTTGATATATTTTGCTCGGTTTCATTAGTTCTATACTATGACCTTCATTTACATTAAGCCATGTGACAACAAGCTCAATGGAAGGATTATCAACCGGCCGTTGAAACAATTCGAGTTTAAAAAGAAAGCATATATAACTGAAATCAGTTATAATAGATATCAAAATTATAAAAATGAGGTTGGAAGATGCCAAGAAGGATACTTATTACAAACGATGATGGGATAGATGCTGATGGTATAAAGCGACTTGCAGAAGCAGCAATTGAATTTGGTGAGGTTTGGGTTGTTGCTCCGCACGATCAGAGAAGTGCGGCTTCTCATAGTATAACACTGAGGCACTCAATGAGTGTTGTACCATATAATTTTCCGGTTGAAGGTGTTAAGGCTTACTCATGTACGGGTACACCGGCTGATTGCATCAGGGTTGGCAGCATCAGTGTTATGCCGTGGAAGCCTGATGTTGTGATGGCCGGAATAAATTATGGGTATAACGTTGCTACCGATATTCAGTATTCAGCAACTGTCGGTGCGGCTCTTGAAGGAGAATTCCAGGGGTATCTGTCAATGGCATTTTCAGAGGACATGGGAGATTGCCATGAGGTGACTGACAGGTATCTCAGAGAAATCATGCTTGAACTTCTTAAAAAAGAATACGTTCCCGGAATTGTGTGGAACGTTAATTTCCCCGGCTGTAAACTAAAGGACTGCAAAGGGGTTTTAAGAGATCTGCCGGTATCAAGAAAGGAATTTTTCAATGATGGCTATAAAAAAGTAAAGGATCTGCCCGACGGTGGATGTGAGTATATTGTTGATGGCGTATACAGCCCGTCAATGGAGTCCGGCACTGACTATGGAGCAATTCTCGATAATTACGTTTCAATCGGTGTTGTTCATAATATATCCTGAATTATAACTATGAGTTGTCCGACAAAAGCTCGCCGGGGCCGGACTGGTGAGCTTTTGTCGGGCGACTCATAACTATAAGGATAAATACCGAATGAAAAATTATATAATTTATACTGTTTTATACAGTAAAAAGTGGTAAAATGTAATATGACCACAATATGTAGTACTGTGTGATAATAGATTTAAGTGGAGGAATAATCAGGGGCTGTTGGGGGATAAGCACATCTGAAAGTTCATTTCATTTTATAATTCCCATACTGAAATTATGCTCCAAATATGTACAAATTATGAACGAACCACCACCAATTCACGACTGAAAAGTGGTAAAATTAGTGTAAGTGGAAATTTAGTTTCATAATTTCATGAAAATGTTATAAACAATGAAATTTTTTATCCGAAAGGTGGCCCTGTCATGAGCAAGATCATTGAGCTGACCAAGATGGATGGCAGAAAGATGCTTATTAATGTCTCATCTATTGAGACTGTTGAGGCCAATCCGGATACGGTGATCATATTAAGATCTTCTCGCAAGCTCCTGGTGAGAGAGTCTATCTCAGAAATTACAAAGATCATCAACGGATAAGTCTTATAAAAAAATAATCTTGAAGGGAGAAATATTGTGGATATTGCTACATTGCTAGGTGTAGGATTGTGTTTCCTTTTCATGATCCTGAGTATTGTGTTTTCTGCCGGAATTACCGGTGTTGTTTACTTCCTTGATGCGCCCTCGGCGATGATCACCTTCGGTGGAGCTCTTATGGCGGTTATGGCATCGAGAAGTATGCCCAGCTTCGTTGCAGGTCTGAAGTCATACACGCTTATCTTCAAAATGCCCGCCGATGATACAAAGGGAACAATCAAGAAGATAGTAGATCTTTCCAATACAGCACGTAAGGAAGGCCTTCTTGCTCTGGAAGAGGCTGCGGGCAGTATCGAAGATCCCTTCATGAAAAAGGGCGTAGGTCTTATAGTTGACGGTACCGAGCCTGAGCTGGTCAAGGGAATATTGGAGGCTGAAATAGATGCCATGGCTGAGAGGCACAAGGATCATTACTCGTTCTTTGGAGACCTGGCAGGTATGGGACCTTCCTGGGGTATGATCGGAACACTGCTTGGACTGGTTCTGATGCTTCAGAACATGTCGGATCCTTCATCAATCGGACCGTCCATGGCGGTTGCCCTTATTACAACCTTCTACGGTTCTGTTCTTGCGAACTGGTTCTGTTATCCGGCAGAGAATAAGCTAAAGGCAAGAAGCAATGCCGAGTATACTGCAAAAAGTATTGTCATAGAGGGGCTTTTGTCCATACAGGCTGGAGAGAACCCAAGAGTTACCGAGGAAAAGCTGAAATCATTCCTTTCACCTGCAGACAGGTCTGCTTATGAAGCTGAAAATGGCGGAGGCGGAGGAGAATAATGGCAAAGAAACCTGAAGAGATAAAACCCGGTCTGCCGGCGTGGCAAGGTACATTCGGTGACCTGATGAATCTGCTTCTTTGCTTCTTCGTATTGCTTTTCTCAATGGCAACCATGGATGCAGCCAAGTTCGAAGAGGTTGCCGCATCCTTCAGCAATGCCTTCAGCGTATTTTCCGGAGGAGAAATGGCAATCGGCAAGGGAGCTCTGATAGGAGATGGTATGTCCCAGCTGACCCAGCTTTCCAGCTATGTCACATCCATGGGTCTTGCACAGAGCGGCGAAGATTCTGACTCTACGGAGACATCTGTCGGTGAGATGGAACAGCAGGAGCTTATGGAAGCAGCTGAGGAAGCTCAGATGGAGGCTTCCGCTGAACTGGCAGAGGAGATTGAGCAGGCACTTGAACAGTCAGACATAGAGAATCTTGTCAATATGAATTATACAAGTCAGTTTGTTCAGCTTGATATTCAGGGATCAATTCTTTTCGACTCAGGAAAGGTAGACATCAAGCCGGACGCAATTCCGGTTCTGGATAAGGTAGGACAGATTCTGGAATCCTATGCCGGAGGGACCATAGAGATTGAGGGACATACTGACAACGTCCCGATGGGTGGCAATGGCAAGTATTCCAACAATGATGAGCTGAGCTCAGGAAGAGCACTTTCAATCTTTTATTATCTTACTGAGCACACGACACTTGATCCGGCCAAGATAGTTCATACCGGAAGAGGACAATACGACCCTATAGCGGACAATTCCACCGATGAAGGAAGAGCCAGAAACCGCAGGGTTGAGATAAAGATTTACAATCCGCTCAGTGCAATATATTAACATAAAGGGGACACATACATGAAAAAGAATCTTTTATCTATCATCATACTTGCGCTGCTTATCATTAATCTGATCATGAGTGGTTTTATGATGCTGAGTGTGCTGAGTACCAATTCTCAGACAGCGAAGATAATCTCAGATATCGCAGGAGCTTTGGAGCTTGAGGCTAACGGCGGCAATACCGGAGGCTTTTCAGGATCTCAGTCGGGAGTTGTTGCAGTAACCGATGTTGCAACCTTTGGCTTTACAGGAGACGACAACCTTACAATCAATCTTAAGTCAGGTTCAGACGGCAAGCCGCATTATCTTGTTATTGATGTGGTATTTTCAATGAATACCGCAAGTCCTGACTACGCCACACTGGGAGCTGAGGACAGACTTGCAAGTATGAGGGAGCTTGTGAAATCCAAGATCAACAACGTTCTTGCCTCATATACTATGGAAGAGCTGCAGAGCGGCGCTCTGGAAACTGCAAGAGAGACAATTCTTGAAGAGGTACAGGAATTGTTCGGTTCAAACTTCATATTTGACTGCAACTTCAGCAGCGTAGTTTACGCCTGATCCGTATACTTTTGAATTACATTTGACTTTTAGGAACCAAAATAAATTAAAGGAGATATGCCTTGAGTGAAGTCCTGTCACAAAGTGAAATAGATAACCTGCTATCGGCACTCTCAACCGGTGAGCTCGACGTCGAGCAGATGGCTGCAGCTGACGAAAAGAAGGTGAAGGATTACGACTTCAAGCGTCCTGCGAAGTTCTCCAAGGAGCATCTGCGTACCCTGGAGATGATATATGAGCATTACGGGCGGCTTTTGTCAACAACCCTTCCTCTGTATCTTCGAAAAAATGTATCTGTTTCTGTGGCTAACTCAGAGACTGTTACCTATTCAGAGTTCAGTAATGCGTTGTCTAATCCTGTTATTCTGGGTGTTATAAGCTTTTTACCGCTTCAGGGAACAATCATATTGGAGCTTCAGGCAAATATCGGTTTCTCTTTTATTGACAGAATGCTTGGAGGAGAAGGAACAGGTCTCGACAAGCCAAGACCCTTTACTGATATTGAGATGCCTCTTATTGAGAAGCTTGTGACAATCTGCATGCAGCTTATGGTTGAGCCGTGGCAGAATGTTGTCGCCATCAGTCCTGTAATGGAGAGGATAGAGACAAACCCTCAATTTGCACAGGTTATTTCGCCGACAGATATGATCGCAATTGTTACGCTGAATATCAAGATTGGTGAAACGGAAGGTCTGATGAATGTCTGCCTGCCATATTTCACTCTTGAGAGCGTAATGGATAAGCTCAATACCAAGTTCTGGTTTTCAACAATGCAGAAAAACAATGATGAGAACTATGAGGATCATCTTGAGGCTATGGTGAGACATGTAAGTGTACCTGTGAAGGCTGTTCTTGGAAGATGTAATGTCTCGGTCAACGACTTTGTCCATTTGCAGGCCGGAGACATAATAAGACTCGATAATCGTGTCAATACTGATATGCAGGTTTACGTGGGCAATATTTTCAAATTTACTGCTTTGCCCGGTACAGCCAAAGACAAATATGCCGTACGTATCACGTCGGTAGTAAGAGAGGAGGAAGAGTAGGAGCATGGATGGAATGTTATCTCAGGATGAAATTAATGCCTTGCTGGCCGGTATGGATACCTCCGGCGGAGGTGATTCAGCATCTGCTCCTTTGGACTCCGGTATGGGGGCTCCAAGCGAAGCCGCTGCAGCCACACCGCCGGTTGGAGGTGGATCCATTGATGAATCGCTTTTGACTGATTCAGAGAAGGATGCGATTGGTGAAGTTGCCAATATTAGTATGGGTTCTTCGGCCACAACGCTGTATTCACTGGTTAATCAGAAGGTCAACATCACAACACCGCAGGTTGAACTGGCCAACTGGCAGAACGTCATTGAAAATTATGAGAGACCCTGTGTGTTTATTCAGATCAAGTATACAGTTGGTCTTGATGGAACCAATATCCTGATTCTGAAAGAGCATGACGTTATGGTCATTACCGACCTTATGATGGGTGGTGATGGAACAAATACCGAGGGCGAGATCGGAGAACTTCAGCTGTCAGCCATATCTGAAGCAATGAACCAGATGATGGGTGCTGCTGCGACATCGCTTTCAACAATGATCAATCAGAAGGTGGATATCAGCCCTCCGCAGGCAACACTTCTTGACATGATCAACGATGACCCTTCAGATATAGCTGAGTTTCTTACGGGGACCTTTGTAAAGATTTCCTTCAAGATGCAGGTGGGAGAACTTGTGGATTCCACTCTTATGCAGCTGTATCCGATTGATTTCGCCAAGACTCTGAAGGATACGGTTATTGGCGGAGGAGAAATGACAAGCACGACTCCTGAGCCGGCTCCCACACCTCCGCCACCGCCACCGGCTCCTATGCCGGATCCGATGCAGATGCAGATGCCGGGTCCCGACCCGTCAATGATGCAGCAGATGCCACAGATGGGTATGCCTCAAATGGGAATGCCACAGATGGGTATGCCTCAGATGGGAATGCCGCAGATGCAGATGCCTCAGATGCAGATGGCTCCGCAGATGATGAATATGAATATCCAGCCTGCCCAGTTCCAGAACTTCAGTGGCGGAACTACTCTGATGGCCGGTGGAGAGAACATAGGCATAATCAAGGACGTACCGCTGGAAGTAACTGTTGAGCTTGGAAGAACGGCCAAGCCTATTGCAGATATTCTCGATTTTGCACCGGGCACGATCATAGAGCTGGACAAGGTTGCGGGTGAGCCCGTTGATGTTCTCGTCAATGGCAAGTTTGTAGCCAAGGGAGAGGTTGTTGTTATCGAAGAGAGCTTTGGCGTGCGCGTCACTGAAATTGTTCAGTAAGGTACAGGGGAATGGATTCATATTTGCAATTTATATCAATGCTCATAGTCTTCATTGCAGTGCTTGCCGTCACATATTTTTTTACAAAATGGATGGCGAACTACCAGAAGGAGAAAACCTCATCGGGCAACATTGAAGTGATAGAGACGGTACGTCTTTCTGCTACCAAGTATATTCAGATAATAAGGATAGGCAAAAAGTACATGGCAATTGCCGTCGGCAAGGATGAAGTCACAAATTTGGGAGAGATATCCAGGGAGGATTTAATTATCAGGGAGGATGGTCCTGAAGAGACCCTTAGTTTTAAGGAAATCCTTGAGAAATTTAAGGTTGAGAAAAAGAAATAAATGATCAGAAAATGGGGAGAAAAAAAGAAAGATCATAATATCAAAGTTTTCTTCAGGAGAGGGAGCCTGGCTCTCTTTGCCTGTCTCTTTATGATATCATTTTTAATCTTTTCAATTCCTGTTGTTTCAAATGCCCGGGAGGATATAAAGGTTGACCTGACACCTGAGGATCCCACTACTTACAGGGATCCCAGTCTGACGGGTACATCTGATGAGAGAACAGTAATAAACGATCCGGGTACGGCAGAATCGCCGGATGATCTGAAAGAACTTAATATTGCCAATACAGTGACTGTAACCTATGACAACGGAAACGGGTCACTTAACGGTGCATTGCGGATACTCATCACTCTGACTCTGATTTCTCTGGCACCTACACTACTGGTAATGATGACATCCTTTACCAGAATAATAGTGGCACTGCATTTTACAAGGACCGCCATAGGAACCCAGACTTCACCGCCAAACCTTGTGATGATAGGCATAGCTCTTTTTATGACTCTGTTCATAATGCAGCCGACTCTCACTGAGGCCTATAATACAGCTGTCATTCCCTTTGAGAACGGCGATATGGACCAGCAGGAATTCTTTACAGAGGTGATGAAGCCCTTCAGACAATTTATGTATGGGCAGACACAGATGAAGGATGTGCGTCTGTTCATGGAGATAGACGGAATTGAGTGGGATGGTGAACTTGAGAGCATTCCCAACGTGGTTTTAGTTCCCAGCTTTATTGTAAGTGAGCTTAGAACAGCATTTATTATTGGTTTCCTCATATATGTACCCTTCATTGTAATAGACATGGTTGTAGCTTCTGTCCTTATGAGTATGGGTATGATGATGCTGCCGCCCACAACTATTTCTCTGCCGTTCAAGATTCTTCTGTTTGTGCTGGCAGACGGCTGGAGTCTCATAATAGGCAATCTGGTCAAGTCTTTCTATTGATCAGGAGCTCCTTATGTTGATCTGAGCCGGTAAAGAAATTATTATGACGGATCTTTCAGGACATATTCCCAAACCGCGCAGGAGGGCAGAGGATTATGATAACTTTAACGGATATAAATCAAATAGTAAGTGAGGCTTTAATGCTTATTATCAGGATGTCCATGCCGATGCTTCTGGCATCCATGGTGATAGGACTTGTCATTTCCATATTTCAAACGGTTACATCAATCCAGGAGCAGACACTGACATTTGTTCCGAAGGTGCTCGGAATCTTTATGATGATTATGCTATTTGGAAACTGGATGCTCACTGAGCTCTCAGGTTATATAAACAACCTCTGGTCAGATTTTTCGAGATATGTTCGCTAGGAGTATCTGATGCTTGACTATTCATTCAGCTATGGCGATCTGGAAGTATATCTTCTGATCGTAGTCAGGATAATGTCATTTATATATGTATGTCCGTTTTTTGGCGGCAATCAGACGCCCAATACAGTCAAGATAGGCTATGGGCTGCTCCTTTCAATACTTTTGTACGGAGCTGTACCGTTTTATCCGCCATCCTACAACACCGTTGCAGGCTATACCGTGATAGTACTCAAAGAGGCGATGGTTGGTCTGCTGATAGGATTTGCGGTGACACTTTGCCAGCAGATAGCAGCATTTGCAGGTACGATCGTGGATATGCAGATTGGTCTTTCCATGGTTTCGATGATGGATCCTTCCACCAATCAGCAGGTGACAATTACAGGTTCATTGTATTCACAGTACCTTACTATGGCGCTTATCATCACCGGTATGTATCAGTACATATTACATGCGCTGGTTGACAGCTTTACCCTGATCCCCATTAACGGAGCCGTTATCAACTCCGACAGGATGCTTCAGGTGATGCTTGATTTTATGAAGGATTATATCGTGATTGGCTTCAGGATATGCCTGCCGATTTTCATTATTACATTTATCACCAATGTTATTCTTGGCGTACTTGCCAAGGTATCGCCACAGATGAACATGTTTTCCGTTGGTATTCAGATTAAGATAATCGTCGGTCTGTTTATAATGTTTTTTACAGTATCGATGCTCTCGGATGCAGCAAACTTTATCTTTATCAACATGAAGGAGATGATACAGGACTTTGTTTACAGCATGCAGAGCGGCTGATGATGGAGCCCTCCTAATTAAATATAATCTGCAGTTCTTTGCTGAGGACGCAAATGGCGCCGAGAAGACTGAAGAGCCTACAGCCAAAAAGCTGGATGATGCAAGAAAAGAGGGGCAGGTTGCTAAGAGCCAGGAAATTGCCACAGCCTTTTCGTTGTTTGCATTGTTTTTGATACTGAGGTTCGGCTACGGATTCATAGGAACTAATTTTCAGCAGGTGTTTGTCAGGGTGTACAATAACATTCCAAATGTTGCGCGCACCTATGATGGGCGTCTGCCGGTACAGTATATTGAGAGTATCCTAAACAATGCACTTTTAACAGTACTGCTTATTTCAGCTCCTTTTCTGGCAGTCGGGTTTATAGTGGCTTTTCTGTGTGACCTTGTGCAGGTAGGATATAAGCCGACGGCAAAACCGCTCATGCCAAAGCTTTCAAAGCTGAATCCCATTAGTGGATTTAAGAAGATTTTTTCAGCCAGAAAGCTCTTTGAGCTTGGTAAATCGATATTAAAGCTCGTGGTTATGGCCGCTGTCATTTATTCGTTTTTTATAGGCAGGCCCGAGTCGATCTTTCTTTTATATGATATGCCCCTCAGACAGGCGATAGGTCTTATGGGGAATCTCATTATTGAGCTTGGGATCAGAATTTCTGCGGCTTATATGGTTATAGCTTTTATTGATCTCATTTATCAGAGGCGTAAATTCAGAAAAGACATGATGATGACCAAGAAAGAGGTCAAGGATGAGTTCAAGAACTCAGAAGGAGATCCTCAGGTCAAGGGCGCACAGAAGAGAAGAATGATGGAGGCCTCAAGAAGGCGTATGATGCAGCAGCTGCCTCAGGCAGATGTCGTAATCACAAACCCGACCCATTATGCTGTTGCTATCAAATATGATGCTGAAGAGGCTGACGCACCTATCGTAGTAGCAAAGGGTGCAGATTTCCTTGCACAGAAGATCAAGGAAATCGCAAGAGAAAATAATGTTGAAATTGTAGAAAACAAACCTCTTGCGAGGATGCTGTATGCAAATGTTGAGGTGGGAGAAATGGTACCGCCTGAGCTCTACAAGGCTGTTGCTGAAGTGCTCGCCTATGTATATCACTTAAAGGGAAAGGTTTAGATTAGTTTGAAAGGAGGTAATGATGGATCTTAAGAAAATAGCCAATCGTGTATATGACTATGGTCTTGCACTCTACATCGTAGCTGCAATAGTTATGCTCATCATTCCTCTGCAGGACTGGATTTTGGATATTCTCCTGGCCTTTGACATGTCACTTTCCTTTGTTATCATGTTTACAGCCATGTTTGCGACAGATGTGCTTCAGATGTCGTTTTTCCCGACAATCCTGTTGTTCACAACAATATTCAGGATTGCGCTTAACGTTTCATCCACCAGACTTATACTTACTCAGGGAAGTGCCGGAGAGGTTATTGAGGTATTTGGTTCCTTCGTTGGAGGCGGTGACCTGATTGTAGGTGCGATTGTCTATGTAATCCTTATAATTGTTCAGCTCATGGTCATCAATAAAGGTTCCGAGCGTGTAGCTGAAGTATCGGCTCGTTTCACTCTGGATGCCATGCCCGGTAAGCAGATGGCTATAGATGCCGACCTTAATACAGGTGCAATAACAGATGCAGAGGCAAAGGCAAGGCGTGATAAGATTCAGGAGGAAGCCAGCTTCTTCGGCGCCATGGATGGTGCTACCAAATATGTAAAAGGAGACTCAACCGCGGGTCTTATAATAACTGCCGTCAATCTGATCGGCGGAATAGCCATGGGAGTTCTGAGAAAGGGTATGGATGTTAACACAGCCATTAACACATATTCAATTCTCACCATGGGTGACGGACTTGTAAGTTCAATCCCCTCGCTTATGATATCAATGTCAACCGGTATCCTTGTTACAAAGGGTTCCAAGGAGGCGGATTTTGGACATGCACTCATCGGACAGCTCTTTGGTACAGCCAAGACACTGTATCTTGTTGGAGGTGTTGTAGCAGGACTTGGCATTTTTTCACCCCTGCCTACACTTTTGTATGTGTCCTTTGGTGCAGCCTTCATCCTTCTTGGAAGGATCACAAGTCAGACAATGGAGGAAGCTGTTATTGAGGGTGAGACCACATCTGAGGAGGAACAGCAGGCTGAGGAGATCAGACAGCCTGAAAATGTCACCAGTCTTTTGCAGGTTGACCCTATTGAGCTTGAATTCGGCTACGGAATCATACCTCTTGCCGATGTGAACCAGGGCGGCGATTTGCTTGACCGAGTAGTTATGATAAGACGTCAGGTTGCACTTGAGCTCGGTACTGTAGTTCCCATCATAAGACTCAGGGATAATATCCAGCTCAATCCTAATCAGTACATAATCAAGATAAAGGGTATTCAGGTAAGCGACGGTGAGATTCTTTTTGATCACTACATGGCTATGAACCCCGGTAATGTTGAGGAGGAGATTACCGGTATTCCGACAGTTGAGCCGTCCTTCCACCTGCCCGCGACCTGGATTACAGAAGGACAGAGAGAAAGAGCAGAGAGTCTTGGCTACACTGTTGTTGATCCTCCTTCGATCATCGCAACACATCTTACTGAAGTTATCAGAGAGCATATTGCAGAGCTTCTCACCAGGCAGGATGTACAGAACCTTGTTGATAACCTCAGAGAGAACAATCCTGCACTTGTTGATGAGCTTGTGCCCAAGCTTATGAGTCTTGGTGAAATTGAGAAGGTACTTCAGAATCTGCTCAGCGAGGGTATATCCATACGAGATCTTGTTACTATTTTTGAGACTCTGGCGGATTTTGCACCATCGACTCACGACCCGGACATTCTCACCGAATATGTAAGGCAGAGTCTGAAGAGGGCTATTTCCAGCAAGTATTTTGCTACAGGTGAGACCACAAGTGTTCTTACTCTTGATCCGAAGCTTGAGCAGGAGATAATGAGCTCTGTAAAACAGACTGAGACAGGGGCTTACCTTACACTCGATCCCGCAAGGACCAAATCCATTCTTAATGCTGTGGGACAGAACATCCAGAGACTTGAGGAAGCAGGTCATATGGCAATTATTATGGCTTCGCCGATTGTCAGGATGTATTTTAAAAAGATGACACAGGACTATTACAAGGATCTTATCGTAATATCCTACAACGAAGTGGAACCTTCAATTGAATTGCAATCTGTGGGGATGGTAACAGCGTAAATGATTATAAAAAAGTATGTTGGAAGAACTGAAAGTGAGGCGACCGAGGAAGCCAAGAGAGAACTGGGCCCCAACATCGTTGTGATGAATGTCAGGCCTGCCAAAAAAACAGGTTTCTTTTCCTTCTTTCAGCCTCAGAAGATCGAGGTCACTGTAGCTCTTGAGGAGGAGGCTGAGAGACCCCAGAGGACCTATGTCCCTCAAAGAGAGCCAAAGCCTGCAGGCCGAAGGTCTGTTGAGGAAGAGGTTGCACCAAGGGAGCCTATTGCTGTGAAGGGAGGCTATCCGCAAAAGCCTGTTGATTACAAGGAAGATAACAGTGTCATTGAAGAAAAGCTGGACAACTTAAGTACGCTTCTTGAAAAGAACTTCCTTAAAAATGAACAGGAGGAACAGACAGTCAGACCTTCGGTCAGGCAGGAAGAGGAAGAAATACCAAAAAAGCCCGTAAGAAAGGCAGAAGTATCTGAAGAGACGCTGAATTTCATCAAGATTCTTTACAATACTCTGATAGAAAATGAAGTTGATGAAATATATGTAAATCAGCTGACCGACGAGGTTGAAAAGATGAGTAAGCCCGGTCGGCCTCTTGATTATGCGCTTGCAAGCGTATATCAGAAGATGGTCCTTAAGTTTGGTAAAGGAGAGCCGATTGACCTTGACAAAGAAGGACCGAGAGCTGAGATCTTCATCGGCCCTACGGGTGTGGGAAAGACAACTACAATAGCCAAACTGGCTACGGAGCTGTTTGTCACCCACAAGAAAAAAGTAGTACTCCTTACTATTGACACATACAGGATAGCTGCCGCTGAACAGCTGCGTACTTATGCATCAATACTTGGAATCCCTGTAAGAGTAATCTATTCGGTTGACGAGATGGCTCAGGCTGTGGATGATTTTAAAGAATATGATTACCTTATGGTTGACACTGCGGGTCATTCCCTTCACAATGATGAACTCAAGGAGGAAGTGGAACGCTTTATAAGAGTCCTCGAAGACCTTATGGAATGTGAGAATTTTCTCGTTCTTTCGGCCACGACGAAGTATAGGGATCTCATCGAAATTGCCGATGCCTACTCCGAAATGGTGGCGTACAGGCTAATCTTTACGAAGATGGATGAGACGAGGGCAAAAGGTAATCTTTACAATATCAGAATGCATACAGGTTCTCCTATTGCGTATATCACAAACGGACAGAATGTCCCTGATGACATTGCTGTTTTTGATGCACAGAAGATAGTAAAGAATCTGTTAGGTGGAAAAAGTTAAACTTTTGTTTGGGTGATTTAAATGGATCAGGCGCAACAGCTAAGAAATATAATTAAGAATCAGGGCGTACATCAGAGGCCGCTTGCCAGGATAATAACGGTCACAAGCGGTAAGGGTGGCGTAGGAAAGAGCAATGTAGCAATAAATCTTGCAGTACAGTTTCGCAAGATGGGCAAGAGAGTTATTATCCTTGATGCAGACTTCGGGCTTGCGAACATCGAGATCATGTTTGGTACAATACCAAAATTCAATCTCAGCGACCTTATTTATCAGGGAAAAAACATAAAGGATATAATAACCTGGGGGCCGGAGGGAGTTGGCTTTATCTCTGGCGGCAGCGGAATATCAGGCATGTACAATTTAAGCAGGGATTATCTGGTTTATATTATTGTTAATCTTGCCGAGCTTGATGCAATTGCCGATATAATAATTATTGATACGGGAGCGGGAATATCCAGTGCAGTTATGGAGTTTCTTGTTGCAAGCGGAGAGATAATACTTGTGACGACTCCGGAGCCCACATCGATCACAGACTCGTATTCTCTGTTGAAGGCACTTAACCAGTCGCCTCGGTTTTCCAGAGAAAACACAAAGGTCAAAGTGGTATCCAACAGGGTATCCTCAGATGAAGAAGGACAGCAGCTGTTTAATAAGCTGAATGCTGTTGTAGCCAGGTATTTGAAGCTCCCGCTGACATATTTGGGACCGATTCCTCAGGATCAGATGCTGGCAAGGAGCGTTATGCAGCAATCACCCGTATCTTTGCAATATCCTAATGCCAAATCTGTCAAAGCCTTTGAAAACATTGCCAATCAGTTCATGAATCCGGGAGAAGCGTTGGAAGTTAAGCCGAGAGGTATGGCTGCATTTTTTTCTCATATTATTACAGGAAGGAAGCTTAGCAGTTCACAAATTCCCACTTCTCAGACAAATGCACCAAATCAGACAACTTAGTGTTATAATATAATATAGTTTTACAACGAGGAGAATTCTTAATGCTCACTGACTACATTGCACTGGGGAATCGTGTGGAGCTGAAGGCAACAGGCAAGATGTGGATGGAGGAGGATGCAAGGACCAAACACATCTATATGAGCAAGATCGTGGATATTATATCTGACGACCGGATAGAGATTCTGATGCCTTTTGAAAAAGGAAAAATTGTTCTTTTGCCTGTTGATGGGGAATACAATCTCTGCTTTTACTCCACAAGAGGTCTGTTTCAATGCTATGCAAAGATAGTAGACCGTTATCGAAGCGACAATATCTACATATTGGTCATGGATCTTCTAAGCGAAATATCCAAGCTCCAACGCAGAGAGTATTACAGATTTAGCTGTGCTCTTGCACTGAAATCCAGACTCTGTTCCAAGGAAGAGCTTGAGGCCTTTGAGAAAAACATGAAATATCTGGTCTATGCCGGTGATGATCTTCAAAGAAGTGTAGTTGTTGACATAAGCGGAGGAGGCCTTAGGTTTGTTGCTAATTTCCGATATGAGGAAGGAAGCACAATATACTGTTCTTATCGTCTGCCGGGAAATGTTAACGATAAGGATTATGAAATGATATGTAACGTGTTGAAGGTACAGGAACTGGAGAACCGGCCGGGATTATTCGAACATAGGATCCAGTACGTGTACATTGATGAAACCTCGAGAGAAGACATAATTCACTTTATCTTTGAAGAGGAACGAAAAATCAGAAAGAAGCAGACTTAATTATGAAAAAAATTCTTATTATTGATGACTCTGCACTCATGAGAACTGTGCTCAGTGATATTATTAATTCAGATTCAAGATTTCAGGTTGTTGCCAAGGCCAAGGATGGGATCGAAGGCCTTGACCTTCTCAAAAAAAATACCTATGATGCGGTAGTTCTGGACATAAATATGCCTCGTATGGATGGTATAACGATGCTGAGGGAGGTTCAGAAGGCCAAGATCAAGTGCAAAATTATGATGGCCAGCACAGACACAAAGGAAGGCGCCAAGGTTACTATGGATGCGCTGGATCTCGGAGCACTTGATTTTGTACACAAGCCGGACAGGGCTTCTGAGTGCAGAGGTGAGGATTTTACCAAGCATTTCATAAATACTCTCGCAGCTGTATGCGACAGTAAGGCTCCGACTATCTCATCAAAGGCGTTTTCATTTGAAGATGCAAAGGAATCCCGCAAGGTGGTCGAGCTGGTTACAAGATCTGCCAGCAAGATTACAGGAAACAGAATAGTTGCAATAGCCAGCTCTACCGGAGGTCCCAGGGCGCTTCAGTCAGTTATACCCAAGCTTCCCAAGAATCTTAAAACACCAGTAGTTCTGGTTCAGCACATGCCTGAGGGCTTTACCGCATCTTTGGCCGAGAGACTCAATTCTCTTTCTGAGATCAATGTCAAGGAGGCAGCGGAAGGAGATATTCTGAAGCCCGGAACTGTGTATATTTCCCGTGGCGGCAAGCATATGCACATTGTCAAGAGCGGTGGGAAGAGTACAATTCACTATGTTGACGGTCCTACAAGAGAAGGCGTTCGACCATGTGCCAATTTCATGTATGAATCCCTGATGGATTCAGATTATGATGAGGTCTGCTGTGTAGTTATGACAGGAATGGGCGCTGATGGCACCGAGGGAGTTAAGAATCTGAAATCAAAGAAAAAGATATATGTAATCGGACAGGAAGAAAGTACCTGTACCGTTTATGGAATGCCCAAAGCAATTGCGCAAGCCGGGCTTGTCGATCAGGTAGTTAAGCTTGATAACATAGCCCAGGAAATCATTATGCATGTCGGTGTGAATTGAGGGATTTCATTAACATTTAATAAATCTTTTATCATAAGTTTCTAATTACCTCCATTCAGAAGGCCGATATGACGTATGAAAGTGTGCTATAATACGATTACATGCTTTTATTAATCATGACTTTCTATGGAGGTAAATAGGTTATGGATGTTTCCCAGTATCTAAGTGTCTTTCTCGATGAAGCAAAGGAGCACCTTCAGTCACTAAATGACAACATCATGATCCTTGAGCAGGATCCTGAGAATGAAGATTGTATCAATGAGATTTTCAGATCTGCTCATTCCATGAAGGGTATGGCCGGAACTATGGGCTATACAAGGATGCAGAACCTTACTCATGATATGGAGGATGTTTTCTCAGACGTGCGCGGCGGCAAGATCAAGATCAAATCTGCCGACATTGACGTCCTTTTGCAGTGTCTTGATGCTATTCAGGGATATGTTGACAATATCACCGAGAATCAGGATGAAGGTACTGATGAACACCAGAACATTATTAAGTCTCTGGCAGATATCAGAAATGGAGTAAGCGGCGATTCACAGCCTGCAAAGGAGGCTGCTCCTGCAGCATCTTCAGCGCCGGCTGCTGCGGCACCTGCCGGGGCCGATGGTTCTTCGGATTACAGGGCAATAAAGCTCGATCCGTCTATAAAATCAACATTGGAAGAAGCTGTAAGCCAGGGCAAAAAGCTCTACGGCGTTACAGTTCATATTCAGGAATCCTGTATACTCAAGGCAGCAAGAGGCTTCCTGGTATTCAAAGGGCTTGAAGAAATTGGTGAGATTGCAGTTTCAGAGCCTTCTACACAGGATATCGAGGACGAAAAGTTCGATTTCTCCTTTAGTTTAGTTGTTATTACTGATGAGTCAAAAGAAAAGGTCGAGGAGATCGTTAAGTCTGTTTCCGAGGTCGAAGGCTGTGAATGCGGCGAGTTTGATCTTAATGGTGCCAAGACTGCCGAAGAAAAGGAAGAAGCTCCCGCACCTGCACCTGCACCTGCACCTGCTCCTGCAGCACAGACACCTGCACCTGCTCCTGCAGCAACGAAGCCGGCACCGGCAGCACAGCAAGGTGGAGCAGGCGGCAAAAAGCCTGTTGGCAAGCCTGTGGTTAACAGAACTGTCCGTGTGGATATCGAAAAGCTCGACGTTCTCATGAATCTTGTCAGCGAGCTTATTATTGCAAAGAATTCACTTATTTCAGCTGCACATACATCAGGTGTAAGCAATGTAAATGAGCAGATTGAGTACCTCGAGAGCGTAACCACAAACCTCCATGAATCTGTTATGAAGGTTCGAATGGTTCCAATTGAGACCGTACTTCAGAAATTCCCTCGTATGATCCGTGATCTCAACAAGACACTGGGCAAGAAAATGGAACTTACCATGACCGGTGAAGAGACAGAAATGGACCGTACCGTTGTTGATGAGATCGGTGATCCTCTGATGCACCTTATCAGAAACAGTGCAGACCATGGTATTGAATCGGCTGAACTTCGTGCACAGCGCGGCAAGCCTGAGGTTGGTCAGATATTCCTTCACGCTTTCCAGGACGGCAACAGCGTTGTAATTGAGGTTGGCGATGATGGTAATGGTATTGATGCCGATGCAGTAAAGAACAAGGCTATTGAGAAGGGCGTTGTAACTCCTGATCAGGCAGCGCTTCTAACCGAGAAGCAGTGCGTTGAGCTATTGTTCCATCCGGGCTTTTCTACTGCAAAACAGGTTTCTGAAATTTCAGGAAGAGGTGTCGGACTTGATGTTGTTAAGTCAAAGGTTGAGTCTCTTTCAGGTGAAGTAACTGTAAGAACAAAGCTTGGTGAGGGCTCTACATGGGTTATAAGACTTCCTCTTACTCTAGCTATCATTCAGGCTCTCATGGTTATTGTCGGCGAGGAAAAGTATGCAATTCCACTGGATTCTATTCAGAGCATCGAAGATGTTTCACCTTCCGACCTGAAGCTTGTTGAGAACAAAGAGGTTATAAATCTTCGTGGAAGCGTTACACCTATAATCAGACTTAATGAGGTCCTTGATACAGAATCAACCAAGTCTCCGGAAGAAGACATGGTTGTTGTTATCGCAAGAAAGGGTGACCAGCAGGTTGGTCTTGTTATCGATGAACTTATGGGCCAGCAGGAGATAGTTATCAAGCCTCTTGGCAAATACACGGCCAAGTGCAAGCTCATAAGCGGTGCTACAATCCTTGGTGATGGTGAGATCGCACTTATCCTTGATACAAATTCAATTTTCTGATAACGAAAGTTAATATACCTGAATTATTTTAGAAAGGATGATTATCGATATGAATGAACTTCGAGATAACAGCGAAACCGGCGAACTTATACAGTATATAGTAATAAAGATTGATGATGAGCAGTACGGAATAAACATAAAGTTTATAGACAACATTGTAAGAATGCAGCAGATAACAAGAGTTCCCAAGGTTGATGACTACCTGAAAGGAGTTATTAATATCCGTGGTGAGATTGTTCCTGTTATGAGCGTCAGAATGAAGATGGGTCTTGCTGAGGATACTATAACCGGAAAGTCAAGGATCATCATTCTGAAGACCGGTGAGGGCGATCTTGTTGGAATTATTGTGGATCAGGTTAATCAGGTTCTTACACTTGATTCCAATAATATAGAAAAAGTGCGTTATGATGATAAGAAGGGTAAGTCAGAATCCTTTGTTAACGGAGTAGGCCACTATGAAGGTGGACTGGTTTCAATACTTGATCTTGATGCTGTAGTATCAGAAAAGGATGTTAAAGAGAAGGCTGCAAATGCCGGCTGATCGGAGGACAAATTATGGGTGAGATTAGTCTGGACTCTCTGTCCAGCCAATACTTTGATGTACTTAAAGAATTGGGCAATATCGGTGCCGGTAATGCGACAACAGCGCTCGCACAGATGATCGGTACAAAGGTTGATATGTCAGTTCCTCAGGTAAGACTCCTTGATTTTAAGGATGTCGGTGACATGATGGGCGGTGCTGAGCAGATAATGGCAGGAATATATCTTGCAGTTGAAGGAGATATCGATGGAAGCATCATGTTCCTTCTTAATAAGACTGCTGCAAGACATCTTGTAGACAAGCTTATGGGGACCGGCTCAAAGCCTGAAGATGTCGACTTTGACGAAGTTGAAATGTCCGCACTCAAGGAAGTTGGAAATATTATCACAGGGTCTTATCTGAATTCGCTTTCGATGATGACCAATTTAAAGCTTGTTCCTTCAGTACCGTATGTTGCCATTGACATGGCAGCTGCCATACTAAGTGTTCCTGCTATACAGTTTGGAATGATGGGTGATAAGATTCTTCTTATTGAGACACAGTTCTTTGATGAACTAAAGCTCAGCGGATACTTTATTCTGTTACCGGATGTGGATGGTTATGCAAAGATTTTGTCTTCACTGGGAATGGGAGACATTTCACTTTAAACGAAAGGGCCAATATGAGTCAAATAATCAAGGTTGGTATGGCCGATCTTAACATTTGTGTCAGCCCTGACGGAATAACCACATTGGGGCTTGGTTCATGCGTGGGTATTGCTATAAGAGACCCTGTAACCAAAATAGGTGGTCTGGCACATATTATGTTACCTGACTCGAAAGAGATCAAAAACAACTCGAACATACCAAAATTTGCCGATACAGGCATAGAAGAACTTGTAAGACAGATAATAGCCAAGGGCGCAAACAGATCAAGACTTGTAGCCAAGATTGCCGGCGGAGCACAGATGTTTGCATTTCAGTCAAATAACACTCAGATGAGGGTTGGCGACAGAAATGTTGCCGCTACTCTTAAGAAGCTTAAGGAAATGAACATTCCGGTACTTGCCAAGGACACCGGTGATTCGTACGGTAGAACGGTTATTTTTTATCCTGAAAATGGTAACTTTGTAATCCGGGCTGTTGGAAAGCCTGAGAAGATTATATGAATACCGAATTAGAACAGATTAAAAAAATAAATGTTAAGCTGATCACACCGCTGATAGTGCTTAGTTGTACTGCAATCATTGCGATTTTCACGTACTTTAAGCACTATCCGGCAGGTGATTGGTTTATTATTGTTTTGGCTTCTGTAATAATCTTTATGATCCTTGGCCTGATAATTGAAAAAATGCTTGGCAGATTTGTTGAGATCAATTATGAAAAGGCTATGGCTGAAAAAGCTGAGCAGGAGCGCCTCGAGGAAGAGGCAAGGGCCGCCATGGAGGCGGAAGGCGGAGAGCAGACAGAATCCATAAATGAACAGGCTTTCCCGACTTAAAATAGTTTAACTGGGGATGATTGTGCATGGACGAGGCAGGCAGAAATAAATTATGGGCAGAATATAATAAGTCAAAGACAGCTGATTTACGTGAGAAGCTGATTTTGGAGTATGCTCCTTTAGTAAAGCTTGTTGCCGGCAGACTCAGCATGTATCTGGGATTTAATGTTGAGTATGATGATCTTGTTAGCTATGGCATCTTTGGCCTCATTGATGCCATTGATAAGTTTGACCTCATGAAGGATGTCAAATTCGAAACCTACGCAAGTCTGAGGATAAGAGGTGCCATTCTTGATCAGATCAGGAAGATGGACTGGATTCCAAGGACAATAAGACAGCGACAGAAAAAAATCGAGACGGCAATAAGAGAAATTGAAAGAGACAGCGGTCATATCGCCACTGATGCTGAAATTGCAGCAAAGATGGATATCAGTGAGGATGAGTACCTTAACTGGCAGAATCAGATGAAGGTCACTGGTGTTGTCTCTCTTAATGAATTTATGGAGCAGGGATCGGATATCCCCGAGGACAATAACTCACGCAGCTCATCCTTTGTTAAGCCTGAAGAGGCGGTTGAGAAGGATGAGCTAAAAAAGATGCTTGCAGAATCTTTGGAAAAGCTTACTGATAAGGAAAAGAAGGTCATTCTTTTGTATTATTACGAAGAGCTGACCCTTAAGGAAATCAGTGAGGTACTGGAAGTTTCGGAATCGCGTATATCACAGCTCCATACAAGAGCTCTGCAGAAAATGCGAGAGAAGCTTGGAAATTATCTTGGCATACTGACTAATTCAAGGTGAATGGTATACTGAGGAAATAAAATGAATGGATATTTTCAACTTGTAATCACACCAAAGGGCACAGGAATCAAGGTTTTTGCCCCAACAGGTGGTGGGAGTTCTTTGCATGTCAATGATGTAAGGGATTATCTTGATAACAGAAAAATTCAATATGATGTTGTTGTGATAAATAATGCTGTGACAAAGGCCGATGAAAGTGTTGTGATCTTCACTGATGTGCAGATAATGCCTGAGCGTGAAGCTGTTAAGTTTGATATTTCAAAGGATCATATGTTAGTCACGGCATTTTTTTATCCTCCTACTGTTGGTGCAGAGCTTCTCACAGAAAAAGAGGTTCTTTCTTCACTTGCATACAGAAGGGTGAACTATGGTATTCAGACTGAAGCAATCCATAAGTTTTTTGAGCAAAGGCAGTACTGTACGGAAATAGTTGTTGCCAGGGGGAAGCCTGTTGAAGAGGGACAAAATGCTTTTGTTGAGTATCATTTTAACTTAAACAATCGCCCAAAGCCAACGCTCAATGCCGATGGAAGTGTTGATTATTTCAATTTGAATATTATCAATAATGTTCAGGAGGGACAGCTTCTTGCAACGCTGCATCCCGAGATTATCGGCAAGAGCGGAATAAATGTTCACGGAGAAACCATAAAGCCTCATTCAGTAAAAAATGCTTTTATTAAGTACGGGAGAAACACGATTCTTTCTGAGGATAAGCTGACGCTTAAAGCCGGCAGATCCGGGCATGTCACTGTACAGGATGGAAAAATAAGTGTTTCTGATGTTCTTTCTGTAAAGAATGTGGATGTCTCAACCGGGAATATTGAATATGAGGGAAGCGTCGAAGTAAATGGAATGGTAGCCGCTAATTTCAGTGTTAAGGCGGGCGGAAATATCATAGTCAAGGACATTGTTGAAGGAGCAACTCTTGATGCCGGAGCCGATGTACTTCTCGAGTGCGGAGTAAAAGCAGGCGGGAATATCAGGGCAGGCGGAAGTGTTATCACCAAATTCATTGAAAATGCAAGTGTAACAGCAGGTGGCGGAATTTCAAGTGAGAGCATCCTTCATTCCAATGTTTCCTCTGGCACAGAGATAAACGTTGCCGGAAAGCGGGGGTTCATCTCAGGAGGTAAGGTGTCTGCCGCTGACAAAATTACCGCAAAGATACTTGGTTCTGAAATGGGCGCAAATACCTTCATTGAGGTGGGCGCTGATCCAATGGTCAAACAGCGCCTCAAGGAGCTGCAAAAGAGCATTGCGGCTGCGAACAAAAATATCGAAAGTATACGCCCTACCATAGAGGGTTTTACTAAAATGCTTAAAGCCGGTGTAAAGTTTACACCGGATCAGGTGATGAATGCAAAGAAGCTGATGGCCTTAAACAAGACATTGAACGATCAGATTGACAATGATTCTGAAGAATATTCTGATCTGATGGACAGGCTTTCTGATTTTAAGGATGCTGAGGTTATAGTAGAGGGGACAGCCTATCCCGGGACTACAGTGACTATCGGAGAACTTTCAATGATAATTAAAAAGCCTGTACAGCACAGCAAATTTGAGGTAAGGGAAGGCGATGTGCGCCTTGCACCCATATGATTGGGTGCACAGCCGGAGCCGGATGGGCGAGCTTTTATCCAGCTGCTCATTCATAAATAATCAGGCGTTTAAAGAGGAGGTGTATGAAATATGTCTATTAACAGGATCGATTTCGGTGTAATGGCCACATCCACCGATGTAACTTCAATAAAGGCTGCAGAGGAGGCAAGGCCCTACGCTGACCAGCAGAATCTTCAGGTCCAGTTCAGAGATGAAGTAGAAACAAATCAGCATTCTGTCAATGCCAAGAACGACATCGATCAGGGGCAGCTCAATTCCAATGCAGAGGATAAGGGTTCAAATGAATACATGGGAGATGGAGGAAGGAACAGAAGAGGCGCTAGAGACACCGAAAAGAAGGAAAGGCAGCTCTCAAAGGAGCAAATGGAGAGAATCGCTGAGGGAATGCACGATAAGAAGGGAAAACCCATAGATTTTCATTTATCTTCCGGCTTTGATTTGAAGATTTGACTATTTTATATTATAATAAAGTAGCGTAAATATACGTAGAGTTTTGTGGGGATATTGGGCGGAGAAATGATAAGTATTACAGAGATTGTTCTCGTTGTCGCGGGGATTGCAGCGATCATATTGGGATATCTTCTCCCTGCCGGTAAGGAAATGGACGAAGAGGACAAGAAGCTCATGGAAAAGGAGATCCGTGAGCTTGTTCGGCGTGAAGTTGAAGGGCAAAAAGATGCCATAGCTGACATGATTGATGATACTGTAGAAAATTCTTTGGACAGGACAGAGAGAGCGATGGAGCGCATTTCTAACGAAAAGCTGTCTGCTATCGGAGAGTACTCTGACACCGTTATCAGTGACATCCACAAAAATCACGATGAAGTAATGTTTATGTATGATATGCTCAATGACAAGCACAAGAATCTTACATCTGTCATGGGAGAAGTAACAAAGAAGGCTGATGAAGCAAGACAGGTTGTGCGGGATGCTGAGATTACCGCCAGAGAAGCCCAGGAAGCCAATGTAAGAGCAATACTTCTTGATGAGGCTGATGACAGACTTAAGGGAATCACTATTCCTTATAAAAAGGAACGTCCCGAGAATAAGCCTATGGTACGACAGGAAATGCGGCAGAATGTAAGAGCTGATTCAGGACAGGAAGTTTATTCCGAGAACAGGCAGGATGCTGCTAACAGACCGGTTATAGCAAATCGACCGGATGCGGTTAACAGACCTGTCATCGCAAACCGCCCGGATACGGTTAACAGACCGGTCATTGCAAATCGTCCGGAACCCGCAAACAGACCTGTTATTGCAAGTCGTCCTGAACCTGCTGCTATACCTTCTGCAGCTTATCAGGAGCCTTCTGCTGAGCCTGTAGGAGCTATAGAAAGCGGCTATGTAGATGAGAAGAATTTGAGAGAATTCGATCTTCTTGAGGAAATACCTGCTGAGATCCTTTCATCAGACCAGATTTCGGGACTTCATGTAATAGGCGGCACTGCAGTTAAGGACAATACCTCCGATAAGGTGGTTTCAATTACCGAATCAGTGCGTGTTGAGGGCAGAACAAGAAATCCCGATTCAAATATGACAGAACTGATTGCAAATGATCCTGTATCGCAGAATCGACAGATTATTGAGATGCACAAGGCCGGGAAATCAAATATGGTAATTGCCAGGGAGCTTGGTCTTGGTATCGGTGAGGTTAAGCTGGTGATAGATCTTTCAAACAAGCACAGGAAAGTAAGATAAGAGGATAGTTTTTAATGAAGCTTAAGTATTATCTACGCGGTATGGGGATTGGTATTATTCTTACTGCGATAGTAATGGGGTTTGCCCTTGGGGGAAGAAAGTCTGCTATAAGCGATGCAGAAATAATCCAGAGAGCCAAGGCTCTGGGAATGGTTGAAGAGGGTGGAACATTAACTCAGGCCACGTGGGAGGCTGCCAGAATAGATGAAGAAGAAACAACAGCTTCATCCGGTGAAGCATTGGATGGAACAGGAAATAAAATACTTGAAGAAAACGAACAGCAAGCATCTGGGTCAGATCTATCCGCTGATAGCATGGCTGAGCCTTCGCAGGAAGTCCAGAATAAAGGCCAGGAAGCAGCAACAGAAGCTGGAAGCACTGATAGTAAAGGTTCTGGAGAAAAGACAGAAGAAGTAAATCAGAAAATTGTAGAAACCAACCTTCCGGGTGAAAACTTAGTGTCTGCATCAGCGAGCAGTTCAAATATATCTCAGGAAGACAATGCACAGTCTGTTGTAAAAGCAACAGATACGTCTGCTTTATCTTCGACAGGTGCCGCAGCTACAGCCCAGACTTCCTTACAGATAAGTGACAGCGCCGTACCTCTTGCAGCTTCAGCATCGTCTTCATTATCAGACGGCAATACATCTGCAGGCGCATCATCAACAAATGCTTTATCCGCTGATGCTTCAACAGGTACAACAAAATCAGAAACTGCAGCAGCTTCCGCTTCCTCCGGTGAAGCAACAGATACTGCAGCAGCTTCCATTTCTTCTGGCGCAGCAACAGATACTGCAGCAGCTGCAGCTTCCACCGCACCCGTTGTCGCCGGAAGAAACGTCACAATTCCCAAAGGGTGCGGCTCAGACACAGTCGCCCAGATTCTTTTCAAAGAGGGTCTTGTGGACAACGCAGTAAGCTTTAACCAGTTTCTTGTAACCACTGGAATGGATCGCAAGCTCAGAGCAGGGGTAAAAAACATCCCCGAAGACGGCGACTATCAGCACATCGCAGAAGTGTTAATCCAGGGATAGGGGCATTGTTCAACAAAAATATAAACAAAACTCAAAAAAGGGCATAAAACGCCCTTTTTTTCTTGCATAACGAAAAAGCATATGTTAATATAATAAAGTTGCAAATATACACGCATATTATTTCCTGTATCCGGTGTCAGATTATCTGATCAGATCGGGAGTCACATAAAAAGCGTAACGCACTTTTTTGATCAATGGCTAAAAATATGCGGAAGAATTAACCAAACGGAGGTATTAAAATGAGCGTTGTATCAATGAAACAGTTACTTGAAGCAGGCGTACACTTTGGCCACCAGACAAGAAGATGGAACCCTAAAATGGCTCCCTACATCTTCACAGAGAGAAACGGAATCCACATCATCGACCTTCAGAAGTCAGTTGTTAAGGTTGACGAGGCTTACAAGGCAGTATTTGAGATTGCACAGCAGGGTGGAACAATTCTTTTCGTAGGTACCAAGAAGCAGGCACAGGATGCTGTTAAGACTGAGGCTGAGCGCTGTGGTATGTACTATGTAAACGAGAGATGGCTCGGTGGAATGCTTACAAACTTCAAGACTATCCAGAGCAGAATCGCAAGGATGAAGGCAATTGAGAAAATGCAGGAGGATGGTACTTTTGATGTTCTTCCCAAGAAGGAGGTTGCACAGCTTAAGAAGGAGCTTTCAAAGCTCGAGGCAAACCTTGGCGGAATCAGAGATATGAAGAGAATTCCCGATGCTATTTTCGTAGTTGATCCCAAGAAGGAGAGAATCTGCATCCAGGAAGCTGAGTCTCTTGGAATCACACTTATCGGTATCGGTGATACAAACTGTGATCCTGAAGAGCTTGATTTCATCATCCCGGGTAATGATGACGCTATCAGAGCAGTAAAGCTTATCGTTGGTAAGATGGCTGATGCTGTTATCGAGGCAAACCAGGGTGCTGAGGCTGATGCTGCAGCAGACTATGTTCCTGAGGGAGCAGAAGAGGCTCAGGCAGAGGAAGTTGAAGCTTGATCTGTTATTTATAATAAATTTAACTTAATTTACGGAGGATTATATAAATGGCTATTACAGCAGCAATGGTTAAAGAGTTACGTGAGTCAACCGGCGCAGGAATGATGGAGTGTAAAAAGGCACTTACCGAGACTAATGGTGATATGGATGCTGCCGTTGAGTATCTTAGAAAGAACGGCATCATGAAGGCTGAAAAGAAGGCCAGCAGAATTGCAGCTGAGGGTCTTACAAGAATTGCTGTCAAGGATGATACAACAGCAGCAGTTGTTGAGGTTAACTCAGAGACAGACTTCGTTGCTCAGAACGAGAAGTTCCAGACATTTGTTGAGTCTGTTGCAAGACAGGCAGTAGAGTCAGATTCTAAGGATCTTGAGTCATTTATGGCTGAGAATTGGATTGAGGACGGCTCCAAGACTGTAAATGATGCTCTTGTTGAGATCACAGCTATAATAAGCGAGAAGCTTTCTATCAGACGTTTTGAGAAGGTTACAGCTTCAAATGGTATCGTTGTTCCTTATGTTCATGGCGGCGGAAGAATCTCTGTTCTGGTTGAGGCTGAGACTGATGTTGTAAATGACGATATCAAGGATGCTGTTAAGAATATCGCTATGCAGGTTGCTGCACTTAATCCCAAGTATGTTGCAACTGAGGATGTTTCTCAGGAATACAGGGATCATGAGAAGGAAATCCTTCTTGCTCAGGCAATGAAGGAGAACGATGAGCTTCCTGAAGGAAAGAGAAAGCCTCAGAATATCATTGAGAAGATGCTCATTGGTCGTCTTAATAAAGAGCTCAAGGAGATCTGCCTCAACGAGCAGGTTTATGTAAAGGCTGAGGATGGCAAGCAGACTGTTGGACAGTATATTGCTCAGGTTGCAAAGAGCAATAACGCTAACCTCAAGATCAAGAGATTTGTACGTTTTGAGACAGGTGAAGGCATCGAGAAGAAGAACGAAAACTTTGCTGAAGAAGTTGCAAAACAGGCCGGTGGACTTGGCTGATAAACTGTTTTTTATGTGGAGCTTTGTTTTGACAAAGCTCCATTTTTTAGCGTTTTTGCGTTTACAATACTTTTTGCCTTACTCAATTGTAAAAATCATGAATTATTTATGAATTTTGTCTGTTCTATTTTTAACACAAATAGAATATACTAGTATATGTGTTTTTGGCCAATCAGGTCACAACACCTATGTATGAAAGGGTTGGGTGAGAATATTTGGGACAAACTGTAACCATCAAAGGGACCAAGTCAGGGATTATCCTGGTTCTGGACCCATCTGTTTCTTTTGAAGAGCTTTCATTATCCATTGCCTCTAAGTTCAGAAGCGCGGCTTCATTTCTTGGAAGCCATAACATGGGTCTTATTGTCAGGGGAAGGATTCTGGATGATTATGAGTTCAATGAAGTAATTCGCATTATTGAAGAGAATTCAAATCTGAAGATTACCTGCGTTATCGATGAGGCCTCTGAGCTTGATAAAGTCTTTCGGAATGCCATGAATAGCAAGACAAAAGCTGCGACTGAAGAAAAAGATGATCCCGGAGATGAATACATGGAAGAAGAAACTGAGGAGCTGCCGGATGATCTGGAAGAAAATGCGATCATCTACAGGGGAAATCTAAGGTCAGGTCAGACAATAACCAGTAAAAAGAGCATAATTATTCTAGGAGATGTTAAGCCCGGCGGCAATGTTACGTCCTACGGCAGTATTTTTATTCTTGGGGACCTTCGTGGGAATGCATATGCCGGAGCCGGCGGTGACAAGAGAGCAATAATCGTTGCACACAAGCTTGATCCTATTCAGGTTAGAATTGCGAGATCTATTGCAATATCACCTGATGCTGAAAAAGGGGTAAAGATCAGGGTCAAGAAAAAGAAATTTATGCAAAATACAGATAATGAACCTGAAGTTCTCTATATTGAGAACGGACACATTGTTAAGACTTCATACGGTTCATCTTTTCTGAGGCAGTTTTACAGGATTTAATTTTTAGGAGGAGAGTATGGGAGAAGTAATTGTTGTTACATCGGGAAAGGGTGGTGTTGGAAAAACCACAACTACTGCGAATTTAGGCACCGGACTTGCCAAGCTTAACAAAAAAGTCGTCCTTATTGATACCGATATAGGTCTAAGGAATCTTGATGTTGTGATGGGGCTTGAGAACAGGATTGTTTACAATCTTGTCGATGTTATAGAAGAAAACTGCAAATTAAAGCAGGCTCTGATAAAGGATAAGAGATATCCCACTCTGTTTTTGCTTCCGGCAGCTCAGACAAAGGATAAGACCAGTGTCACTCCTGAGCAGATGAAGGGACTTACAGACGAGCTCAAGCAGGAGTATGACTATATTATTCTTGATTGTCCGGCAGGAATAGAGCAGGGCTTCAAAAATGCAATTGCAGGGGCTGATAAGGCTCTTGTTGTAACAACTCCTGAGGTCTCTGCTGTCAGAGATGCAGACAGGATAATCGGTCTTCTTGAGGCGAATGAAGTAAAGGATCCGCAGCTTATTGTAAACAGACTTCGTCCCGACATGATAAAGAGAGGCGATATGATGAGCGCGGATGATGTAGTGGATATCCTTGCGGTGGACCTTATCGGCCAGATACCTGATGATGAGAACATTGTTGTTTCGACCAACAACGGAGAGCCGCTTGTCGGTGATAACTCACAGGCAGGTCAGGCATACATGAACATATGCCGCCGTGTTACGGGCGAGAATGTTCCGTTTCTTGATCTTGATGTTAAAAAAGGCCTGTTTGGCTGGCTTAGAAGAAAGTGATTGGAGGATAATCAAGTGAAGATAACAGATATTTTTAAGAAGAAATCCTCCAGCGATGTCGCAAAAGATCGACTGAAATTTGTACTTGTCTCAGACAGGGCCAATTGTTCTCCTGACCTGATGAAGAAGATAAGGAGCGACATCATTGAGGTACTTTCCAAATATGCTGAAATAGATATGGATGGAATTGATATCAGTTTAACCCAGATGGATACCGAGGAAAACGGCAAAACAGTACCGGCTCTTTATGCCAATATTCCTATCAAAAATATGAATCACAATTCAAAATAATATCTTTGTACTCCGATGAATAAAGAATTTATAGCTTATTGTTTTTCAGCAGAAAAACAATAAGCGTATATTTGAAAAACGCATTTCAAAGCAAGGCGCGAATCCTGCGAAAAGCAGGATTCCTTTTGGCAATTTCCTCTTTTGCCTACAAAAAGTCAATATTTAAGTATAAATAAATTCATAATTTAACCATTTTTTATTTTGTGTTATAATAAATAGCATAAAATCTTTTTAAATTTAGAGGAGAACATCATGGGTACAAACGAAGAAAAATATGAATCCCTTAAACTCGGAAATCAGCTGTGTTTTCCGCTCTATGCCTGTTCAAAGGAAATCATAAGGAAGTATAAGCCTTATCTTGATAACATTGATCTCACTTATACGCAGTACATTACAATGATGGTTCTTTGGGAGAAGAAGACCGTCAATGTAAAGACGCTTGGAGAGTGTCTTTACCTGGACTCGGGTACGCTGACACCGGTACTTAAAAAGCTTGAGTCCAAGGGATACATTACAAGAGAACGTTCCAATGAGGACGAGAGAAATCTGGTAGTCTCCATTACACCTAAGGGTGAGGAGCTTAAGGATAAAGCTGTCGAAATTCCCGTTGAAATTGGTTCCTGCGTTAAGCTTTCCCCTGATGAAGCCAAAATTTTATATAATCTTTTATACAAGATTATTGGAAATGTGAGATAATTCAAATGGAGGCTATATGAACTCTCATTCCCATGAACATGGTCATGAGCATCACCATGCGCACCATCATGATCCTGAGCATATGAAATCTGTGGTTAACAGATTAGCTAAGGCTATAGGGCACCTTGAGGCAGTAAAAAAGATGGTTGAAGATGACAGAGACTGCACAGAAGTACTTGTTCAGCTGGCTGCTGTCAGATCCGCCATCAATAATTGCGGAAAGGAAATTCTGAAGGAACATATAAGTCACTGTATAGTTCATGCTGTACAGGACGGTGATGATCAGGCAATCATTGACCTCAATGATGCTGTTGATAAATTTATGAAGAATTCATAAGCAAAGCTTATGAAAAACGTGAAAGGGGTGTAACCTTGGCTTTTCAGATTTTGGATGTAGTTAACTTTCTGATTGTCTTTCCATTTATCATGGCTGTTCTTGTATTCATTCAGAAGAATGCAAGTGCTCTTCGAAACACCACGATAATACTGGGCGGCTTTACAATCATGGCAGCTGCGATTTATGTAGCCGTCAATGTACTGACTGCGCCTGATGTTTCCTCTTTTGTATATCTTAAGGAAACACATTTGCCTGACAAGATTGTAATTGGAGGAGAAATTTTCCTCATGTGTCTTGTCTGTTTTTTGAGTATAAAATACAAGAAATATTACGCTATACTTTTCTCGCTTGCCGGCACAATCCCGGTTCTTTGGATGGATTTAACAGGTAAGGCAGTAGAGGGTAATACTCATATTCGAATTGATACATTCGCAGCCGTTATGTATCTGATAGTAGGTGTTGTAGGTATTCTTATCTGTATCTACGCCTCAGGATACATGAAGGATTATCATCATCATCACATTGATGTACAGGACAGGTCCAATTATTTCCTTGCTCTTATGTTTGTATTCCTCGGAGCAATGTTTGGGCTTATTTCCTCTGACAATCTCGGATGGATCTATTTCTTCTGGGAGATTACATCGGTATGCTCATTCCTGATGATTGGCTATACCAGGTCTACTGAAGCTGTGGACAATTCGTTCAGGGCTCTGTGGATGAACCTGCTTGGCGGATGCGGCTTTGCAGCAGGACTTATGGTTTGCAATATGGGCTTTTCAATATCAAATTTGAGCCAGGTTACAAGCACCAACAATAAGCTTCTGATTGTACCAGTTACGCTTTTTGCATTTGCAGCACTGACCAAGAGTGCACAGTTTCCTTTCTCGAGATGGCTCCTTGGCGCTATGGTTGCGCCTACACCTTCAAGTGCGCTTCTTCACTCAGCTACCATGGTTAAGATCGGTGTATACATGCTTATAAGAGTTTCACCGGTTATGTACAATACGCTTACAGGAATTATGATAACAGTCATAGGCGGATTTACATTCTTTGCAGCTTCATTGCTTGCAATAACTGTAAGCGACGGCAAGAAGGTTCTTGCTTATTCGACGATTTCCAACCTCGGTCTTATAACAGCCTGTGCAGGTACAGGTACCCCTGAGGGTGTATGGGCTGCAGTAATGCTTGTTCTTTTCCACGCTGTATCCAAGTCACTTCTGTTCCAGACAGTAGGAGATATAGAGAACTGCATGGGAAGCCGTGATATTGAGGATATGCATGGTCTTATCATTAAGCTTCCGCGACTTGCATTCATCATGATGATCGGTATCTGCGGTATGTTCATGGCACCGTTCGGAATGCTTGTTTCGAAGTGGGCGGCCCTAAAGTCTTTCGTAGATTCAGGCTCTGTATGGCTGGTTCTATTCCTTGTATTTGGATCAGGCAGCACATTGTTCTACTGGGCAAAATGGCTTGGCAAGATCTGTACCGTAATACATCAGTCATTTGAGCTTGAGGATATTACCCCAAGAAGTGAGCTTGTTTCAATTTTCCCGCTCACATCACTAATAATTATCATGTGCTTTGCATTCCCCTGGATGTCCGGACATATGGTTCAGCCAATACTTGATGAGGCATTCCACACCAATATCCCGGATGTTATCAGTGGAAGCGACGTTATAATCATGATGATAATGGTTGTAATGGTATTTATGCTTCCTATAGGTTCAAGGTTCCTGTCACTTGGTAAAAATTCAAAGATGTCAATGTCCTATGTGGCAGGTGTAAATGCAGGAGATGACAGACATTATATAGATTCCTTCGGCAAGGAGAGAGCTCTTTACATGTCAAACTGGTACATGACTGATTACTTCGGTGAGAAGAAGCTTCTCTGGCCCAGTATCTGGGTAGCAGCGATTCTTGTGGCTGTAATGCTTATAGTAGTAGTGGGAGGTGCTATCTGATGATTGAAATTAACTTCGCGATCAAAGCAATTTTATACATAGTACTTGCCCCACTAATCGGCGGTTTCCTTTCAGGTACAGACAGACTTTTTGCAGCACGTATGCAGGGAAGACAGGGACCTCCTATTGTTCAGCCGTTCTATGATGTTAATAAGCTTCTCAGCAAGCAGACCACCGTTGTTAACAGTATTCAGATTCTGTTTGTAACAGGTTACCTCATTATGACAGTATTTACAGGAGCGCTGTTCTTTGCAGGAGGAGATATGCTCCTAGTATTCTTCGCTCTTTCCATGTCTGAGGTAATGATGGTCATGGCAGCCTATTCAACGAATGGTCCTTACAGTACCATGGGTGCACAGCGTGAGCTGCTCCAGATGATGTGCTATGAGCCGATGACACTGCTTGTTGCAATCGGATTTTACTATGCACATGGAAGCTTTATGGTGTCTGACCTCATAAAGGCTGATACACCGGCAATATTACAGCTTCCCGGCTTCTTTATCGGATTTGTCTTTATACTGATAATCAAGCTCCGCAAATCACCATTTGACCTTTCTACCTCACATCATATGCATCAGGAAATGGTAAAGGGACTTACAACCGACCTTTCAGGTTCAAACCTTGCTTTTGTTGAAATTGCAGAGTGGTATGATACTGTACTGATGATGGGTATTGTGGGCATGTTTTTTATCACATCAAGTCCACTAAGCAGAATCTGGGCTTTGATTGCCTGTGCAGTTGTATTTTTTATTGAGACACTTATTGACAATATTTTCCCGCGAGTAAAATACATCACAATGCTCAAGGTTACATGGTCAGTGATACTTATATTTGCAGGAACCAATCTGCTCATACTCAATGTTTTGAAACAATTTTGACAGAAGCTTAGAAGGGATGATAAATCAATGAACATTTCAAAATCACCATGGGTGTTACATTATGATGGATCCAGCTGCAATGGCTGTGATATAGAAGTGCTTGCAACCATGACTCCTCTTTATGATGTTGAGCGTTTTGGAATCATAAATACCGGAAATCCCAAGCATGCAGATGT
>JAILJR010000002.1 GCA_024694565.1 Butyrivibrio sp. | reverse complement strand
GGATGGCATAGCTGAAGTCTGGGAGTAAACTCACCTTCCTCAAAACATGTAAACGTATCGGAAATGCTGAACATGTGTGTCCGGAGCGCGATGGTCGTTCTGTCACGGCTTCCGACCAGTTCATTCATCAGATTCCGATGCATAACGCTGTTCAGGTCAACAGCTCGTTCTCGCAGCCAAGAGGCAAAACCGTCTGCTGTGGCATGGCAGATCTGCTTTGGGAGCAAATCCGGTTTCTGAGGGGTGAATTCGGTAATAACAGAACTGTGAACAGAAAACACCGCTACCTGGACATCGTCGTTGTAGAGAATGTACTGAGACACAGGCTTCACCTCCCCCTTCAGATGATCATCAGTATACCATTGCTCTTGCCTTTTATCCAGTTCTTCTCCTGAGATTTACGGGAATTATTCATTTCCAAGGAGTGATTTTCACGCGAAATCCATTCACTGTACTTCGAGGACAATTGCGAAAAGAAACTGCGGATTTCAGCCCATATTATGGAAACGGGATCATTGCGATGGATGCATGCACAGGTCACAGTGGCCAGGTGAATGTGATAGTACTGGAAGATGAATAAACGTAGCCCAGCCGGTATGTGCAGCCCGGCTGTGCGAATTCATTTTTTATACGGATGATGCACTGATTCTCCGTCTTTGGTATCTCAGACAGCCGCAGCTTCGGGTTACTCTGCCTGTCAAATTGTTCTTACCCGCGCTGAAGCGCGGACGGCGGTAGCATGGTTCTCGCAAAACGCTCTCATTTCGCTGATGCTCATGACAGCGGATCAAGACCTAGACTTCATGAATTTCAGGAACTCGAGTTGCTGAAAAATGAGGCAAACGAGCTGAAAACAGAGAGGCACGAGGAATTTGATGGAAGCATTCAGGAATGAGAAATCAATTATGTTTGGATGAGTTGTCGGTGCGGGCTGGATATGATATCCTTGAGCGGGCGATCCGAGTAGTAAAAAAACAGCATTTTACTACTTTTGGCTGCGCGATTTGCCGCGTATGAATTTGACCCTAAAAAATATGACCAGATTTGACATCCCCGAAAATGCGGCATAACGCGGCATCTTCGGGCATCAGGAGGCAGGATCAAACAGTGATCAGAATCTTATTTATCTGCCACGGGAACAGTGACTAAGGGGTTGGCAGGACACGCCTGAATCGCGGCAAAACGCTGCAAAACGCGGCAGCCCAAAAGGAAATTACTACTGTTTTACTACGACTGGTGAAATTTTGCTGAAAACATGAATATCAGCATCATATAAAAAAGCGCTGACCTTTGAAAAACAAGGGTTTGGCGCTTTTTCAGTAGTAAATCATCTTTTTGGTCAAGCGGGTATGTTGCGGCTTTATCGGCTGAGTAGATTGATCAGTACCAGCCGGATAAGGTTTATAGTTGACTCTGTTCGGCAAAAGAGTGATTACTACTACAAATCTATGGAGGAGGAGTAGTCAATGAAAGTGCCGATCAATCAGAAATTCATGCTCACGATTACCGAGGCATCTGAGTACTTTTGTATAGGGGTAAAGGCGTTACGCAAATTTGTTGCAGATCATCAGGAGATATCAATTCACTATGGTAATCGCTGGAGAATTATCCGAGACAAAATGGAGGACTATCTGGTAAGGGTTGGATTTGGAGAAGAAGGAACAAAAAGAAAAGTAATCTGAATGTACCCTAAGCATAATCAGAAAAGTGGAGGAAATCATGAAACAGATATCAAACAAAGAATATGAACAGTACCAGCGGTACCAAACAGATAAGTTGTATGGGAGAATACTCACCCCGGATGGATTGCGTTTGATCTGTGCCGCTCTTGATTATGACCCTGAGAAGATCGGAAGGCATATGTTGGAAATGCTAGCGAAATTTAGAAGTGATGGAATTATATAAATATTTGTTGTCTGCATATTAAGGTAAAGTAGTACTACTTCCATCAAGGAAGCCTTTTCAGTAATTTATTTCTCTGATAACAATTGTTTAACACTTTCCCGCTCAACCATCCAGACTCCTAATAATGTTCGCTCTGGTGGAAGCTCTTTTTGTCTGATATGCCTTACCAGCATGTCGACAACCAAGTGCGCTTTTTGCGATATGTCCTGTGCAAGTGTTGTTAATGGGGGATAAGTTATTTCAGCAATAGGTAAATTATCAAATCCCATAACAGACACTTGTTCAGGGATTTTGATGTGCATCTTATGCAGCGTTTGCATTAGTTGTACTGCGACACGATCAGATGTACAGAAAAAGGCCGACGGAGCATTTGCTTTTGATAAAGTTTTGCCAACAAGGACTTCATCAACCGCTGTTAATGGTGTGGGAAAAATATTTTCTTCCAGTAACTGGATCCCATATTTTTTAAGACCTGCTTTAAAACCTTGTAAACGGTGCTGATCAACTTCGCTATCTTCCAGGTAGTTGGCAATGAAGGCAACCTGACGGTGACCCATTTGGCCTAAATATTCACCTGCCATTTGTCCACCGGCATCATCATCGACTCCAACATGATTTATACCAGGGATCCGGAAGTAGCAATCTGTAAATACTGTTGGAATTGATGGTAAAGAATGAATACGCTGGAGTTGTTTACTGAAAGAACCATTGAAAATGGCACCTGCTACATTCCATCCCCGTAAATCACTTTCAACTTCCTGAAAGTCATCTGTAAATCGAATAAGGGGATAATAACCTTTTCGATATAGTTCAACAGTCAGAGCTCCGACATATTCGGCAGTATACGGGTTTCGAAATATATTTTCTCCCTCAGAAGCCTGAACAATAATGGCAATTACATATGATTCACGTTGTGCTAAAGAACGAGCAGCTTGGTTTGGAACATATCCTGTTGCTTGAATAATAGCCTGAATACGTTCAACAGTATCGGAAGATACGCGACTGTAGTTGCCATTTATTACATTGGATACAGTTGCCATGCTGACCCCTGCAGCTTGAGCGATTTCTTTTAGCGTCTTCATCACAATACCTCTTTATGAAAAATACCATTATAAATTTAACACAATGCATGCGATGAATCAAGATATAATAGGTAAAGCGATTAACCTTTCATTTACCTTTAATGCCATCTTATCGTTTTCTTCCATTGTTTTTTGCTGATTGGACACAGCGGCTAAATTCCTTGTAAATACTTGTGTATTTAAAAATTTTACGGCTTTTTTGAAGCATGTGCTAAAAAAACGCTTGACATGAATTTGTGGTGGTGATATATTCTCATCAGGTAAAGCGCTTTACTTAAAGGGGAGCGATTATATGAAGCCATCATTGCAAAGAGTTGGTCGGCAGATTGGACACAACTGGGGTCTGTATCTTCTTCTGCTACCTTCCCTCATTCTGTTGATTATTTTCTCATACAAGCCGATGTATGGCGTGGTCATTGCTTTCAAGGACTATAAAAACTCTTTGGGAATAATGGGAAGCCCTTGGGCGGATCCGCTGTTTAAACATTTCAGCAGGTTTTTCAATTCATTCCAATGTGGGACCACTATACGAAACACTTTGGCATTAAGCCTGTATAGCTTGCTGGTAGGTTTTCCGATTCCTATTATCCTTGCACTCATGATTAACCAGATCAGTGCCAAGCGCTTCCGGAAAGGATTCCAGACAGTTCTTTACCTGCCTCACTTTATCTCTACTGTTGTAATGGTTGGCTTGCTGCTCATCTGGCTTTCTCCTTCCCGTGGACTGCTTGGTGCAATTTACGGGTTGTTTGGCAAAACAGCACCGAACATCATGGGTGAAGCTTCCGCTTTCCGAAGTATATATGTATGGTCTGATATTTGGCAGCATGCTGGCTGGGATTCCATTGTATATCTGGCCGCTTTGTCTTCCATTGATCCGACATTGTATGAAGCAGCGGTTGTGGATGGCGCAACCAGATGGCAAAAACAGATCTACATCGATCTTCCACTTCTTCTGCCGACTGCTTGTATCCTCCTGATTCTCCGGGTTGGCGGCATTATGAACGTTGGGTTTGAAAAAGTTTTTTTGATGCAGAATTCTCTGAATCAAACTACCAGCGAAGTGATTGCTACCTATGTATATAAAATGGGTCTAAAGAACAACCAGTACTCTGTTTCTACAGCTGTCAATCTGTTCAATAACGTGATTAATTTTGCTCTGCTGGTGCTGGTAAACGGTATTACAAAGAAGCTTGGCGATACCAGCCTGTGGTAAGGAGGCAGTTGTATGTCCCATATGCGTCAGAAGGTTCGTTCCCAGCGTAGCGATGTTGTCTTTAACATCATTTTATATACCGTTTGTGCTTTGTTGCTCCTGATTATTCTTTATCCGTTATGGTTTATTGTCATTGCCTCTTTTTCTGATCCATCAGCTGTGGCAAGTGGTCATGTCTGGCTGTTACCTGTCGGCTTTACGTTTGACGGTTATGAAGAACTACTGAAACAGGCAAATGTGTGGGTAGGGTATAAGAATACGATTATATATACACTGGTCGGTACATTTATTGCTCTTGCAGTAAACATCCCTGCTGCTTATGCCCTGTCACGTAAAGATCTGTGGGGCCGAAAAATACTAATGGGACTTTTCGTTTTCACAATGTTTTTTTCCGGCGGACTGATTCCAACGTTCCTTACGGTTCAGGAAGTTGGCTTGTACAACTCCTTCTGGGTAATGGTTCTCCCCTTTTCAGTCAGCGCCTATAACATGATTGTTGCAAGGACATTCTTTATGAATAGCCTGCCTGGGGAATTATGGGATGCAGCACAAGTGGATGGATGCGGTAATCTGCGGTTCTTCTTTACAATGGCACTTCCGCTTTCAAAGGCGGTCATTTCTGTGATTGCCTTGTGGACAGCGGTAGGACAGTGGAACTCCTATTTCAATGCCCTGATTTATATTCGGGATGCTGAGCTGTATCCGCTGCAGCTTATTATGAGGAATATCCTAATCACCAATCAAAGTTTTGCTGCACTCGGAACCGGCGAGGCCGCGATTATCGCTATGAGAAAAGCAAGCCTTGTCAGATACTCGATGATTATTGTTTCCACAGTTCCCATTATGTGTGTTTATCCTTTTATCCAGAAGCATTTCGATCAGGGTGTCATGATCGGATCTGTAAAGGGATAAAAAAAACAGAGCCTGAACGGTCGTGTAAACCGTTTAGAAAATAATTAAGGAGGGTTTCTCATGAAAAAGTTCCTGTCACTGTTCCTTGCCATGCTGCTGATTCTCACGACTTCTGCGGCATTGGCGGAGACCCCTGGGTTCCATGCTGAAGGTATGCCCATTGTTGATGAACCCATTACCATCAAAGTACTGACAATGCGCTGGGCGGATATGGGCGATTCCTTTGCTGACAACCCCTTCCTGGTCAACCTGGAAAAAGAATCCAATGTAAAAGTAGACTGGCAGATCGTTTCCTCCAATGACTGGGGAGATCAGAAACCGATCCTGCTGGCTGGTGGAACTGATGTGCTTCCGGACGTAGTCCTTGGTTTCCAGACTTTCAACGAATCTGATATCATGAGCAACGTCGAGTACTTCATCCCCCTGGAAGACCTGATCGACCAGTATATGCCCAACCTGAAAAAAGCTTTCGAAGAAATGCCTGCCCTTAAGGCTATCTCCACATCTGCAGACGGGCACATTTATTCCCTGCCGTCCCGGATGCCCAAGCGGCCTATCTCCTGCAACGTTCCTGTCATCAATATGCAGTGGCTGAAGAACCTGAACCTTGAAGTTCCGAATACCATTGAAGAGCTGGAAGCTGTCCTGACCGCT
>JAILJR010000221.1 GCA_024694565.1 Butyrivibrio sp. | reverse complement strand
CTTTTTTGAAAAACAGGGAAATATTGCGGTTGACCAGCTTATCAAGATGATAAACGGAGAACCGGGCAAACTTATAACCCTGAAAGGTAGAGTAATCCCGCGCGATTCTACAATAGCAAAGGATTTGTAATGAAAAATATCAGAAAAATTGAAACTGATTTTGGCAGCGGCCTTTTTTGGCACGAGAGCACTTTGGAAAATGCCGGTCCTGCCGGCGAAATGAAGCTCCTGGTGGTATATCCAAAGGAGACGGAAACAGAGATACGTGGCTTTGGAGGAGCCTTTACGGAAGCGGCAGCTCATACCTACGCGGGGCTTGCAGAAGGGGAAAAGGACAAGCTGATAAAAGCTTTGTTCGGACCTGAAGGACTTCGCTACAATATCGGTCGTATCCATATGAACAGCTGCGATTTTGCTCTGGGAAATTATACTTACATTGATGAGAACGATGAGAGTCTTGATAGCTTTTCCATCGAGCATGATGAAAAAGAAATAATTCCAATGATCATGGATGCGGAGAAGGAACTGGGCAAGCAGCCGGTACTGATCATGGCGCCCTGGTCACCGCCGTCATTCATGAAGACCAATGGTGAGATGAACCATGGCGGAAATCTCAAGGAAGAATACGCTGATCTCTGGGCAAGATATTTTGTCAGATTCATAAGAGAATATGAAAAGAGAGGACTTGATATCTCTTTTACCACGATTCAGAATGAGCCCAATGCTGTACAGACCTGGGATTCCTGCAATTATACCACAGAGCAGGAAGCGGATTTTATTGTAAATCACTTGGGACCTGAGCTTAAGAAAGCAGGGCTTCTTGGCAAGGTAAAGATATTTGTCTGGGATCACAACAAGGAAGAAGCCTATAACAGATTTAGCGGAATCCTTGAAACGGCCGGCGCTGATGAGTTTGTATCCGGATGCGCTGTTCACTGGTACTCCGGAGATCATTTCGACACATTAAGACTTATCAGGAAGAACTATCCGGACAAGGAGATCTTTTTTACCGAAGGGTGTGTTGAGTATTCAATTCTGTCCGGCGCAGGAGATGTACACTTCGCAGAGATGTATGCGCACCAGATGATAGGAAATCTAAAGGGTGGCTGCAGCGCTATTTTTGACTGGAATCTTCTGGTTGATCATAAGGGCGGCCCGAATCATGTGGGCAACTACTGCGATGCGCCAATCAAGGCTCTTGAAGACGGAAAGACTTTTGAAAAGAAGCTTTCTTATTACTACATCGGACACCTTTCAAGATACGTGAAGGAAGGCGCAAAGCTGGTATGGAGCTCATGCTACGACTCCAATCTGGACACAGCGGCATTTGTTAATCCTGACGGTGAGAGAACAATAGTAGTTTTGAACAGAACTGACAGGGAAATACCTCTTGTGATAAAAGAGGGAGACTCAAGCGTTAAACTTAGCCTTAAACCACATTCCATCCAGACTGTGCTGTATGTGATGTGATGATTGATCTTCATGCAGGCTTGTGAGAACCAAGCTGATGGGAATTAGTAGGGACGCCTTACGTTTATGGTATGAATTTTTTAGCCTGAGAAGTTGCATTTTTGCAGCTTTTCAGGCTTTTCTATTTTTTAAAGAGTGGAAAAATAAGCACATAATTGCTACAATGTTCTGAGTGATTAAGTGAGGATGAACTATGAAAAAGAGAGTAATATTGAGTTTAACAATGGCAGGCGCGCTATCTCTTGCAGTTTTAGGATGCGGAAAAAATGAAGTTCAGGGAGATGGCTCGCTTTTTGAGAGTACAGATAATTATGTGACCGGTGATGAGACAGAGGGGAAACAGAATCAGGACAAGGATCTGAATGCAGGCAGTGGCAATGATCTTGAGAATGATGCAAATGCTGATACAAAGATAAATACAGATGCTCTGATCAATATCGTAAGTCACAAGGTGACATGTGAGGCAAACGGTGATGTACTGGCAGAGGGGAGCTATCCTGAAATCATACTTTCCGATGAATTTAAAGAGAAATATCCAAAATTAAAAATCGAGATTGATAGTCAGAACTCTTTTTGGAGAAGTTTCGCTAAGGATTCGGTAAGTGAATATGCCGGTTACAAAACGACTGATGAAATTGATACCGGCTATCCATATACTTCTGAGGCGGCAGCGGAGGTGCTGAGAGCTGATGATAGAATTTTTACCGTATATGAGAGTAAATATGACTATTCCGGTGGAGCACATCCCAATCATTGGGGATCAACACTGAATATTGATCCTGTAACCGGAAAACATCTCGAGTTTCAGGATGTTCTTAAGGATACGAAAAAAACTGCAGAGGCAATGAAAGAAGTGCTCTATGAGACATATCCCGATATGACTGATGAGTTTGATTCTTTTATCTATTGTGCTGAAGGCCAGACTGTTGCTGATGCGTTTGAGGATACCATTTACAATGACACGTTTACCTGGGCACTTCTTCCGGAGGGCCTTAAGGTCTTTTTTTCTCCCTATGAGATTGCATCATATGCGGCAGGCGAGTTTGAGATTCTTTTACCCTATGACAAGTATCCCGATCTTGTTCAGACTGCATATGTTCCCGTAGATTCTTTTGACAAGGAAAAAATGGTTGCTGTTTCCGAAGGATTTGCAGAGCAGGTTGAAGTCAGTATCCCTGAAGAATTTAGTGCAATAACTGTTCCTAATAAGAGCTGGTCAAGCTATACCGAGGATGGAAGAGGAATGGATGACGGGGAGCATGTTACTATTTCCAAGATCAGCGAGGAAAAGACGGACTGGCTTGATACTGAAGTGTGGGCTGACAAAAACGGCTTTGAGGTGGCAAGTCTTCCGTATTCGGATGACAAGTACATCTACGAAGGCTATAATCCCATGGAATATGAGTATATGAATTGCGGCCTTAAGATTTACGACGCAGCTACAAACCTTCTTTTGTATGACCTTGATCTGTACACTTTGTGCAACGGCCCGGACGAAGAGACCGACACATACTCAGCCACCACTCAGTACATCAGATGGGCAAAAATATATGACGGAACCCTGTATGTATCGGTTGGCCATAACGGCTATGCTTCAGTAGAACCAAAGAGCAGCTACATTGTAGCCATAGCGCCCGATACCGGATATGTGCTTTGGAGAAGCGAGCCCCTTGTCAGCAATGCTAACAACTTCCAGATAGTTAAGGATACTATTATATGCGGATACGGCTTTACTGCTGAGGATGATTTCATTTATCTTCTGGACAGATTTACAGGCCAGCGCATGGACAAGATAAAGGTCAACTCCGGTCCTGACCAGTTTGAGGTTTCGGGAGATACACTTTACGTGGCGACTTATAATACAGCCTATGAGTTTAAGATTGAATAAGAGTAGGATAGTGATCTATGAATGTTAATTCTTCACTGGATTTTCTGGATATGATAAAGAGTTCAGCGGAAAAGCACAAGGGAAAAAACATTGCCGAGTCTGCCGGGAAAACTGCTGATCAGGAAAGCACCGCTGCTTTGCAAAAAGATGCTATGATTGCCGAAAACCTGATCGCTGTCATTGACACCGAGACCAACTGGCATGATGAAGTTATGTCGGTGGGGGTAGCACTGGCGGATGAAAAGAGCTTTGGCTGCCTCGAAAGATTTTATTATATTTTTGATAGAGAATGCCGTGTCGGAGGAATGTATTCTTACGTTTTAAACAGAACAAATGTAAGGGGCAAAACCTGTAGCAGAAAGGATGCTATTACAGGCCTGAGGAATGCCCTGTCTGATAGAGGCGTAAAAAGGATTTTTGCCTATAATGCCAAATTTGATCTGGGACATCTTCCGGAACTTGCAGACTTTGAGTGGTTTGACATCATGAGGATCGCTGCCTATCGGCAGTTTAATCCCTATATTCCGGATACAGCGCAGTGCTGCAAGACCGGTCGCCTTAAGAGCAATTACGGAGTTGAGTCAATTACGCACATGATTACCAGCGACACAAGCTATCGCGAAACGCATAATGCCGTGAATGATGCCTGTGATGAGCTGAGGATCATGGAGCTTTTAGGACTGCCGATAGAGAAGTATGAGTGTGGGAGAATAAACTGAGAGATACTTAATCAGTAAGAATTTGAATTTTCAAGACGATGAATGAGAGCGTGGATTCGATAATGAATCTACGCTCTTTTGATATACATAAAATCTTAAGATTTTTCGACGCTATTTCTTAAGATTTGTATGATAGGATATTTCTTGTGCTCGTTCAGAGCAGATACAGTAGGCTAACTGAAAGGCAGATAAGCCGACAAAACAAATACATACAAATGAGTCCAACAGGCTCTTATAGGGTCAGAACCGCCGGCTAAGCCGGTGGTTTCGATTTATAGTATGTTTATAATTTAATTACACAAGATATGCTATAATTAAATAGTATCAATTTATGTTTGATAATTCAGTAATGGTTCTAAACTATCAGTAAAAAATACCGATATATATTATAGACGCGACGTTTTGTGCTCACATATATGCCAGACAATTGGATTGCCTATGAGGGGGTATAATATGGCAAAGACCGCTGTGTTGCGAAGAGAATCTTTAAGCAACGGGCTGATAATAGGTAAAAAGGTCATAGAACTGAATTATCAGGAGATTTATGACCATAAGC
>JAILJR010000210.1 GCA_024694565.1 Butyrivibrio sp. | reverse complement strand
TAAACATAAATACATAGGCGGGCGACGAGCCGCTGACACCAACAACCACATCCATAAGATTCTCTGCAACCGTATATGCCTTGCCGAAGCTCCCAAGCAGCTCCATTACAAAATGAAAATCATCATCGCCTACCAGACTGTTTCTGCACACCGCAGAGCAGCCCTCACCGACAAGAGCAGGCGTATTGGGCATTACCCTGATGATCTTAACCGGTTTTTCAAATTCTGTCTCGAGCCACTTTATGGTCTTGCCGGCTGCAATGCTTACAATTACCTTGCTTTCATCCACGCAGTCCATGATATCCGCAATCACGACCTTAAGATACTGAGGCTTTACAGCTAAAATGATGATATCCGACTCCTTGGCTACAGCTTCGTTTGAGCTTCTGGTCTGAATGCCGTATTTATCAGATACCTTTATAAGCGTCTCCTCTGTGTGGGCTGCTCCTATTATCTCGTTGGGCCCCATCAGTCCCTTCTGAAGTATTCCGCCGATCATGGCCTTTGCCATATTTCCAAGACCTATAAATCCAAGTGTCATCTCTTTACCCTCCTTCTCTGTCTGGCTGCCTCAAATGTCAGGATTGCTGATGATGTGGCAGCATTCATGGATTCTACCTCACCCTTCATCGGGATAAGTATTTTTGTTCCGGCCGCCTCTGCAGCCTCGATCGTCAGTCCCTTTCCCTCATTTCCTATAAGAAAGGCAGTAGGACGGGTGTAGTCAAACTCGTCATAATTCTGCCTGCCCTTAAGATGGGCCGCATAGGTGTGTATGCCCCTGTCTTCAAGTGCCCTGACTATCCTTGAGGCACTTTCCACATATACATATGGAACCCTGAAAATTGAGCCCATGGTGGAGCGGATCACCTTTGGATTGTATATATCGGCACACCCCTTTGTAAGTACGACTCCGGTTACGCCGGCTCCCTCACCGGACCTTAACATGGTTCCCAGATTCCCCGGATCCTGGATGTTTTCAAGAATAAGGATAAGAGGTGAAGTCTTCCCCTCTTCACTTCCTGCACTATAGCCCTCTATAACCTCATCCAGCGTATAGTCATAATGCCTGACAACAGCCAGCACTCCCTGAGGAGTCTGTGTATCCGACATTTTATCCATTACTTCCTCGGATACAGTCTCAGCTCCGTATCTCCAGAGTATCTCCTTGTCTTCCTCTCCTGCCTGATCTGCGAACTTCTCAGTCACAAAGACCTCTGAAACCTGCAGGACAGGCGCCTCCCTCAGCATTTTCATCCCCTCAATGATAAAGACTCCATCCTCCCGCCTGGCTTTGCTCTTCTCAACGTAGCTCACCACCCTGCGCACCCTGTCATTTGCTAAGCTTGTGATCATGGTTTTTCTCCTTTAAAACGTCATCTATAGATGACTTTGTCTGGTCGGATGCAGATACCGTAAGCTCCCGGAATATGTGCGTTAACGTTATACTGCTCCTTTTAATTTGATCGATGGTCTTTTATCTGCTGTGTACATTTAGTATATCATTTTTGACAAAAAACCGTCAGCAAATTCAGCTGACGGTTTTGGATTTTTCACATAATTCATTTAAATTGTACGTGCAATTTCGTACATGTACTCGTTGATGTTCTTCTTCATTGCAAGGGCCTCATCAATATCATAGTCCACAAACTGACCGTTCCTGTAGCCGACAACTCTGTTGGTCTTGCCTGCTGAAAGGATATCTGCGGCATAGCAGCCCATCATGGATGCATACACACGGTCCTTACAGGTAGGACTTCCGCCTCTCTGCATGTATCCGAGAATGGATGCCCTTGTCTCAAGACCTGTGGCAGCCTCAATACGCCTTGCCATTGATGTTGAATGTCCAATACCCTCAGCATTGATGATAATGTGGTGGGTCTTGCCCTTCTTGCGGTTGTCTATGATGTTGTCGATGATCCTCTGCTCGTTGTAGTCATACTTCTCAGGCAAAAGAATATCATCAGCCCCGTTGGCAATCGAGCACCACAGCGCGATATAACCCGCATGACGTCCCATAACCTCAACGATACTGACCCTCTCGTGTGAGGATGATGTATCCCTGATCTTGTCTATTGCCTCCATTGCGGTGTTGATAGCTGTATCAAAGCCTATTGTATAATCTGTACATGCGATGTCCAGATCGATAGTTCCGGGAATACCGACTGTGTTGATACCCTGCGCTGAGAGCTTCTGAGCTCCCCTGTACGATCCGTCGCCACCAATTACAACCATTCCGTCTATCCCGTGCTTGCGGCAGATCTCAGCGCCCTTCTCCTGGCCCTCAGCAGTTGTAAACTCCATGCAGCGGGCTGTTCCAAGGATTGTTCCGCCTCGCTGGATGATATCCGCAACGCTTCGTCTCTCCATATCAACTATCTCTTCATTTAAAAGCCCCTGATATCCCTTCTTGATTCCTTTAACCTTAAGTCCGTTTGCAAGTGCCTTGCGGACAACCGCCCTTATAGCTGCATTCATTCCGGGTGCGTCGCCACCACTTGTAAGTACGCCGATCGTCTTAATCTGCTTCGCCATGTATGTACCTCGATTCTAATCACTTTACTCTAAATCAGTGAGCTGTTATTGATCTAAAAGCCACCATCGTTACATTATTAACGTTTTCAATCTATTATATTATCTCATCTTATATCAAACTGCAAGCAAATTGATTATGGATTATGTGGTTTATGTGGATAATGGTTGAGCAGAATGTTATTATGGAATAATCAAAAAAGCAGGGGGATAATATGTCTTTTACTCATCTTCACGTCCATACTGAATACAGTCTCCTGGACGGCTCAAACAAGATAAAAGAATACGTAAGACGCCTCAAGGACCTTGGAATGACAGCAGGCGCCATCACTGATCACGGTGTCATGTACGGCGTCATTGACTTTTATAAGGCGTGCAGGGAAGAGGGGATAAACCCGGTCATCGGGTGCGAGGTTTACGTATCACCCGGCTCACGTTTTGAAAAGGAAAGCTCACAGTCCGATGAAAGATATTACCATCTTGTCCTTCTTGCAGAGAACAATACCGGCTATGCGAATCTCTCCCACATAGTGAGCCGCGGCTTTACCGAAGGGTACTACTACAAGCCACGTGTGGACCTCACGCTTCTGGAGAAGTACCATGAGGGTATCATAGCACTCAGTGCCTGTCTTGCAGGAGAGATTCCCAGGAACATCATAAAGGGTTCCCCCGATAAGGCCAGGGAAGCAGCAATCCGCCTTGACAATATATTTGGCCACGGCAACTTTTTCCTTGAGCTTCAGGATCACGGAATCCCTGCCCAGAGACAGGTCAACAATACACTTTTAGCTCTTTCAGACCAGCTGGACATCCCACTTGTTGCTACAAATGACTGCCATTACACATATGCAGAGGATGCCGAGTCTCATGACCTTCTCCTTTGCATTCAAACCGGCAAGAAGGTCTCAGATGAGGACAGAATGCGCTACGAAGGCGGTCAGTACTATGTAAAGAGCGAACAGGAGATGCGTTCTCTTTTCCCATATGCCCTTCAGGCTATCGACAACACGCAGAAGATAGCGGACAGATGTAACGTGGAGATTGAGTTTGGAGTGACCAAGCTCCCTCACTTCGAGGTTCCCGAAGGTTACGACTCCTGGACTTACCTCAACAAGCTTTGCCTTGACGGTTTGAACGAAAGGTATCCCGGTGATGACGGAAGGTTAAAGAAAAAGCTGGATTATGAGCTCTCAGTTATAAAGAGGATGGGCTATGTTGACTACTTCCTGATAGTGTGGGACTACATCAACTACTGCCGCGAAAACGGAATAGCTGTCGGCCCCGGCCGTGGCTCAGCAGCCGGCAGTATCGTATCCTACTGCATGCATATCACCAACATTGACCCGATAAAGTATGACCTCCTCTTTGAGAGATTCTTAAATCCCGAGCGTGTTTCTATGCCTGATATAGACGTGGACTTCGAGTACGAAAGAAGGCAGGATGTCATCGACTATGTGACAAGAAAATACGGCGCTGACAAGGTCGTCCAGATCATCACCTTCGGAACTCTTGCCGCCAAGGGCGTCGTGAGGGATGTTGCAAGAGTCCTTGATCTTCCGTACAGCTTCGGAGACCAGATTTCCAAAATGATACCGAACGAGCTCAACATAACTCTTGAAAAGGCCCTTGAAATGAATCCTGAGCTGAGAAAGCAGTACGAGGAGGATAATACAACCCACTACCTCATCGACATGTGCAAAAAGCTTGAGGGTCTTCCCCGGCACACCTCAATACATGCTGCCGGCGTTGTTATCTGTCAGGCTCCCGCCGAGGATCTGGTCCCTCTCTCAAGGTCTGCTGAAGGTAATATTACAACCCAGTTCACCATGACTACCATCGAAGAGCTTGGTCTTTTAAAAATGGATTTTCTGGGTCTTCGCACATTGACAGTGATAAAGGACGCAACCGATTTTGCCAACAGATCTCTGGGCGCAAAAAAAGGTGATCCGAATTATATTAATATAGATGAGATAGATTACAACGATCCCGCAGTTCTGTCATCAATCGGTACCGGCAGATGCGATGGTGTCTTCCAGCTTGAATCCGGCGGCATGCAGTCCTTCATGAAGGAACTGCGCCCACAGTCCCTTGAAGATATTATTGCCGGAATCTCTCTTTACCGTCCCGGCCCTATGGACTTTATTCCCAAATACATAGCGGGCAAAAATGACGCCGGCTCCATAACATATCAGACTCCGGAGCTTGAGCCCATTCTGAAGCCCACCTACGGCTGCATAGTCTATCAGGAGCAGGTAATGCAGATAGTTCAGCAGCTTGGCGGTTACACTCTGGGAAGAGCCGATCTTGTAAGACGTGCCATGAGTAAAAAGAAGCAGCACGTCATGGAGGTAGAGCGGGAAAACTTTGTAAACGGCAATGAAAAAGAAAATGTCCCGGGCTGCGCTTCCAAGGGTATCAGCACCGAGGTGGCAAATGCAATTTACGACTCAATGATGGACTTTGCCAAGTACGCCTTCAACAAGTCACACGCCGCCTGCTATGCAGTTGTTGCCCTTCAGACAGCATGGCTGAAATACTACTACCCCGTGGAATTCATGGCTGCCCTCATGACATCTGTAATAGACAACTCCGGCAAGGTTTCCGGTTACATCATGAGCTGCAGGAGTATGAACATAACCCTCCTTCCGCCGGATATAAATGAAGGCTTTGAGGGCTTCTCCGTAACCGAAATTGATGCAAAGCCAGGCGAGACTCCAATCCCGGGCAGCGTAGTCACTTCTGCCCCCGGCAGAAAAAAGGCCATCCGCTATGCCCTCACTGCGATAAAAGGGGTCGGTCGTCCTGTCATATCAGCGATTGTAAATGAACGAACAAGACGCGGAAGCTTCAAGGACCTCAATGATTTCCTTTCGAGAATGGATGCCTCAGGAGAGATCAACAAGCGCGCCATCGAAAACTTCATAAAGGCAGGGGCCTTCGACTGCTTCAGTGGAACACGCAAACAGAAGATGACTGTCTACAGCCAGATAATGGACCAGCTCCACAATCTTGGCAAAAACAACATGGCCGGGCAGATGTCACTCTTTGACTTTGTAGGAGAAAAAGAAAAGAAGCAGTTTGAGATTCCTCTTCCCGACGTCGGTGAATTTGACCGTCAGCTGCTCCTGGAATTTGAAAAGGAAGTCCTGGGCTTTTATGTATCCGGTCACCCGCTTGAGGACTATGTCTCCATGTGGAAGAAGAAGATCACCAACACCACTGCCGACTTCTTCCTTGACGACGAAACCGGCGCTCCTTCTGTAAAGGACGGATCAAATGCCACAGTCGGAGGGCTGATATCGGACAAAAAGATAAAATACACCAAGACAGATCAGGTAATGGCCTTCGTGACACTTGAAGATCTTGTAGGAAGCATTGAAGTAATAGTCTTCCCTAAGACCTATGAAAAGAGCGCATCCCTTCTGAACCAGGATGCCAGGGTATTCATTGAAGGTCGCGTTTCCGTTGAAGAAGACCGTGATGCCAAGCTTATAGCAGGCAAAATAATAAGCTTTGACTCCATTCCACGCACACTGTGGATTCGCTTTAGCAACAAAGAAGCCTACGAGGCCTCATTCACCACCCTTGACTCGATACTAAAATCCAGCGAGGGAAATGACGAGGTAGCCATCTACCTCAATGAGACCAAACAGATAAAAAAGCTGGGGCCATCATCAAATGTAAATGCCTTCGAAATTGCAGACAGGCTAAAGCAGGAATTTGGCCGGGACAATATCCAGGTTTCATAATCCCGGCACCAAACAACAAAAATCAGATAAAAAACTGACTTCGGATAAACATAAACAGGCGGCCGTGCATATACACGACCGCCTTAATGTTAATTTTTTGAATCAAAAGCCTGCTCTTTTACTTTACAGCTTCCTTCAGCTCTTCAACCTTGTCAAGCTTCTCCCATGGAAGGTTCAGGTCATTCCGTCCGAAGTGTCCGTAAGCTGCTGTCTGCTTGTAAATTGGTCTTCTGAGATCCAGCATCTTTATTATTCCTGCCGGACGAAGATCGAAGACCTTGCGAACTGCCTCGGTCAGCTTCTCGTTTGAAACCTTTCCTGTGCCGAATGTATCTACCAAAACTGATGTTGGCTGTGCAACACCTATCGCATATGAGAGCTGAATCTCTGCCCTGTCTGCGATTCCTGCTGCCACAATATTCTTGGCAACATATCTTGCTGCGTAGGCACCTGAACGGTCAACCTTTGTGCAGTCCTTTCCGGAGAATGCTCCGCCGCCGTGACGAGCTGCTCCGCCATAGGTGTCAACAATGATCTTTCTTCCAGTAAGTCCTGCATCACCCTGAGGTCCGCCTATAACAAAACGTCCTGTAGGATTGATAAATATCTTGGTATTTTCATCAATCATGGCCTTGTCCACAACTGTATCGATAACATACTTTCTGATGTCCTTGTGGATCTGCTCCTGTGTTACCTTTTCATCATGCTGGGTAGAAATAACAACGGCCTCAAGTCTTACAGGCTTTCCGTTCTCGTCATACTCAACTGATACCTGGCTCTTTCCGTCGGCACGCAGATACTCAAGAGTGCCATCCTTTCTGACCTCAGTCAGCTTCTTTGTAAGCTTGTGAGCAAGACTTATGGCATAAGGCATGTACTCCTCAGTCTCATTAGTGGCATAGCCGAACATCATTCCCTGATCACCGGCGCCAATTGCCTCGATCTGCTCATCAGTCATCTGGTTCTCTCTTGCCTCAAGTGCCTTGTCAACGCCCATTGCTATATCTGCAGACTGCTGGTCAAGCGCTACAAGTACTGCGCAGGTATTTCCATCAAAGCCCTTTGATGAGTTGTCATAGCCTATCTCAACAATAGTGTCACGGGCAATCCTGGCGTAGTCTACCTTTGCCTTTGTTGTGATCTCACCTGTGATAAGAACAAAACCGGTGCAGGCTGCTGTCTCGCAGGCAACACGGCTCATTGGATCCTCAGCCATAAGGGCATCAAGGATGGCATCTGAGATATTGTCACAGATCTTGTCGGGATGTCCCTCTGTTACTGATTCCGATGTGAAAATAAACTTATCCATAATGATTCCTTTCTGTGCATAATGCACCATATCCCGCTTAGCCGCAGATATCAGAAAATCTCTTCATGATATGAAGCTCTTTTGAATTCCCCGACATCAGCGCGAAAAAAATCCGCTTGCTGCGTGCACAAACAAGCGGAACTGATTGACGTCAGATCCTCTTATTGCTCGTAGTCCGCAACTGCGGAATTGCACGCTCAGGTTGGCACCTTCCATAAATATCAGGGGTTGCCGTGGCTTCATAGGTCCTATGTACCTCCACCACTCTGAATAAGAGAACAGTTAAATTAAAAATCCGAGCGCTTTATATTGTCTGGCGCTTGGATAGATAATACCTTATGTCTGACACAAAATCAATAGGGAAATAATGAATTTTATATGTCCAATCTGTAAACCGGATTATCTCTTCCGGTTTAAGAAGTTACTCATTGGCATTTCCCTTGAAAATTACTATGCCCTTCTTTTTTACCGGCTTTACTGCATTGACCTTCGAAGCAGGCTTTGCAGCAGGAGCTGATGATGCAGGTCTGTCAGAAGCTTCCGCTGCTTTCTTTGGTGCAGCGACCTTCTTTTCTTCCGTAACAGCCTTTGCTTCAACAGGCTTCTTACTTACACTTTCTGCTTTTGGCTCAGGCTTTGGTGCTGCTTTCCTTGCCGGAGCACTCTTTTTGGTTACGCCTGCTGCCGCAGCCACCTGCTGGACAACTGATACCTTTTTTGCAGGAGTTTTGGCAGCTGGATCCTGACTGCTCTTTCCTGAAGGCTTGTTCTCAGCTCTCTGTGCAGACTTCGCAGCTGCCTGCGCCGCAACCTTTGCAGGATCCTCGATCTTCATGGTGAGAGATATTCTCTTCTTATCAAGTTCAACGTCAAGAACCTGAACGTCGACTATATCTCCAACGCTCACTGCTTCGAGAGGATGTCTGATAAACTTGTCTGTTATGTGTGAGATATGAACAAGTCCATCCTGATGTACACCTATATCGACAAAACAGCCGAAATCAATTACATTCCTGACCGTACCCTTGAGCACCATTCCGGGCTTAAGGTCCTTCATGTCAAGGACATCGCTTCTGAGTATCGGTGCCGGCATATTTTCTCTTGGGTCTCTTGATGGCTTCTCAAGCTCCGAAAGGATATCTGTCAGAGTGATCTCACCAATACCAAGCTCCTCTGAAAGCTTCTTCTTCTCTGCTTCCGTCACCTTCTTTGAAAGACTTCCAACAGATCCTGATGCTTCATTTACTGCATTACCGGGCTGAGTCTCCTTTTTGCTGCTCTTATTCTTATCCCCGGCTTCCTCGACAACTGCCAGATTGCTTCCGGCAAGAGCCGCTGCAAGTGCTGCTCCCATGGCAGTTCCTGTATTTCTTATTACAACCTGCTTTTGTTTCTTTTGAGGACGTGGCTTTGCTTCCTTCTTTGGAGCAGGCTTTTCAAGAGCTGCCTTTGCGGCATTTTTCTGTGCAGCCCGCACATCATCAAAGGTGATGCCAAGTTTTTCCATGAGCTTCAATGTAGCTTCATAGGACTCAGGATGAACGCTTGTTGCATCAAGCGGATTCTCACCGTCAGTGATGCGAAGGAATCCCGCACACTGCTCATAGGCCTTTGGTCCAAGCTTTGGAACGTTTAAGAGCTCCTCTCTCTTTCTGAACTTACCGTTTTCTTCCCTGTAATCCACTATGTTTTTGGCAATGACCTTGGATATTCCGGAAATGTACTGAAGAAGAGGGGCAGATGCGGTATTGAGGTCTACACCGACCTTGTTTACACAGTCCTCAACTACACCCTCAAGAGTCTCTCCAAGCTTCTTCTGGTTCATATCATGCTGGTATTGGCCTACACCGATGGACTTGGGATCTATCTTTACAAGCTCAGCAAGCGGATCCTGGAGTCTTCTTGCTATGGATGCGGCACTTCTCTGTCCCACATCAAACTGAGGGAACTCCTCTGTGGCAAGCTTACTTGCAGAATACACGGAAGCTCCTGCCTCGTTTACTATCACATACTGAAGAGGTCTGTCCAGCTCCTTGATAAGCTCGACTATTACCTGCTCTGATTCCCTAGAGGCGGTTCCGTTGCCGACTGAAATAAGATCTACGTCATATTTATCGATCAGCTTCCTGAGCTCTGCCTTTGATTCCTCTACTTTATTCTGCGGAGCAGTCGGGAAGATAACCTTTGTATCAAGAACCTTTCCTGTAGCGTCAACAATTGCAAGCTTGCAGCCTGTCCTGAAGGCAGGATCCCATCCAAGGACCGTCTTGCCTGCTATAGGCGGTGCCATCAGAAGCTGCGTGAGGTTTTTGCCAAATACAGATATCGCACCGTCTTCAGCCTTCTCCGTGAGCTCATTTCTTATATCACGCTCAATAGCAGGAGCGATCAGCCTCTCGTAGGCATCCTGATTGATCTCCTCGATCACCGGAGTTGTTATCGGGTTATCCTTCTTTATCATCTTCTTATTGAGGAACTGAAGGATCTGCTCCTCGGGAGCAACTATCTTTACTACAAGGAACTTCTCAGCCTCACCTCTGTTAAGTGCCAGAACCCTGTGTCCAAGCACCTTCTTTACCGGCTCTTCATAATCATAGTACATCTCATATACCGACTGTGCCTTCTCATCCTTGGCCTTTGAAGTGAGTATTCCCTGCTCCATCGTAGCTTCTCTTATATATGTACGGAAATCGGCATTGTCAGAGACATCCTCCGCTATAATATCCATTGCACCCTGAAGCGCCTCTGCCGGATCGTTTACACCCTTTTCCGGATCAACAAAGGCTGCTGCCTCATCCCGAAGCGGCTTTGTTGTCTCCTGTGCAAGGAGAATCTCTGATAACGGCTCAAGACCTTTTTCTCTCGCAACAGACGCCCTTGTCTTTCTCTTTGGCCTGTAGGGAAGATAGAGATCCTCAATGGCAACCATGGTCTCAGCTGCAAGGATCTTCTCCTTTAACTCGTCAGTCATCTTGCCCTGTTCCTCAATGGATGCAAGAACCTGCTCTCTCCTCTCCTCAAGACCGCGCAGATATTTCAGTCTCTCATCGAGATTACGAAGCTGCTCATCGTTAAGAGATCCGGTCACCTCTTTCCTGTACCGGGAGATAAAGGGTATGGTGTTACCCTCATCGATGAGCTTTACAGCAGCTTCAACCTGCCACTTTTCAACGCCAAGTTCCTCTTTGATCTTTAAAACAATGTCCATAAAAAAACCTCAGATTTCAATTAATTTGTAACTATTCAGAGCTAAACGGAAATATTTGAAAATCAATATGCCGAGCCGGCTCGGGCAGATACATTTTCAAATATTTCCATTTGGCGGATATCCTACAACCAGGAAGCGCCTGCGTTTCTTGGTCTTTGCTATGAATAGATACATTAATTTTTTATAAACAACATACCTCACTATTATACCAAGCATTCATGCAAGTTTTCAAGACGTTCCTATTCAGTTCACAGCCCATGAACATTGAAAAATAAGCGAATATATAGTAAAATCTATAGTAAGAATGAGGAGTTTGAGGGAGAAGTATAGATGGGAGATTTCGGCGACGAAAGATATCGCTTTGACAATTATAATTACAACAAGACTCACAACGAGCTGGATCCCCATGTATCACTTGCCGGAGTGGCGCTTGTTATGGGGCTTTTGTCCATCCCGCTTTGTTTCTTTCTCAATATCGGGGTCATAATCGGAGGAATTGCCATAGTCCTTGCAATACTCAGCAAGGGAGCAGCAGACAAAATTCTTCCGCAGGCCAAGAGAGCAATCCTCTACGGAAGCTTTGGCATTGTGCTGGGCTATGGCGTTTTTGCCTACAATCTTTATTCGGTACTCACCAATCCCGCTTCGCGCAGGCAGCTCAATGAGATGTCAGAGCAGATAAACGGAGTCAGCTTTGATGATATGCTAAGACAGCTTGGCGTTTCAGTTGATGGCTGACAGTCACAGCAGGACATCCGGATGATACGGATGCAAGACGAACAACAAAAGAGGTCCTGGTATGGGTATTCTCGGTGCAGTTAACAGCGGATATGGTGCTTACAGCGGCGCATACGGTCTTGGTATGGGCGGCACTGCTTCTGCTGATGAAACTCCCAAGGCCATCCTTAACCCGGGTGAATCCACCAAGGCCAATCCCGGCAAGAGAGTTTCTCCAGCCGAATGTGAGACCTGCAAGAACCGCAAGTATCAGGACGGATCCGACGAGATGGTATCCTTCAAGTCAGCACAGCATATAAGCCCGCAGGCAGCTGCAAGCCGGGTTCGCGGTCATGAAGCGGAGCACGTGAGCAACGCCTACAAGGACGCAGCCATGAACAACGGCAAGGTTCTTCAGGCATCAGTGGCCATTAAGACAGCTGTGTGCCCTGAATGCGGACGGACCTACGTCTCCGGTGGCGAGACCTGCACCAAGATAGCATACAGTAATGAAGAAAATCCTTATACCAAGGCGAGAAAGGCCATGAACAAGCAGGGCCTGTTGGGGGCAAATGTTGACCTCGCCGGATAAGGTGGGGAGCATTTTTTAATGAGCAGCTACAAATCATCTGCACAGCTGAAGGGCATAGCCAGGGAGAAGTCTCTGGGCAAATACGGGACTCTTATTGGTGCTAACATCATCATCCTTGCCATCCAGCTTTTTATCTCTGCCATCACCTCAGTATATGGGGGAAGCAGTCTTATTCTTTTCATTATCAACAATCTGATAACACTGGTTGTAACCATTCTTCTGGGTGTCCTTATGTCTGGAAAGGCCTACCTGTACATGAACCTTCTGTACTCTCAGCCTGTTTCAACTTCGGACATTTTCTTTGGCATGAGAAAGCATCCGCAGAAGGCAGTTATCATTCAGTCTGTTTTTGCGTCGGTGGACTTTCTGTTCAGTCTTCCTTCGCAGATACTGCTGTTCCGCTACCAGAGTGCTCCTTCGACGAACACCATGGCTGCGGTATTCCTGGCCCTCGGTATCGCACTGATCGTGAATGTTTATGTTTCCCTGGTCTACTCCCAGTCATTTTTTATACTGCACGATTTCCCTGACAGGTCAGCCAAAGAGATCCTTGCCACAAGCAGACGTCTTATGAAAGGCAACAAATTCAGGCTCTTTTACCTGTCGGTATCCTTCATCCCTCTTTACCTCTTGGGATGTATCACTATGTTTATTCCGCTCTTATGGGTCAGCGTCTACAGATATGCCACATTCTGTGCATTCTATCAGGATCTGATTGAAAACGCATCCAGGAGCAGTCAGTAAAGGAAGGGTCATTCATGGATCTAATAGACGCAATCAGGAGCATAGACAAGTCCCACGAGGACGATGTAATGCACCGGCTATATACCGTCTGGGGCGAGAAGCTTGACAGGGACAACGTACTGCCGGAATATCCAAGACCGCAATTCAAAAGATCAGACTTTATCAGTCTCAACGGCCTCTGGGATTATTGCATTATAGATATGCCCTCCGATTTTAAAAACCAGCCACTTAACAAGGCCTTCGACTCAGAAATTCCCGCAGACATGGACGGGCAGATTCTTGTTCCCTTCTCTCCGGAAGCGATCCTCTCCGGAGTTGAGAGGCGTCTCGAACCCAACCAGTTTCTCTGGTATAAGAGAAAGCTTCCCGGGCTTAAAAGAAGCTGTCCCGGATCACGGTTTCTTCTCCACTTCGGCGCTGTTGACCAGTCGGCCGATGTTTTTTTGAACGGCTCCTTTATTGCCTCACACTCCGGCGGATATCTTCCATTTACCATAGACATAACAGACTACCTGACCTGTCCCGAAGGTGGAATAAATAATGATATCCTGTCTGTCCGGGTTTTAGACACCTCTGATTCATCCTATCACAGCCGCGGCAAACAGACCTTGAAACGCGGCGGAATGTACTACACCTGTCAGAGCGGAATCTGGCAAAGTGTGTGGATCGAAGAGGTTCCGCCTGTCTATATCAAAAACCTTCGGATAACTCCTCAAAGTGACTTAAGGACAGTTACTATCGAGGTTAAGGTAAGCGCACCCTGTGAGGTCTCGGTTCAGTTTCCCGATAACCCGGAGCTTGATGCACAGGCGCTAACGCCTTCAGCTTCTTTTGAACATTTCTTTGAAGGCAGCTCATCGGATACATGCCCTATGACAATACCGGAGCGCACTGAAGATTCCGATTGCATCTATAGCTGCAGCTTCTCAATTGAAGATGCCCATCTCTGGTCTCCGGAGGATCCGTATCTGTACAGCATCCGGCTGTCTGCAGGAAAAGACCTTGTAGATTCCTACTTTGCGATGCGCTTTTTCTCTGTTGAGCCGGATGACAACGGCATTTACCGCTTCAATCTCAATCACAGCCCCTATTTTCTGATGGGAGTACTTGACCAGGGCTACTGGCCTGACGGTCTTTACACCACCCCCTCAGATGATGCCCTTATCTTCGACATTCTTGAGATGAAGCGTCTCCACTACAATATGATGAGAAAGCACATCAAGGTCGAAGCTGCAAGATGGTACTATCACTGTGACAGACTTGGAATGATAGTCTGGCAGGACATGGTAAGCGGCGGCTCAAGCTACGCAAAGCCCATAGTATCATATCTTCCAACACTCTTTCCCAAGGTGTTCGGCCGTATGTCGGACGGTCCCTCCCACTACAAGACCTTCTCCCGAAGCTCCGCCGAGGGACGAAGTGAATGGCTTCGGGAGATGCATGAGACCATCAGCTATCTGTACAACGTTCCCAGCATTGCCACCTGGGTACTGTTCAATGAAGGATGGGGCCAGTTCAATGCCGCAGGTGCCACAATCATGGCAAAAGAGCTGGATGATACACGTCCCATTGACCAGGCAAGCGGCTGGTTTGACGAGGGAAGCGGCAATTTCAGGAGTGTCCACAACTATTTCCGCCCCCTGTCAGTTGAAACCGGCATAGGACAAAGAGCATTTGTCATCTCCGAATATGGAGGCCTTGCCTGTTATGTCAAGGATCACAGCAGTGTTGACAGAGTCTATGGATACAAAAAATACGACACCCTTGATGAGCTGGGTGTCGCATACTACAACCTTATAAATGCCGGTATGAAGCCGCTTATCGCCAAGGGCTTATCAGGAGCTGTTTACACACAGCTTTCCGATGTAGAGGAAGAGGTCAACGGCCTTATGACCTACGACAGAAGAATCACCAAGATCAACCCGGATCTTGACCCCAATATGACAGCACACATAAACCGGACGATCATCTAACCGGAATATCCATACGCTCCTTAGTCGCGTGGTACATGAAACAGAAAAAACCGATACTAATCCCCTATGGATTTGTATCGGTTCTTTTCTGTTTCATGTACCGGTATGATCAGTATATCTCGACCTGTCCGTTAAATATTCTCTTTAGCTTGTTCTTTACAGATATATAAGCGGGTATAAGGAATGCATCTGCAAGTACCCAGGCAATGGGGCTTGCAAAACAGATGGCAGGAAACCCGAATATCGGCACAAGTGCCACTGCCACAATAGTTCTTCCAACCATCTCCATAACACCTGCAAGGACAGCAAACATAGAAAATCCCATTCCCTGTATAAGGAATCTGACAATATTTACCAGGGCAAGCGGAATATAAAACGCTGAGTTAACAATGAGATAGAGATGCGCATTGTCAAGGCAGGCCGTATCTGCTGAGTCAAGGAAAATCATGGCAAAGGTTCTTCCAAAAAAATACAGCACCAGGAACGCCAGAACAGAATATCCGCATCCGAGCTTTACAGCTGCCACAAGTCCCTGCTGTAAATGTTCAAGTTTTTTGGCTCCCACGTTCTGTCCGCCATAGGTAGCCATGGTTGAGCCAAGAGCATCGAAGGGTATACAGAAGAACATTCCAACCTTGGTAGCAGTCGTAACCGAAGCTGCCGCATCTGTTCCAAGACCGTTGATCGCTATCTGCAGTATCACGCTTCCGATTGCTGTTATGGAATACTGAAGTCCCATCGGAACACCCATGTTGAGAAGGATAAGGAAGTGAGCCCTGTCCGGCTCCCAGTCCGCCTTCTTTAAATGGAGGATCTCAATCTTCTTAATGATAAACACAAGGCACATGAGGCCGGAGATTCCCTGTGAGATCACTGTTGCAAGTGCGGCTCCCGTTATTCCCATTTTAAGAGGAACTATAAAAAGAAGATCCAGCACAATATTGATAATGGAAGCAATTATAAGAAACTGCACCGGATGCCTGCTGTCACCCAGAGCTCTTATCACTCCGGAAAGAAGGTTATACATATATGTGACGGGGATTCCAAGAAAAATTACTATGATATACCTGTAGGCGTAATCTATAACATCTGACGGTGTTCTCATGGCAATCAGAATCTGTCTGCAGAATATGCTGACAAAAAATGTCATCACAGCGGCAAATATGCAGCTGAGTATAATGGCATGAGACACAAATTTCCTCATGCTCTTGAAGTCCTTCGCCCCAAATCTCTGAGCTACCGGGATTGCAAATCCGTTGCACACTCCCATACAAAATCCCATTATAAGGAAATTTATAGCCCCTGTCGTTCCGACTCCGGTATATGCCTCTTTACCAATAAACCAGGATACGATCGCCGTATCTATTATGTTGTAGAGCTGCTGGAAGAGCATTCCCCAGAACAATGACATTGCAAATCCAAGGATAAGTCCCATCGGATCCCCAACCGTCAGATCTCTTATTGCTGCCTTTTTCTGCATATTATTCCTGTCTTTCTACACAAATCTGAAAAAACCCCTTTAACTTGACAAGTGAATAGTCTACTACTTTGGCCAAAAATATCAAGGGCTTTTTCCAAAGTCATCTGTTTCTTGTCACAATTCAATGCCCAGCCCATACATTCTCTCCGGCCGGCTGACCACCGAATTGTAACTGTTTCTTCCAAAAAGTGCTATGTTAAGGTACAATAACAGATAGTTGGTGATTTACACAGTCACTTCAAAAATTCGATTATCATACGTGAAAGTCTTGAACGTAGAAATGAGGTTAAAATGGATAATATCAAGGCAGTTGTTTCTTTGGGGCATGAGGCTTTGGGGATAACCACTAATGAACAGATGAATGCCACCAGGTTCACAGCAAAGGCTCTGGCGGATCTTATAGAGGCCGGGTATCAGCTGGTCATCACTCACAGCAACGGACCTCAGGTCAGCATGATACACAAGGCAATGACAGAGCTCCACAGGATCTACATTGACTATACCGCTGCTCCCATGTGCGTATGCAGCGCCATGAGCCAGGGATATGTCGGATACGATATCCAGAACTCTCTGAGAACAGAGCTGACAAGCCGCGGTATTTCTACACCCGTGAGCACTATCCTGACACAGGTAACAGTTGATCCCTATGACGAGGCATTCTATTCCCCCACAAAGGCAATCGGACGAAACATGTCAAAAGAGGATGCTGACAACGAGGTTAAAAAGGGAAATTTTGTAAGAGAGGAACCCGGTAAGGGTTACAGAAGAATAATTGCCGCTCCAAAGCCCATCGATATTGTTGAAATAGATGCCATCCGTGCTCTTGTTGATGCAGGGCAGGAGGTTATAGCCTGCGGAGGCGGCGGTATCCCGGTCATCGAGCAGGGTCATGTATTAAAGGGAGCATCAGCCGTTATTGAGAAGGATGCCATTGCCGGAAAGCTGGCTGCAGATCTATGCTCTGACAGACTCATAATCCTGACATCCGTCCCCTATGTTTACAAAAATTTCGGGACTCCGGATGAGTCACCTATCCAAAAGATGAATGTAAAAGAGGCCGGAGCTTACATCGAAGCGGGTGAATTCGGAGAAGTTGACATGCTTCCAAAGATTGAAGCAGCCATAGAGTTCTTGAACTCCAATCACAATGGAAGTGTTCTCATAACATCGCTCAGTTCAGTATCCGACGCTCTCAAGGGCAAAGCAGGAACACAGATCACCTTTGAATGACCTTTATTATTCCGTTCTTTCAGGAACCTTCATCACAGTTTTTTGATCTGGTTTCAGACTATTATTAAAGACCGGGCATCCGGCAATACTGCCGGCACCCGGTCTTATATTACTTATATTTCAATTACTTATTCCACATACCATCGTAGTATTCAGGCTTCCGTATCCTTGTCCTTATCCAATTGTGGGAGCCTTGGTGCAACTGCCTCACCTCTTATCTCGATCAAAGGCGATGCCTTTCCTTCTATGTAGTCTCTTGTTATCGTCACCCTTCCAATGTTTTCATCCTTGGGTATCTCATACATGATATCAAGCATAAACTCCTCAATAATCGCGCGAAGAGCCCTGGCTCCCGTCTCCTTCTCCATTGCCTTGTCCGCAATAGCCTCCAGAGCTGAATCATCGAATCTGAGATCAACCTCGTCCAGAGCCAGAAGCTTTTGATATTGCTTCAGGATCGCATTCTTTGGTTCCTTGAGGATCTGAACCAGCATCTGTTTTGTCAGTGCTGTAAGTGTGCAGATTATTGGAAGCCTTCCCAAAAACTCCGGGATCATTCCAAATTTCTTGAGGTCTTCAATAGTTACATTGCTAAGTATATTGGGATCATCCTCATACTTATCCTTGAGATCTGCATCGAAGCCGATGGATGTCTGCTTATTGAGCCTCTGTGTGATGATCTCCTCAAGATCAGGAAATGCACCGCCGCAGATAAAGAGTATGTTCTTTGTATTTACCGTAGCAAGAGGCACCATAGCATTCTTGCTGCCTGCGCCGACAGGCACCTCAACATTTGAGCCCTCCAGAAGCTTTAGCATTCCCTGCTGTACAGACTCTCCGCTTACATCTCGTGATGTGGTGTTCTTTTTCTTGGCAATCTTGTCTATCTCATCGATGAAAATGATACCGTGTTCAGTTTTCTCAACATCATTGCCTGCTGCCGCAAGAAGTTTACTTACCACGCTCTCTATATCATCACCGATATATCCGGCTTCTGTCAGGGATGTTGCATCTGCTATGGCAAGCGGCACATCAAGAAGCCTTGCCAGAGTTTTTACAAGATATGTCTTTCCACTGCCGGTAGGTCCAAGCAACAGAATATTTGACTTCTCTATCTCTATCTCGTCCATGGTGTCTGTAGCAACCCTCTTATAGTGATTGTATACAGCTACCGACATCACCTTCTTGGCCTTGTTCTGTCCAATGACATACTCATCAAGCTTAGCCTTTATCTTATGAGGCGCCGGTATGTTCCTTATGTCAAATACAGGTTTTGTCGATGATTCGCTCTTTTTCTTTATCTTCTGGGAGTTAGGAATTCCTCCACCGTTGTTCATCCCACCCTTGCCTAAATCATCCATCTTCATGAAGCCAAGTCCCGGGAATGACCCCATATTCTTGTTGAGTTCATTCAGAAGCCCCGGATTATTGAGCATATTCTGATAATCAAACTGACTCACCGCATCCATTGTCCTGTGCATGCAGTCATTACAGATACAGATGTTGTTCGGAAGATGAAACATCTTTCCTGCCTTGCTCTCCGGCCTTCTGCACACAAAGCACACATCCTCGAACTGTGGCTGCTCATCTCCGCCTTTTCCTTCTCCGGAGGTGTTTTTTCTGTCAGCATCACTGCCCCCGTTCGTTTCTTTACTTCCGCTGTCTGTATCCCTGTTTTCTATATCTACCGCCTCATCATCAGTAACTTCTCTGAAGTCAAGGTCATCATTTCTGTTATCCGTCATCTCGTCTCCTCTTTAAGCAAATCAATAATTCTTCACCACCGCATAATTATAGCCACACGTCGGCATTGTACACAAGTTAATTTTCTGTAAACTGGAATAAGCAATAAATCCATTTGCAGCGCTCTAACATTGACGACTGATGACAACGCGGCAGCTGGAAAAATTATCGGTGGATTTGTATCGGTTATTTATTTTTTGGTGTACTAACCTGCCCCGTCCGACAACCGAATTGCACTTATCTGTAACCACGCTCTTTGTCAATATACGTCACAAAATGATTTCCATTTTCGGAAAAGAGCTTATCCGTGTCGTTCATTCCATACTTGTACACTTCACCGCTTTGCGGGTTCATCAGAACCGTATTTAGATCGTTAAATCCAATCACCAGCATGGACTGCCCGTTATTTAACATCACCATTACCGGTATATCCTGATTCACATAGTAAAGAATGGTTGACAGCGGGCATCCGTCCAGATCCAGTATCCTTGAATCAGGCAAAGATGATGAAAGAATATCTACAACTCCCATTCCCTCTGCCAGAAGCTCCTCCACATTCCTGCTTATCCCCTCAAAATTAAGTATCAGGTCAAGACATACTGCAGTCGAATTCCTGGACGTCATATTGTCATAATTCTCTGCATCCCTTGTTATAGCCATGATCTGATTTGAGCGCGACAGATTTCCCTTGATCCATACATAATCGTTGCCATCTCCGGTCACAACGCCTGACACACTGTTTGCAAGACTCACCGCATCAGCCGCATTTGTGAATATTCCCTCTATGCCGCCTAATCCATAGGCATAATAAAACGGCTTCTCATCCACATCCCTTTCAATATCGGGGGTGACGTTCCTGCTGCCCTCAAAGAGAGTCTGGTTCGGGGTCAGAACACGGAACTTTCCGGATTTTAAATCATTCTTCAGATGGATCTGTACAATCTTTTCAAAGACATCAACAGCTACCACTTCCAGAGTGTTGCTTCCGCCTTCTTCCTTTAGCGTACTTACAATCTGGTCATCATAGGTTGATACATAGTTATTGTCTGTGCTCTTTACAAGGCGGGTCAGCCTGATCTGATTGGTCCCTATGTTTACACCTGACACAAATATGCCCTCAGGATGGTAGTTCTCCAGCACATTACCTTCCAAATCTTCAATTATGATCCTGTTCATCGGATAAATAGGATTACCGATACGATCCACACCCACATCCGAATTGTTACATATGCCATATACAAGGTCCTCACCCATGAACCCAAGAAGGATTAAAAGCTCTCCTTCTTCAGCCTCCTTCAGGGACTCAGTCCTGTAATTGAGGTTCATGAGACTAAGCCCTTTTAAATCCTTCTGCCAGGCTATCGTACTCTCCGAGCTTGATATCTTATATTCTCCTGCACCTATGTTATCAACAACAAGGCCGCAGGTTCTTGTAGCCAGATCAACCGCATATATGTTCTGGTCCAGCATACAGTAGAATACTCCGCCGTTGCTAAGAAATGCGATCTTAGACATATAGTTGCAAAGTATTTCCGGTGACTGATTGCTCTCAATAAAGGCAAGCTCCTCCACAGCATTTATTGAGCAATTGTAGTCATAAACCGCTACGCCGACACAGCCCTCATGGTTTCCCCTGTTCATATAACCGGCTACGGAAAACAATACGTTACCTGCCTCATCGACATTCAGGATCTTGACAGAGTGCTGATCCCACCTGGTCCTTTCATCATCGTTGTCTGAATCATAAAATCCGAATATGCTGGCCAGCTTGCTCTCAGAATTATTGAACATATAGAGCCTGTTCTCCGAAACAAAGGCAAAGGCACTTCCTCCGCCGCTCTCAACCAGCTGAATATCCGGCGACGAGATTGAGAGGCCGATGGTATCAGTCCCAAGGATATATGAATATGTGTCGAAGATGAAATTCATGGTCCTGACAAAATCCAGCAGATACAGTCTGTCAGATGTATGCCTGATCCTGTATTCTTCTTTTACATTGTACTCTCTTTCATTTATACCATCCTTGACCTTTACCCTGTACTTGAGCACATAGCTTCCCGTCTGGGCCTGCAGATCAGTTACATAAATATCCGGATCCGTTCTTCCGGTTATTTCCAGATCGCCCCAGGTCACCTGATTCAGATTACTGTGAATGTTCACTCTGTTAAAGGTCGTATTGTCTCCCTCTGAATTGGGCTCGAGATACTTTGAATACTCTTTAGCGGCCTCTTTGTTAAACGTTGCTTCAGAAAAAGCAAGAGCAAAGCTGAGCTCATCCTCCATGTGATATCTGCTGTCATCCTCTGTCCATATGAGCCTGGTATAATACCTGGCTCGTCCCAGCTCGGTATCCATCAGAATGACCAGCATATACTCCCTGTAGGCCGTTATCAGATCCTTTATCTGAAAAGAGCCATTGATCACTCCATCCTCAAAGGTATAATCCGTAAGGGATGTGTTTTCCACAAGGCTCTTTCCATCAATACTTCTGACCTCAAAGGCAAGATCCCGGACAGGGCTCCCGTAGGTATAAACCTTATACGAAACCTCTCTGCTGCTGTCCACAGGAATAATGGAGCCCCTAAAATAACTCAGATCCATCTTCGAAATATAACCCATTAGCGGATTAATATCTCTTCCGCCACTCTTGAGCGCTACAACAGGCAGCCCTGCCTTAGCCATTGGCGCAGACATATCTGCATTATCGGCATTTGAAAACTGCCCTACAATAAAGGTTGCTATGAAAAGCACAAGAATAAAGTATCCAATTTTTAATAGTGTAAGTTTGATCGAGTGTTCCCGCATAATTGACTTTCAAATTTTGTGATAGTATTATTTTCGTATGAATAATCTAACTTTACTTCGCAGGCGATTCATCCCGGATGAATGCGTCGAATTAAAAGATGATATTATCCTGTTTCATGACAGCTCCCTGATCGTGACCAAGTGGCACACAATCAGGGATAGGAGCGATCTTTCCAGCGGCTACTCCTGCTATTATCTGGACAGGGGTTACAAGGTCAGCAAATTTTTAAAAAGTGACGGAACACTTCTTTGCTGGTACTGCGACATCATAACCTATGAGCTGGATCAGAACAGAAATGAGCTTCTCGTAATTGACCTTCTGGCTGATGTTAAGATCTATCCCGATGGACGTATCAGAGTTGTGGATCTGGACGAGCTTTCCGAAGCCTTTGAAAAGCGACTCATCGACGAAGCTCTCCTTAAAAAGAGCCTGCTCTCCCTGAACAGGCTCCTTAATGAAATCTACTCGGATGGCATTGAGTCCCTGACAGGTCCTATAGAACAGTTCTGTCATGAGCATCAGTAAAATACATGCCCGCCAATATTGATTCCGCTCAGTCCCGGCACCGGCGTTCTGAAGTATACGCAGTTGCCAACATTTGAATAACCTTTCATCGCCTCATCGGCAGCCTTATAACAGGCATCTGTAGCTTTTCCGTCTGCAAGAGCCAGCGCCAGTCTTCCACTGGCTACCGGCGAAAACTGTTTACTCTGATATATAACCCCGACTACCGTATCCGGGTAGACGGAACTCAGAACTCTGTTTATGACAACAGCTCCCACCGCAACCATACCTTCATAGGGCTCAGCTCCAGCCTCGCAGTATATGAGGTTTGCAAGGAGCGTCCTGTCGCCATCTGCAAATGTTACCTCTGAAATGTTTCTCCATTTTGACTGCCGGGCAAGTTTTGAGAGTCTGATCTCCTCGGCAAGCTTCTCTTCAAGCTTATTGATATCCCTCTCCTGAGCCTTTATCTCATCCTCAAGAGCCCTCGCCCTGGCCTCGGCATCGGAAATATCATTTGTATACTGCTTGATTGAGCCGGAAGTCTGGCTGACAAGTCCCGATACCCTGCTCTGCTCAGCCTGCTCCTTAACTCTGTACTCCTTCAGGACCTGGTGCTGTTCCTGAAGAATTGCCTCTTTTTCTTCAATGTACTGTCTGTTTTGAATGTACTCTTCAAACATCCTCCTGTCATATGCTGAGAGCTGTTCAAAGTAGTTACTCTGGTTCAGGAAATCCGAAAAAGTATCTGCCCCCAAAAACATTCCAAGAACAAGATAGTTTTGCTTCTCGTACATGAACTGTATTCTTTTCTTCATTGAGGCGTATTGTTCTTCTTCCCTATCCCTGGCGGCCTCAAGCTCCGTCTGGGTATTTTCTATATCAATGATCTTATCTTCAATCTGTTCCTCTATGTCCTCGAGGTTGTCGGATACCTCTTCAAGCTGCAGGTTTAGTGTGTCCAGCTGCCCCTGAAGGCTTTGCTTCTCCTCGTGCATCTCCACCAGGTCGTCCTTTGTGTCCTCAAGCCTTCCCTGAGACTCTTCCTTTTTCTTTTTGGCTTCCTCAAGCTTCTGCTTGGTTGACTCAGTGGCGACAGAAGTCACAGGAAATGCAAGAGAAAGCACCGACAAAAGAAGGAGTGTGCTTACAGCCCTTTTCCATTTTCTGCTTATGCAGTTTTTGTTTCCATTAGTGACTCCGGTATTTTTCCTCATGCCTCAGATAGTAATATGAATATTCCTCCCACTGCGCTGATACTGATAATATCTCACACCTGCCGCATCAAACATCTTCTTGGAAGCTTTAGTCGAAGGCGAATCACAGTATTTGTCACTGTCATAAACAACCGTGCGTATTCCGGACTGAATTATTGCTTTTGCACATTCATTACACGGGAAAAGAGACACATATATCTTTGAACCGACAAGGCTGCCGCCTCTGTAATTAAGAATCGCGTTGAGTTCACTGTGGGTGACAAAAGGATATTTCGTCAGCAGCTCATCATCATTATCTCTCTCCCATGGAAATTCCTCATCGGAGCAGCCCTTGGGGAAACCGTTGTAGCCCATGGACAGAATGTTGTTGTCCTCACTGACTATGCAGCTTCCAACCTGAGTGTTGGGGTCCTTCGATCTCATTGCTGCAAGCTTGGCTACACCCATAAAATACTCATCCCAGGTAATGTAATCCTCCCTCTTCATAAAACCTCCTGTATCTCACTTAGTTCCGAAAATTCTGTCTCCTGCGTCGCCCAGACCCGGAACTATATATCCGTGTTCATTGAGTTTCTCATCAAGGGCACCTATGTAAATGTCCACATCGGGATGAGCTTCCTGCATGGCCTTTACACCCTCAGGTGCTGCAATAATACACATAAAGTGAATGTTGGTGCACCCTCTGTCCTTAAGCATCTGAATTGCGGCAACTGATGAACCGCCGGTTGCAAGCATGGGATCAACCACAAATATCTCCCTCTCGGATACATCTGCAGGCATCTTGCAGTAATACTCCACAGGCTTTAAGGTCTCAGGATCCCTGTAAAGACCTATGTGCCCCACCTTTGCAGCAGGAATCATGGCCAGCATTCCGTCAACCATTCCAAGGCCCGCCCTGAGGATAGGAACAACGCAGAGCTTTCTTCCCTTCAGCTCCTTTACCGTGGTTTTCGTAATCGGAGTCTCAATCTCTACATCCTTGAGCTTTAAGTCCCTTGTGGCCTCGTAGCACTCAAGCATAGCTATCTCACTGATTGTTTCCCTGAAATCCTTGGTGCCTGTATCCTTTCTTCTGATATAACCAATCTTGTGCTGGACCAGTGGATGATCCATAACAACAACTTTACCCATCTTTCGCCTCCCGAATTTTTTATTCCATTTCCTTTATCTTCTCTATTCTCCGGCTGTGCTTCTCGAGTCCGGAAAAAGGAGTATCAAGAAAGACATCTACGATCTCATCTGCAAGAAGAGGACCGGTCATTCCGCCGCCCAAGGCAAGTACATTTGCGTCATTGTGCTCACGTGTAAGTCTTGCAGTTGTAACCTCCGAGCAAAGTGCGCAGCGCACACCCTTTACCTTATTGGCAACAATTGAAATCCCTATGCCTGTGGTACAGATAACAATGCCCTTTTCACATTCTCCGTTGCCAACAGCCTCAGCTGCTGCCTTTCCAAAATCAGGATAGTCACAGGACTGCTTATCAAAAGTTCCAAAATCCCTGTACTTAATCCCTCTCTCATCAAGATGCTTCTTTACTGATTCCTTGAGATCATACCCGCCGTGATCACTTCCTATTGCTATCATTTTTTCGCCTTCCTACATAACTGATATATTTTTTTGACCTTCCGAACCAAATAAGGAAACCGGTTCGGAAATCTGTCTCCATTAGATACGCTCTCACATGAAGGTGAAAGCCGGTCCGTTACATATACCGAATTTCCGAAAAAATTCATTATCCTTTTCATTATAACATAACTAATGATCAACTAAAGAATAACTACATTATGTCCCGCAGCCTTTAAAAGTCTGTTCATGATTGCCCGGCCCAGCCCGCTATCATCAAACGACTCTGAAAATATCACATCCACACCCTCGTCGTCAAATTCCCTAAGAACCTTGAACAGCTCGTGTGCGATTGTATTTTCATCATTTCGGTTCCCTGCACTTTTTACTGAATCGGCCAGATATTTATTACTTGAGCTGTCGGTGCATATCACTCCGACACGCTTTCCTGAATCTTTAGCCTTTTTTGCCTCATCATTTATGTATTCAATGACCTTTTCCTGTGATCCCTGAACTATCTTCAGCTCTCCCTTCGGAGCATAATGCCGATATTTCATGCCGGGCGCCTTCGGCTTTTGTTTTGAATTTCCGTCTATGATTGTTCTGTCCACTTCAACTTCACCAAGAATATCTTTAAGCATCTTTTGGGTGACATATCCGGGACGCAGGATCATGGGAATATCGCTTGTCAGATCCACAATTGTCGACTCAAGCCCGATTCCAACCTGACCGCCATCAATTATCATATCCACATTTCCTGAAAGATCCTCAATACAGTATTTGGCAAGAGTCGGACTTGGCCTTCCAGACCTGTTTGCACTGGGAGCTGCAATATAGCCTCCTGACTGCCTTATAAGCTCAAGCGCAATCTCATTGTTCGGCATACGTATGGCTACGGTATCAAGACCTCCTGTGGTTTCATAAGGAACCAGGTCTTCTTTTTCCATTATCATAGTCATGGGTCCGGGCCAGTAAGCCTCTGAGAGTCTGTAAGCAGCCTCAGGAACCCTTTTTACAATCCTCTCAAGATGCTCCATGTCTGCAATATGAACAATGAGCGGGTTGTCAGAAGGTCTCCCCTTGGCGGCGTATATCTTCTTCGATGATTCGGGATTAAGGGCATCTCCGCCCAGACCATACACAGTCTCAGTAGGAAAAGCTACAAGTCCGCCATTTCTTATTATCTCACCGGCCCGTTCCAGGTGCCTTTTTGCGTCGCCGGTGATATTTTTTGCATCTATCTCTACTACTTCTGTTTCCAAGCTATCAGCCTCCGATATATGCAGCAATCACGTCCCAGACATCACTTGTCTCCATGCCAAGGCACCACTCTGCAATTCCGGCAATATTGTTTGCGCTCATGACCTCTATCTTCTGGCCCAAAGAGCTGGCATCCTCCATCCAGATCTGATGAACAATGCCATCGTCTGATGCATATGATCCATAATTCTGGCCTGTAGCTGCATCCCACTGCATGTTGATATTGTGATTCACAATATATTCCTGTGCCTTCTTCATTCCGACAGTCTCTACGTTAAGCTGACCATTATTATTGTGCCATATTCTTGTATAAAAGGGCACAGCATTTATTACCTTGGATGCATCGACCTCTTTGAGGGCATTGATTATTCCGTTTTCCACATAACCAATGGACGCTACTGACCCTGCCTCCGCTGACCCCGGGTAATGCTCATCATAGCCCATGATAATGACATAATCTGCAACAACTCCCTGTTCTTCCAGATCATAAAAGTCGTTAAAATTCATAGGTACATAGTTGTCTATCGAAAAAACTAGTCCGGCTTTCCTGCATGCTATGGACAACTCTCTTACAAACTGCACAAATGATTGTCCATCCTCTGAATTAACCGACTCAAAATCAAGATTGATTCCATCAGCGCCAACTGCAGTAGTCTCTCTGACAACATTTTCTATTATTGCAGCTCTGCTTGATGCACGATTTATAAACTCAGAAGTGGAGACCTCAGATCCGCCCGTGAAATTGTCAATCAGCGCCCATACCTCAATTCCCTTGCTGTGCGCAGTATTTACATAAGCAGCAGACGCATAGCTTCTCACTGCACCTTCATTACTTGTAACAGCAAACCATGTGGGAGCCACTACATTTAGACTCTTGGTTCCTGATATGCTCTCTACCAGGGAATCATTTCCTGCCGGTCCACCAAGGTTATGGAAACCGAGGTTGATCTTGTGATCCCGCAAAAGATTTGTGTATTCCGGCTCTGTATAATCATTCACCGGAATAGGACTTATTGTTGTTACATCCGATAAGCGTTTATTCTCGACATAACCGATGTATCCATCGTCACTCATGACCTTTGACCAGTTCTCAAGCTCCTCGAGAACCTGAACGCTGTCACCCTTTTCCAGCTCCTTTAAAATCTCGCTCTTTACTCCACCCCTAAGCCGTATCTGGGTCTTTTTCTTAACCTCTGCTACTGACTGTTCTTCCCACTTGGTCGTCAAAAGCATATGATTGGGCTCTGTAAATCCCTCATAGGCAAAATTTGTATATTTTTTTACATATTCCAGAGCAACATAGAGGTCTTCTCCCTCCAGCCTTGATATCACGTAAGGCTCTTCCGAGGCTCCACCCTCAGTGTCAGACCAGGATTTGCTTCCTATCTCTGAAGTGATGATGGCAGTCGGTGTGGTATAGAGCAGGGTTCCATCGTATTCACCAAAATAAAACCTGTCATTGAGGTATTTCTGAACCGACTTAAAGTCCATATAATAGTAGCCGTCCAGCAAAAGAGCATGCTCCTCTATGCGCTCGGTTCCAAGGATGATAGGTACATCTTCAGCCCCATTAATACCAAAATATTCATCGAGATCGGCTTTCTCTTGGCTGTACGAATAGCGCTTTAAATACTGCTGTAGCGCAAAAACTCCTGCAAAAATAAAAATAAGGACGATTATAATAATCGCCGGAAACATATTTCTCTTCTTTCTTCTTCTCATGTTCTAGCTCCTTTACAATCGCCCTATATTATATCAAACATTGATGTATACGTCATTATGAAAGTCACCCGGTCAGAATCAGTAATTTTGCTTTCTGTGTACATTTGGTGGGGTCCTCCTGTATTTCTGTTACAATTGATGGTTCTTACCCAGTTTATTCTCTTATTTCGTCGGCAACATTGCCAAAAGGTTTTAAATTGTGATAAATTTCCTGTATTTTTCAATAATTGCCAGACTACTCATTGACATATTTTAATATTTTGAGACACCTTCACCTTAACCCTTAGTTTCCACATTTTGCTCAAACAAAATATGGTATAATGAAATTAGAAAATACTAAGTTTTGAATTTGTTATATGTTATTTGATGACTTACTACGGAAAATTCTTTAAGAAACTTCTTAAGACATCTTACATCGTCATGTAAGAAAAAAGAACTTTTAGAATTTTAGTAGATCCGTTCTCAATCCCTCCTTTCCGGGCTGTATACTCGGTGGAGGCATCTCACAGAAATTATGATAGCAACAAATTCTTAAGATTTACCGTCGAAATTTCTTAAGATTTTCTTTAGATTTTCTTAAGATTTTATGTAGATATAGGTTTTTTCCTATTTATATGCCGATATATCTATTGACATAGTATACTCAATAATTTAGTATCTATGTAATCCAAAGTCAGAAAGGAGGTATGCATCATGAAAATTGAAAGAGTAAACGATCACCAGATCAGATGTACACTTACCAGAGACGACCTTGCGAAGCGAGACCTGAAGATTTCGGAGCTGGCATATGGAACGGAGAAGGCCAAAGAGCTTTTCCAGGACATGATGCAGCAGGCCAATTTAGAGTTTGGCTTTGATGCTGAAGATACGCCCATAATGATTGAGGCCATTCCCATAAATGCAGAATGTATTGTTCTTATCATTACCAAGGTTGAGGATCCGGACGAGCTGGATACAAGATTTTCAAACTTCGCACCATCGGTTCATGAAGACGACGAGGATGACGATGACGAAGATGATGAATACGATGAGGAGGAGTATGAAGATGAGGACGAGGAGGAGGATGTAATGAATCTCTTCCAGCGCCTCCAGCACAGCAATATGGCAGATTTCCAGCCTTCCTTTGAGAGCCGCCCTGAAGCCAAAAAGGTAAAGGAAAAGCCTCAGGGACAAAGAAAAAAGGATCTGCCAAGCAGAAAGGGCTCGAAGATCTTCTCCTTCGACTCCCTGCATGAGGTCACTAAATTCGCATCAATTGTCTCAAGAAAGTTTAGCGGCATCAACACTCTCTACAAAAATGAGACAAAAGGGAAATATTACCTCATCCTTCATCAGGGAGATCTGGACGCTACATTGTTTGGAAATATATGCTCTCTGCTGACCGAGTACGGTAAAACCGAAATAGGCAGCACAGCCGATGAACAGTTCCTCGCAGAGCACTACACAGTTGTTCTTAAGGATAATGCAGTGCAGACCCTGTCAAGTATCTGATCGTTCATTTGCCCTTTGCAGAAACAGACCCCGGTTCTATTGAACCGGGGTTTTCTTGTGTCTGATTATGGATATCGGCAAATGATGATAGCGCTGCACCGGCGATATGATAACAGGAGGGAATTTTTCTTAGCTACGACGTTAATCAGCATCGTTGATCCAAAGCACACTTACGTCATACAAAACGGGCAGGGATTTTTTTAGCTACGACGTTAATCAGCATCGTTGATCCAAAACACACTTACGTCATACAAAACGGGCAGGGAATTCTTCCCTGCCCGCCTGTTATTACTTATATAATCAGTTCTTTCCGTAGAGTGTAACGAGCTTTTCGAGATAAGCACGATGCTCTTTTGCATGTTCTGCTGCCATAGCATTGAGCTTAGCTGCTCTCTCAGGATTCTTGAGCTTAAGTGAAAGGTAACGAACCTCTCCGTCAAGGAAGCTCTGGAAGTCTTCTGTAGCAGGCTTGGAATCAAGTGTGAACTTGTTCTCTGCCTGAGGATTGAATCTGAACATATCCCAGTATCCTGTAGCTACAGCCTTCTTCTCCTCATCCATAACCTTGTTCATG